>NZ_KV835825.1:219932-290691 GCF_001838135.1 Neisseria sp. HMSC078H04
AACCGAACCGAACCGAACCGAACCGAACCGAAATTATACACGATTTAGAAAATAATTTCAAACAAAACAACATATTAAAACTCAAACAAATCTTTCCTGAAGTCTTTTGCGAAGACCAAATCGACTTTGAGAAGCTCAAACTCGTCCTCGGCGCCGAAAACCTTGCCGATGCGGGCGAACGTTATCAACTCGATGCTGTAGAAACTAGTAGCGTTGTTTACAGTATTTTCAGGAGAATACTGAAACATGAACATGCACAAAAACACCCGTCTCACCCCGTCTCTGGATTTGGATATCCTCAACGGCATCATGCGCCAAGCCGTGTTGAAGCAGCTGCAAACCTACTTGGGCGCGGACGCAGTCATCGAAACGCACATCACCCGCGATATGCTCGAACGCGCAGAAAAAATCCGCCTCTCCAACGCCTTGAGAGGCGTGTTTGAGGCGGATTTGGTGTACTAGGAACAATCAATGATTTCTCGGAAATGGATAAAGCCTGAAGGCGATTATTCGTTAGACGGTTTATCTGTCTGAGACTTGTGCGTTTGCAATATGCGCACTACCTTACCCTCATAACGCTGGCTTAACCACGCCTGTATCCGCTCGTGATCTTTGGCAGGTAGTGGCTGCTCCAATTCGAGAGAGACAACGACGATATCGTCATATGTATCTGTCTTCGGTTCTGCGTTTTTTTGGCTTTCAGACTGTTCGGAAACAGGCGTTGTTTGCGCTTTATCCCAAGCCAAGCCGCGTCCGACAACGATTTTTTCCGCTTCCGGATATTGGGCTTTTAATTCCTTGAGTACCGCTGCATCGTCGATATCGGAGGCTTTGCCTGCCAGTATGGTATCGATATAGGCCTGCTGCTCTTTCAGCTCATTTTGCTGCTGAACCGGGTTGTTTCGGCTTGCCAGCAATTCTTCGATTTTGGCATCGTTCCCTCCCGCATAGACCACGTTGACCTTCGGCTCTTTCACCCCCGACGCGTTAAGGCTTTTCACCAGCAAGGCGGAAATTTTCTCGGCATTGCCCGTTCCATTGACAATCAGACCGACTTTATTTTCTCTGTGGTTCAACATCTTACGCAGCACGAAAAAACCTTCCTGTTGCTGCGCAGTGGCAATGGCGGCATTGGCTCTGGTGTTGAAGATCTCCTGACGCACCAGCCCTGATGCCATATAGCCGCTCGGAATCATCACAGCCAACACGACGGCAGTAATAATGATGCTTTGCAACCGGCGTTTGGATTCCGTTACCAACCCCCTGCGCGGCAGCTTGAGCAGCTTAGAAAACAACAAGGTCGAAAAAGCGATGAACACGCAGTTGATGGCAAAAAGATATGAAGCACCGAGAAAGTAGTGCCAGTTGCCATGTGCCAGTCCGTAGCCCGCAGTACACAGGGGCGGCATCAATGCGGTAGCAATCGCCACACCCGGTATGGCATTGCCTCCTTCTTTTCGAGTCAGCGCCACAATACCCGCACTACCACCGAAGAAGGCAATCAACACATCCCAAAGGGTCGGCTGAGTACGCGCCAAAAGCTCGCTTTGCGCCTCTTTAAGCGGGGTTAACAGGAAATACAACGTAGCGGTAATCAAGCTGATGACGACGAATATAATAATATTGCGCACGGCTTGACGGATCAGCGCAGTATCCCCTACCGCCAAACCGTAACCCATACCTACAATCGGCCCCATCAACGGCGAAATCAACATCGCGCCGATCACTACCGCCGTGCTGTTTACATTCAGACCGATACTCGCCACGGCAATGGCAAACATCAATACCCACATATTGGTTCCGGACACCCGAGTATTGGCGCGGATGACGGCATCAATTTTATCGGGATGGGCCTGGTCATGCGCAAGATTGAACACATCTTGCAACTTGGTCATGGCACCATTGTCTTCTTTTGGCTGATTTTCTTGTTCTTCTTGGTTTTTAATGTTTTCTTGGTCTTGCATTTTCATCCTTAAATCAATCTTAACGATTGTCTCTGAATATTTAATTAACTGGAATTTCGGATACTGATAATTATGCTTTAATACTGATTTCAAATATGATTAAGCAGATACCTTGCAGAAGGTTAGCATACACATGAAAACGCTGACAACGCTGATCCTGCGTAGGCCTTCACGAAACCAGCATATGCAAAAAACCTTCTCTCAAATCTAATTCCTACTTTTTCAGCAGCAACCGCCATCAAAATTTTTTAAGGGTCTGTACTAGTAGATTAGCCCTAAATTCCACACCATTTTTGCAGGATTTTAAGCTGTTGAGACGGTGTGCCGAAGTTAAATCGAAATTCGCATTCTTTCAAGAACAGCGGGAAAGATTTGCGATCGATTCCGTTGTATTTGCGCAAGACGCGTTTTGCCTGATTCCAAAAATTTTCAATGCCGTTAATGTGGTTCTGACGGTCGGCAAATTCCTTGGAATGGTTGATGCGGTAATGGATGAAACCGCTCACGTCCAACTTGTCGTAGCTGCTCAGGCTATCCGTGTAAACAATGCTGTCCGGCATGATTTTCTTTTTGATGACAGGGAATAACGTTTCAGACTTGGCATTATCCACCACAACGGTATAGACCCGTCCGTTGCGTTTCAGAATGCCGAAGACAACCACTTTTCCTGCCACCCCGTGACCACGTCTGCCTTTACGCCGTCCGCCGAAATAGCTTTCGTCCAACTCGACAGGGCCCTCAAAAACCTCATCGGCAACCAAGGCCAGATAATGGCGGATAACCATACGAATTTTGCAGTAGAACAGAATAGCGGAGTTGGGCTGAATGCCCAAAATATCGGCAGCGGAACGGGCGGTAACTTCGAGTACAAAAAAACGAAGCAGTTCTTTCTGTACTTTTTTCTTTAATTTGCAGTGTGTTATCTTCATATTTCGAGGGTAACATATCTGCTAATCTAGTACAGCCCCTTTTTTTAATAATGTTAATGTTAATACGTAACAAAACAAATTCCCGCTTGTAGGTTAAAATCAGGCTATGCTAATATGCACAACAACAGGTTTTTACTGAATAATCTGTGCTAAAATGCAGGATTAGATGGAAAACTCTATCCGAATTCGGTACAATACCGACGAATTATTTCCCTTAAACAACCTGCCGCAAGGCGAAAAGGAACGACTGACATGTCAAACATCGAACAACAAGTTAAAAAAATTGTTGCTGAACAACTGGGCGTAAACGAAGCCGAAGTGAAAAACGAATCTTCTTTCCAAGACGATTTGGGTGCTGACTCTCTGGACACCGTAGAACTGGTGATGGCTTTGGAAGAAGCTTTCGGCTGCGAAATCCCTGACGAAGACGCTGAAAAAATCACTACCGTACAATTGGCTATCGACTACATCAACGCCCACCAAGGCTAATCGGTCGCACCAAACATCCAGCCTCTGCTGCGCCATCGCAATAGAGGCTTTTACCTTATTATTAAACCCCTGAAATTTCAGACGGCATGAGTTTTGCCCGTTTCACAAAGAAAAAGAGCAAGGCTGCCGCGAAAATCCCGACAACCAACAGCGAGATTATCATGAGTCAGAGAAGAGTAGTCATCACAGGTCTTGGCCAAGTATCACCGGTCGGCAACGACGTCGCCACCGCATGGAGCAATCTGCTCGCAGGCAAAAGCGGCATCGGACGGATTACCCGCTTTGACGCATCCGACATCAACAGCCAAATCGCCGGCGAAGTACGCGATTTCGATATCGGCCAATACATCAGCGCGAAAGAAGCGCGCCGTATGGACGTGTTTATCCACTACGGTATCGCCGCCGCCCTGCAAGCCATCAACGATTCAGGCTTGGACGATTTGGAAACCCTCGACAAAGACCGCGTCGGTGTCAACATCGGCTCCGGTATCGGCGGCCTGCCCAGCATCGAAGCGACCGGCAAAGCCGTTATCGAAGGCGGCGCGCGCAAAATCAATCCTTTCTTTATTCCAGGCTCGCTGATTAACCTGATTTCCGGCCACGTCACCATTCTCAAAGGCTACCGCGGCCCGAGCTACGGTATGGTTTCTGCCTGTACGACCGGCGCGCATTCTATCGGCGACTCTGCACGACTGATTAAATACGGCGACGCAGACGTTATGATTGCCGGTGGCGCAGAAGGTGCGATCAGCACTTTGGGCGTTGGCGGTTTTGCCGCCATGAAGGCACTTTCCACTCGCAACGACGACCCTGCTACCGCTTCCCGTCCGTGGGACAAAGGCCGTGACGGTTTCGTTATCGGCGAAGGCGCTGGAGTGCTGGTGTTGGAAGAATTGGAACACGCGAAAAAACGCGGTGCGAAAATTTACGCCGAAATCGTCGGCTTCGGTATGAGCTCCGATGCTTACCACATTACCGCGCCTAACGAAGAAGGCCCTGCATTGGCGGTTACTCGTGCGCTGAAAGATGCCGGCCTGAATCCTGAAGACGTTGATTACGTCAACGCACACGGTACATCGACTCCTTTAGGCGATGCCAATGAAACCAAAGCCATCAAACGCGCTTTAGGCGATCATGCGCGCAAAGTCATCGTTAACTCTACCAAATCTATGACCGGCCACTTGCTCGGCGCAGCCGGTGGCGTGGAAGCGTTGTATAGTGTGTTGGCAGTACACGAGCAAAAATCTCCACCAACCATCAACATCTTTGAACAAGACGTTGAAGCCGGTTGCGATCTGGACTACTGCGCCAACGAAGCACGCGATGCGAAAATCGACGTTGCCATCTCCAATTCCTTCGGCTTTGGCGGTACCAACGGCACATTGGTATTCAAACGCTTCAAAGACTGATAGAAGGTTTTAAGTAGATTGAAAAGGCCGTCTGAAACTGGATTTCAGACGGCCTTTTTTATTTTAAAATCCAAATATTCTTGATAATCTGTATCATTTGTATAAAAATACCGATTCCTATCAATATCGCCCGGATTTTATCGGGTAATCAACCCAATTACATTTTTATCAGGAGTCTGCAATGAAAACTATCCGTATTCTAGCATTGGCCGCTGCACTGGCCACCGTGCCTGCATTTGCGTCTGATTTCGGCCATGAACAGGCATTGACCATAGACGGCAAGCCTGCCCATTTGGCAGAAACTTCAGCCCGTATTTTGGCAAACGAAACCCTGACTGCGCCGCAACTGGTCGAAGATATCACTGATGGATTCGGTTCGAAAAAAATTCCAGGTTATAAATTGATGATTATGGGCCGCACTTATTCGGTGGCGGCAGAAACCAAACCGCCGAAAGAGGGCCAAACTCAGTGGCGGGACAATACGTTCATTCATCGCGGCGTAAAACTGTTTGTCGGTATTCCGGTCAAAAACGGCAAGATGGATTTGGCGTCTGCCAGATTGATTAATATCGGTGTGGTTGACGATAACGGTGGTGCCGCGCCTCATGATGAGGGTGAAAAAATCCGTCCGGTCGGCAAACAGCTGATGTCTCCCGATACCAAAGTGGGAAATGTGAAACTCAATATTGCCAAACTGACGTTGCCAAATATGAAATTAGGCGAAACCAGTGGCGGTGGCGTGAAATTGGAAGCATCGGCAACATTGGACGGTAAGCCGATACAGACCAAAATCGACAGCACGTTCTCCCGCTTCTATTCCGCCAAACCAGCCGCTACACGGCCGTTTATGGCAGATGCACGGTTTGTGAAATAATTGCAAAGGCCGTCTGAAATCCTGCTTCAGACGGCCTTTTATTGATAAAACCGATTCAATACCGCATCATTTTGCTGTCAACCTGCATTGCCCAAGCATCAATACCGCCCTGCAGGTTGTAGAGGTTTTCAAATCCGGCGTCTTCCAAATATATTGCCGTGTGCAGGCTGCGGATGCCGTGGTGGCAGTAAATGACGATGGGCAAATCGTCGTCGGGCAGCTCGTTTTGGCGCAGGGGGATGAGGTTCATCGGGATATGAATGGCGGCGGGTAGGGTGCAGATGGAGTGTTCTTCATCGGTGCGGACGTCGAGCAGATGAAATGCGCGGCCTTCGTCCTGCCATTGTTTCAATTCGGTGGGCGAGAGTTGGATGATGTCGGTCATAGGGTTGGGTAAAAGCATGAGGCCGTCTGAATTTTCAGACGGCCTGTTGTTTAAAAATCGAAATCGCCAAACGGATTGGCCGATTTGTCTTCCAAGTGTGCTACGACGGTGTCGAACAATACCTTTTCGGAAAACTCATTGCCGTTACGCGTCAGCAAAAGCGCGTGTTGTACCGGTTTGCGGCCGATGATGACCACCATACGGCCGCCGTCTTTCAGTTGCTCTTTCAGAATTTCAGGTACGCTGTCTACTGCGCCGCCCACATAAATCGCATCGAAAGGCGCGCCTTGCGATGCTTCGGTCAGGCCGTTGTTTTGCACATAATTGACGTTGGTAAAGCCCAATTCGTCCAAAACTTTTTTGGCGCGTTGCTGCTGCTCGACATCGATGTCGTCGGTCACGACGTTGCCGGCCAGTTTGGACAGCAGGGCGGTTGCATAGCCTGAGCCTGTACCGATTTCTAAGACGGTTTCGTCTTTTTTCAATTTCAAACCTTGAGCCAGGCGGGCAACGACTTTGGGTTCCAACATCTTATGACCATTGGCCAGCGGCAGCTCCATATCCGCATAGGCCAAGCCTTGAAAAGCCTCGCCGACGAAATGTTCGCGCCCGATCTCCTCCAAAGCATCCAAAATGTCGAAGTCTAAGACATCCCACGGACGAATCTGCTGTTCAACCATATTGAAACGCGCTTTTTCAAAGTCCATATTTGTGCTCCGTTCAATTCTTAATTTTATCGAAGCATACATTATAAATCCTTGTCGGAGAGTGTGCCATCTTTCAGACGGCCCCGGAGGCCCGTTAATAATTGCCAAGCGCACATATATCCACTAAACTTTCACATTACACAACGCTACAGCAAGCAACAACCAACACACGGAGCAATAAAGATGTATCACCAAATCGGAATGTGGGACCAAAAATGGGTTATCGGCAACTGGAAAATGAACGGCCGACTCCAAAACAACAATGCACTTATGCACCGCTTCCGTGTCATGCCAACCGCAGAACGCGTGTTAATCGGCCTGGCCGCTCCGACCGTTTATTTGTTGCAACTGCACAACGCCATGCAGATTGTTTTGAACAACCGCATCTTGACCTGTGCGCAAGACGTGAGCCGTTTCCCGAATAACGGTGCATACACCGGCGAAGTGTCCGCCGAAATGCTTGCCGACATCGGTACAGACATCGTCCTAATCGGCCACTCCGAGCGCAGCCTTTATTTCGGCGAGAAAAACGAAATCCAACGCCGCAAAATGGAAAACGTCCTCAACGTCGGCCTGATTCCATTGTTGTGTGTCGGCGAAAGCTTGGAAGAACGCGAAGCCGGTAAAGAACACGAAGTCATTGCCCACCAGCTTTCCATCCTGCAAGGTTTGAACACCAAAAACATCGCCGTTGCCTACGAGCCGGTTTGGGCGATCGGTACAGGCAAAGTCGCTACTGTCGAACAAATCGCCGACATGCACGCATTTATCTACAAAGAAATCTTGTCTTTGTGCGGAAGCGATGTTAAAATCCGCGTTCTTTACGGCGGAAGTGTGAAAGCGGATAACGCAGCCGACATCTTCGCAGTACCTCATGTAGACGGCGCATTGGTTGGTGGCGCGTCATTATCATATGACTCCTTTACCGCCATCATCAATGCAGCACAAGCCTCGTAGAAAACATATGGAAGCCTTTAAAACCCTTATCTGGATTATTAATATTATTTCCGCTCTATTTGTAATCGTGTTAGTATTGCTGCAACACGGTAAAGGTGCGGATGCCGGCGCAACGTTCGGTTCCGGCAGCGGTAGCGCGCAAGGCGTATTCGGTTCTGCCGGTAATGCCAACTTCCTCAGCCGCTCGACTGCCGTTGCTGCAACATTTTTCTTTGCGACCTGCATGGCAATGGTGTATATTCACACCCACTCCAATAAGCACGGTTTAGACTTCAGCGATGTGAAGCAGACCCAACAGGCTCCTAAGCCTGCACAAAACAATACAACTCCTGTTGCACCGAATCCTCAGCAGCAGTAAGACAATTTAATTTATGCCGACATGGTGGAATTGGTAGACACGCTATCTTGAGGGGGTAGTGGCCGTAGGCTGTGCGAGTTCAAATCTCGCTGTCGGCACCACATTAGAAAATCTAACCGCTTTTTAGCGGTTATTTTTTCGTCTTGAGAATCTGCCTTTCATTTATCTTTAGGCTGAGACAGGGAAATACAATGAAGCGTTTGGTTGTCGGCATCAGCGGTGCCAGCGGTTTTCAGTATGGCGTGAAGGCTTTGCAGCTTTTGCGTGAGCATCAGGTAGAAACGCATTTGGTGGTTTCGCAAGGGGCGGAGATGACCCGCGCTTTGGAAACGGACTACACCAAAGAGGACGTTTATGCTTTGGCAGATGTCGTGCATTCCGTCCGTAATGTCGGGGCAAGTATTGCCAGCGGATCGTTTTTGACGGATGGAATGTTGATTGCGCCGTGTTCAATGAAGACCTTGGCTTCGGTTGCTCATGGATTTGCCGATAATTTGCTCAGCCGTGCGGCGGATGTAACGTTGAAAGAGCGGCGCAAGCTGGTGTTGATGGTGCGTGAAGCGCCGTTAAACTTGGCGCACATTGAAAATATGCGCCGTGTGACAGAGATGGGCGGTATCGTGTTTCCTCCCGTTCCGGCTTTATATCAGAAGCCTGAATCCATCGAAGATATGATTACACACAGCGTCTCTCACGCTTTGGACTTGTTCGGTATTATTCAAAACGATGTGCCGCGCTGGCAGGGCTGATATTTCAGACGGCCTGAAAATAAATTTAATACACTGAGAAAGAGGATAAAAATCATGCAAGCGATTCCTACCAATATCGTTAAATTTTTGAGCAATCATCATGTCGTCAGTATTGCCACTGCGGCAGAGGGCGAAGTTTGGGCGGCTTGTTGTTTTTATGTGTTTGATGAAGCCAATGCCCGCCTAATTGTGCTGACATCTTTGCAAACGAAACATGGCGGAATGATGAGCCGTTCTGCCAAAGTAGCCGGTACCATTGCCGGACAACCTGACAGTATCACGAAAATCAGCGGTATTCAGTTTGCGGCGACTGCCGCTTTGATTGAGGATGAAGCGGATTTGAAAGCGGCGCAGTCTTTGTATTATAAAGCGCATCCTGCTGCCAGAGTGATGAGAAGCGATGTTTGGGCATTGAATTTGGACAGTGTGAAATTCACTGACAATAAATTGGTATTCGCACAAAAAACGTACTGGAATCGCGAGGATTAAGAAAAGGCCGTCTGAAAGATGAAATTTCAGACGGCCTTTGGTAATGTTACAAATTAATCGTGTCCGAGCTCGACAGTTTTGTCTTTGTAACGTGTATCAGGAACCAAAACGATTTTCTCGTCCACTTTGCCGATGGCTTTCACGTCTTTGCCCGGATAGTCCAGCTGGTGCAGGAAGTAGCGGATACAGTTCAAACGTGCACGTTTTTTGTCGTCGGAGCGGATGATGACCCAAGGCGCGTCGCCGGTATGGGTGTGGAAGAACATGGCGTTTTTGGCTTCGGTGTAGTCGTCCCAGCGGTCGAGCGACTGGATGTCCACAGGGGACAGTTTCCAGTGTTTCAGCGGGTCGTCACGACGGGAGATGAAGCGACGGAGTTGTTCTTCACGGGATACGGAGAACCAGAATTTGAACAGATGGATGCCGCTGGCAACAAGCATACGTTCCAATTCAGGGGTTTGACGCATGAAGAGCAGGTATTCGTTAGGTTCGCAGAAGCCCATTACGCGTTCTACGCCGGCACGGTTGTACCATGAGCGGTCGAAGAATACCATTTCGCCTGCGGTTGGCAGGTTTTGGATGTAGCGTTGGAAATACCATTGGCCGCGTTCGGTAGTAGTCGGTTTTTCCAAAGCAACCACGCGTGCACCGCGCGGATTCAGGTGTTCCATGAAGCGTTTGATGGTACCGCCTTTACCGGCTGCGTCGCGGCCTTCAAACAGGCTGACGATACGCTGACCGGAATCTTTAACCCAGCTTTGTACTTTCAACAATTCGATTTGCAGCTTCTGTTTTTCTTTTTCGTAAACAGAGCGGCGCATACGTTGTTTGTACGGGTAGTTGGCAGGAAGCGGTGCGCTGCTGGAATCTTCGTCAGTGCCGCGTCCTTCATGTTCCAAAACAGCCTTTTCGAATACTTGCAGCTGGTCTTGTTTCTCGCCCAGTTCAACATTCTCGAACGGTTCTAATTGGTGGTCTGCCATAAAGTCTCCTTATCGATTAAGTTTTAAATGATATGGTGTGGTATGACTTGATTTTACCTCTTTATGCTGTATTAGCCTACATAAAATTACACATAAGCAATTTTTTCCGGTTTGTTTGATAATTTTTGTAAAAACAGCGTATAATCAGCCTATTTGTATCATACATCATGCCTTATTTCGCCCTGTTCGACGATGCGGTAAGCGGTCGTGCAAAACTCTATCAAAATCATGTGGAAAGCTGCCTTTTTCATCATAACGAACTGGCGTCGTTGGATGATGTTTTGCAGGCAGGTTGGAAAAAAGGTCTGCATGCAGTGTTGTTTGCAGACTACGAATTCGGATTGCCACTGATGGATATTTCATCCGCGCGCAGTGGCAATTTGCGCTTGCACTGGTTTGCCGATTATTCCGAAATCGATGCCGAAAGCTGGCTGGCCAATCATTTAGACGGCCTTGAGGCAGGTATCTCTACTCCCCGATTCTCCGTATCCGAAGCCGATTATCTCGAGCATATCCACCAAATCCACGAAGCCATCCGCCGCGGCGATACCTATCAAATCAATTACACCGCACGCCTGCACCTGCAAACTTACGGCAATCCGATTCAGCTTTACCGCCGCTTGCGTCAGCCTGTGCCGTATGCCGTTTTGTCTTGTCTGCCCGACGGGGCAGGGCAGGAAGCGTGGACTTTGTGTTTTTCTCCCGAACTTTTCCTCAAAATCGATTCAGACGGCCTGATCACAACCGAGCCGATGAAAGGCACTGCGCCGATTCTTCATGACGGACAAGATGAATGCCGCGCCGTTGAATTGCAAAACGACCCGAAAAACCGCGCCGAAAATGTGATGATTGTCGATTTGTTGCGCAACGACCTCGGCAAAATCGCGCAAACGGGCAAAGTACGCGTGCCTGAACCGTTTAAAGTTTCCCGTTTCGGCAGTGTTTGGCAGATGACCAGTGCCATCGAGGCGCAGGCGCTAGCTGATGTTTCGGTTGCCGATATTCTCAGCGCAGCCTTCCCGTGCGGCAGTATTACCGGCGCGCCCAAACGTATGAGTATGCAGATTATTGAGTCCCTTGAGTCCGAACCGCGCGGTTTGTACACAGGCAGCATCGGCTTTTTGCATCCGTGCGATACGGGTTTGGGATTTGAAGGCGTATTTAATGTTGTGATTCGTACCTTATCTCTGAAACCGGTTTCAGACGGCCTTTATCAAGGTGTTTATGGTGTGGGTTCGGGGATTGTGATTGATTGCGATCCTGAAGCCGAATATCGCGAGTGCGGTTGGAAGGCGCGTTTCCTCAATGACTTGAGGCCTGATTTCGGTATTTTTGAAACCATGCGCGTGCAAGACAAACAATGCCGTTTGCTCGATTTGCATTTAGGCCGTCTGAACAGCTCGGCACAAGCACTCAACCTGCCTTGGCCTCAAAATGCGGCAGAGCAAATTCAACACTATATAGATGCGTTGCCAAGTGGGTTATTTAGAGTCAAAGCCGCTTTGTTTTCAGACGGCCTTGTATTGAACCATGCGGCTGTTTCTGAATTGGATGGGCAGCAATACGTCATCTTGAGTGAGCACACATTAAACCAACGCGATTATCTGCGCCGTTTCAAAACCACACGTCGTGAAATTTTTGACCAAGCATGGAAAACAGCAGAAGGGCAGGGCGCATTCGACAGCCTGTTTTTCAATTCAGACGGCTTCCTGCTCGAAGGCGGCAGAAGCAACGTGTTCGTCAAATACCAAGGGCAATGGCTCACGCCGTCTTTGGATTTGGATATTTTGAACGGGGTAATGCGCCAAACGGTATTGAAGCAGCCGCAGCTATATTTAGGTGCGGATACAATCAAGGAAACCCACATCACGCGCGCGATGTTGGAAAATGCGGAAGAAATCCGTTTGAGTAACGCTTTAAGGGGCATGTTTGCGGTTTCGCTCCGTAAATAAATGGCAATAGTCAAATCATAGTGATTCAAATTGTCGTAAAGCGGCAATATCCGATAGAATACGTCATTTCAACAATGAGGCCGTCTGAAAGGGAAAACAATATGGCAAAAGCAAAAGGTGGATTGGGGCGCGGTTTGGATTCGCTGATTTCCAATGCAGTGGACAGCAGCAGTAGCGACCGCCTGACAACGGTTGCCATCGCCGATATTCAGCCCGGCCGTTATCAGGCGCGCGTGCAAATGGATGACGAAGCCTTGCAGGAACTGGCTGACTCCATTAAAGCGCAAGGCATTATCCAGCCGGTTATCGTACGCGAACGTGGTCTGTCTCAATATGAATTGATTGCCGGCGAACGCCGTTGGCGCGCTTCCCAGTTGGCCGGTTTGACCGAAATTCCCGTCGTCATTAAAACCATCAGCGACGAAACTGCGTTGGCCATGGGTTTGATTGAAAACTTGCAACGTGAAAACCTGAATCCGATTGAAGAAGCGCAAGGTTTGAAACGCCTTGCCGACGAATTTGGCCTGACTCACGAAACCATCGCAAAAGCCGTCGGTAAAAGCCGTAGCGCCATCTCCAACAGCCTTCGCCTGTTGAGTCTGCCTGAGCCGGTTCAGGAAATGCTTTATCAACGCCGTCTGGAAATGGGTCATGCCCGTGCGTTGTTGACCTTGCATGTGGTTGACCAATTGGAGTTGGCGCAGAAAGCCGTAAAAAACGGTTGGTCGGTGCGTGAGGTAGAGCGCCGCAGCCAGTTGGCACATCAAAAAGCCAAGCCCGAAGCAGTCAAAACCATCAGCCCGGATATCCGCCGCATCAATGATGCATTGACCGAGCATTTGGGCGTTAATGCCGAAGTCAAAACCAGTAATCAGAAAAAAGGCAAAATCGTGCTGCATTTTGATACGCCGGAAACATTCGAATATTTGCTGAAGCAGTTGGGCATCAATCAAGCGTTCTAACGGCTTTATAAACAGAACGGGCCGTCTGAAAAAAGCTTTTCAGACGGCCTCAATTTTTGAAAAAGCGTAGAGCGTATAAATGTTTACAATACAAATCAAAATCTTCTGTAAAATCTATGTAACAACATGTAATTTGTGTTAAACTCCATTCCAGCAAAGATTTGTTTTATATGTGTTAATCATTTATTTATGAAAGGTTCACAAAGATTAACATATTGCTTGACGTTAACAAACTTCTTGATTATATTAGCCTGCCTTGCTTTTGGGGGTGCAAAGTACAATGAATCAGATAGTCCCATTGCAAGTAATTGTATTATTAATAATTTCAGTTGTTTGTGCGTTATTTTCCGGATTGCCCGGCTTCCTCTCTGCTTTTGCGGGAGGATTTTCGTACATTTTGCCTACCCTAGTTGCAGTTTTACTTTTAAAGTTTTCCCGACGAAATCCCGATCTGCAAAGTTCGATGTTTATCGGCGGAGAGGTTTTAAAAGTAGTGCTGTCGCTGGTATCTATGTTGGTCGTTTTTGCGATATGGCATCGATCACTGGTATTTTACCCATTTTTATTGGCGTTTCTTGGCGTCAGTCATTTGGTTTTTTTAGTATTGTTGAGAGTGAAACACTATGGCAGGTGAAACTATGACCGCTGCCGACTACATCAAGCACCACTTGCAAAGCTTGACCAGTATGTCGGATGTTACTCAGGGTCAAGGACTGAAAAACATTGCTGATTTTTCGTTCATTAACCTTGATGCAATCTTTTTTGCCGTTCTGTTGGGCGTAATCGGCAGCTTCCTTTTGTGGCGCGGTGCCAAAAAAGCGACGGCCGGTGTTCCCGGTCGTTTCCAAGCGGCTGTTGAAATTCTGTTCGAATTCGTGGATAACATGTGTAAGAGCATTATCCATAACGAACAATCGCGTAAAGCCGTTGCCCCGTTGGGTCTGACCTTGTTTGTCTGGATTCTCTTGATGAACGCCATGGATATGCTGCCGGTTGATTTGCTGCCGATGGCATGGCAAGGCATTACCGGTAATCATCATGCCCTGTTGCGCGTCGTGCCGACAGCTGACTTGAATACGACTTTGGCTCTGGCGATTGGCGTATTGCTGATCTGTATTTACTACAATGTCAAAATCAAAGGCCTTGGCGGTTGGATTCACGAGTTGTTCTGCGCACCTTTCGGTCCGTGGCTTGCTCCGGCCAACTTCCTGCTGAACTTGGTAGAGTTTTTGTCCAAAACCGTATCCCACGGTATGCGGTTGTTTGGTAATATGTATGCCGGCGAGCTGGTGTTCCTGTTGATCGCTCTGTTGGGCGGTGCATGGGCGTCAACCGGCAGTGTCGAAACTTTGGATCCGATTTTATTTGTGTTCCACCTGATTGCCGGTTTGGCTTGGGCGATTTTCCACATTTTGGTCATCACCTTGCAGGCATTTATTTTCATGGCGTTGGCGTTCGTATATATCGGACAGGCGCATGATGCACACTAATCAAGTAGTTTTTTTTGTAGTTTGTTTTTTGTAGTTTAACCTTTACTATTTTAAGGAGTTTAAAAATGGGTTTGATTGCTATCGCATGTGGTTTGATCGTTGCCTTGGGCGCATTGGGTGCCTCTATCGGTATCGCAATGGTTGGTTCTAAATACTTGGAATCTTCTGCTCGCCAACCTGAGCTGATCGGTCCTCTGCAAACCAAACTGTTCTTGATCGCTGGTCTGATCGACGCGGCTTTCTTGATCGGTGTGGCTATTGCCCTGTTGTTTGCCTTCGTTAACCCGTTTAGTGGTGCGTAATCAAGACGGAGCGATCCGTTCAGATACAGGCTTGCCGTCTGTTTGATTAACCCAGATACGAAGGTTAAGTAACGTGAATATTAATGCAACCTTATTTGCGCAAATCCTAGTTTTCTTTGGCTTGGTTTGGTTTACGATGAAATTCGTATGGCCTCCGATTGCCAAAGCATTGGATGAGCGTGCCGCAAAAATTGCCGAGGGCTTGGCTGCCGCCGAGCGCGGTAAGAGCGATTTTGAGCAGGCAGAGAAAAAAGTTGCAGAACTTATGGCCGAAGGGCGTAATCAGGTAACCGAAATGGTTGCCAACGCCGAAAAACGTGCTGCAAAAATTGTAGAAGAAGCCAAAGAGCAAGCTTCTCATGAAGCAGCACGCATTGCAGCCCAAGCAAAAGCTGATGTAGAGCAAGAAGTTAACCGTGCACGCGAAGTGTTGCGCGAACAGGTCGCTTCATTGGCTGTTAAAGGTGCGGAATCTATCCTGCGTAAAGAAGTCGATGCTTCCAAACATGCAGATCTGCTCAGTGCCTTAAAACAGGAGCTGTAATCTTATGGCAGAGTTCGCAACGATTGCCAGACCTTATGCGAAAGCATTATTTAGTCTGGCTCAGGAAAAAAACCAAATCGAGTCTTGGTTGGGCGAACTGAAAGAACTCGCAGCGGTTGTTCAGGATGAGAAAGTCATTGCTTTCATCGAGCAGCCGGAAACGGGAGCTTCCGAAAAGGCAGAAACGCTCAAAGGTCTTGTCGGTATCAAAAATGTCGAATTGGCAAATTTTATTACCGTTTTGGCCGAGCAAAAGCGTTTGCTGGTATTGCCGGAAATTTATGCCCAATATCAAGATTTGACCTTGATACACAACAATACGAAATCGGCAGTAATTTACAGCGCGTATGAGCTCAGTTCTCAGCAGCTGGCCGATGTTACCGATATCCTGACAAAACGCTTCAACAGCAAATTGGATGTGGTAACTAAAGTTGCCCCTGAATTAATCGGCGGCATCAAAGTAGAAGTGGGTGATCAGGTCTTGGATTTGTCCATACAAGGCAAACTGAATGCTTTGTATGCGACTATGACAAATTAGGAGAGTTTTCATGCAGCTTAATCCTGCTGAAATTAGCGATTTGATTAAAGCCAAAATCGAAAATCTGTCCGTCAATGCAGAAGTGCGTACCCGTGGTACCGTTGTTTCTGTTACAGACGGCATTGTGCGCATTCATGGCTTGTCAGACGCGATGCAAGGTGAGATGCTCGAATTCCCCGGTAACACTTTCGGTCTGGCCATGAACTTGGAGCGTGACTCCGTCGGTGCCGTAGTGTTGGGTGAGTACGAACACATTAAAGAAGGCGATACAGTTACCTGTACCGGCCGTATTTTGGAAGTGCCGATCGGTCGCGAACTGGTTGGCCGCGTGGTTGATGCATTGGGTCGTCCTATCGATGGTAAAGGTCCAATCAACACAACATTGACTGCTCCAATCGAAAAAATTGCACCAGGTGTGATTGCGCGTAAATCGGTTGACCAACCAATGCAAACCGGACTGAAAGCTATTGATTCTATGGTTCCGGTTGGTCGTGGCCAACGTGAGTTGATCATTGGTGACCGTCAAACCGGTAAAACTGCCGTGGCACTGGATGCCATCGTTAACCAAAAAGGTACAGGCGTAATCTGTATTTATGTGGCTATCGGTCAAAAAGCATCTTCTATTGCCAACGTAGTACGCAAATTGGAAGAGCATGGCGCGATGGAGCATACCATCGTGGTTGCTGCAACTGCTTCTGAAGCCGCTGCGCTGCAATACATCGCTCCTTACTCCGGTTGTACCATGGGTGAATTCTTCCGTGACCGCGGTGAAGATGCACTGATCGTATACGATGATTTGTCTAAACAAGCTGTTGCATACCGTCAAATTTCCCTGCTGTTGCGCCGTCCTCCTGGCCGTGAAGCATATCCTGGCGACGTATTCTACCTGCACTCCCGTCTGTTGGAACGTGCGGCCCGCGTCAGCGAAAACGAAGTTGAAAAACTGACCAATGGCGAAGTAAAAGGCAAAACCGGTTCTCTGACTGCGTTGCCAATTATTGAAACCCAAGCCGGTGACGTATCAGCATTCGTACCAACCAACGTAATTTCGATTACAGACGGCCAAATCTTCTTGGAAACCGACTTGTTCAACGCCGGTATCCGTCCTGCAATCAATGCCGGTATTTCCGTATCGCGCGTAGGTGGTGCAGCACAAACCAAAGTCATCAAAAAACTGGGTGGTGGTATCCGTTTGGCGTTGGCACAGTACCGTGAATTGGCAGCGTTCTCGCAATTTGCTTCCGATTTGGACGAAGCAACACGCAAACAGCTGCAACACGGTGAAGTGGTTACTGAATTGATGAAACAAAAACAATTCAGCACATTGAATACTGCCGAAATGGCATTGACTTTGTGGGCGATCAACAACGGTTCTTACGCAGATGTTCCGGTATCCAAAGCCTTGGCTTTCGAAGCAGAATTCTTGAGTTTCGTACGTACGCAACATCCTGAGGTTCTGGAAGCGATTAATGCATCAGGCGCAATGTCTGACGAAAGCGAAAAAGCATTGACCGAAGCCATGAAATCTTTCAAATCTTCTTATGCTTACCAAGCATAAGTATTGAGATGAAAGGAGTCTGAAATGGCAGTCGGAAAAGAGATTCTCACCAAAATCCGTAGTGTTCAAAATACCCAAAAGATCACTAAAGCGATGCAAATGGTGTCGACCTCTAAAATGCGGAAGACTCAAGACCGGATGCGCTTAGCGCGTCCGTACGCCGAAAAAGTGCGTACAGTGATGAGTCATCTTGCACAGACTAATGCCGATCATGGTATCAAATTGTTGGAGCCGCACCGCGAAGTGCGTCGTGCCGGTTTCATTTTGATTACCTCGGACAAAGGTTTGTGCGGTGGCTTGAACGCAAACGTACTGAAAAAGTTTTTGGCGCAAGTTCAAGAGTATCAGGAACAAGGCATCGAAGTCGAAGTCGTGTGCCTGGGTAGTAAAGGTTTGGCTGCATGCCAAAGCATCGGTTTGAATGTTATTGCCAGCGCAACCAATTTGGGCGATACCCCAAAAATGGAATTGCTGCTCGGCCCTCTGACCGAAATCTTCCAACGTTATGAGAAGCATGAATTAGATCGTATCCATATGGTTTATTCACGTTTCGTCAATACAATGCGCCAAGAGCCGCGTATGGAAGTTTTGCTGCCTATCGGTGAAAACGTTATTGACGACGGAACAGGTCATTCTTCATTTACTTGGGAATACCTCTACGAGCCGAGTCCTATCGCCGTATTGGAATATTTGGTTCGCCGCTATTTAGAGTCTGTGGTTTATCAGGCATTGAGCGACAACATGGCATCTGAACAAGCCGCGCGTATGGTAGCGATGAAAGCCGCAACCGACAACGCAGGCAATGCCATCAAAGAATTGCGCTTGGTGTACAACAAATCGCGTCAAGCCGCGATTACCACAGAATTGTCAGAAATTGTAGCAGGTGCAGCGGCAGTTTAATGTCGTCTGAAGCCTGAACAGGAAATTAGGATACGATAATGAGCCAAGGCAAAATCGTACAAGTTATTGGTGCGGTGGTTGACGTGGAATTTCCACGCGACGCTATCCCGCATGTTTACGATGCCCTGAAATTGGACGAGAACGGTCTGACTCTGGAAGTTCAACAGCTTCTGGGTGATGGCGTTGTCCGTACTATTGCAATGGGTAGTTCAGACGGCCTGAAACGCGGCATGTCTGTAAGCAATACTGGTGCGCCAATCACTGTGCCGGTAGGTAAAGGTACATTGGGTCGTATTGTCGACGTATTGGGTACACCTGTTGATGAAGCAGGTCCGATCGATACCGACAAGAGCCGTGCCATTCACCAAACTGCTCCAAAATTCGACGAGTTGTCTTCAACTACCGAATTGTTGGAAACCGGTATTAAGGTGATTGACTTGCTGTGTCCGTTTGCTAAGGGCGGTAAAGTAGGTCTGTTCGGTGGTGCCGGTGTGGGCAAAACCGTGAACATGATGGAATTGATCAACAACATCGCCAAAGCGCACAGCGGTCTGTCCGTGTTCGCAGGCGTGGGTGAACGTACCCGTGAAGGTAACGACTTCTACCACGAGATGAAAGATTCCAACGTATTGGATAAAGTAGCCATGGTGTATGGCCAGATGAACGAACCTCCGGGCAACCGTCTGCGCGTTGCTTTGACTGGTTTGACTATGGCCGAATACTTCCGTGACGAAAAAGACGAAAACGGTAAAGGTCGCGACGTATTGTTCTTCGTTGATAACATCTACCGTTACACTCTGGCCGGTACCGAAGTATCTGCACTGTTGGGCCGTATGCCTTCTGCAGTGGGTTACCAACCGACATTGGCTGAAGAAATGGGTCGTTTGCAAGAGCGTATTACCTCTACCCAAACTGGTTCCATTACTTCCATCCAAGCCGTATATGTACCTGCGGATGACTTGACTGACCCGTCTCCAGCGACAACTTTCGCCCACTTGGACGCGACCGTCGTATTGAGCCGTGATATTGCATCTTTGGGTATTTACCCGGCAGTTGATCCGCTTGACTCTACTTCACGCCAATTGGATCCGATGGTATTGGGTCAAGAACACTACGACGTAGCGCGCGGTGTACAGTCTACTCTGCAAAAATACAAAGAATTGCGCGACATTATCGCCATTCTGGGTATGGACGAATTGTCTGACGAAGACAAACTGACTGTGATGCGTGCCCGTAAAATCCAACGCTTCCTGTCTCAACCGTTCCACGTTGCCGAAGTATTTACCGGTTCTCCAGGCAAATATGTTTCATTGCGTGACACCATCGCCGGCTTTAAAGCCATCTTGAACGGCGAATACGACCATCTGCCTGAACAAGCGTTCTATATGGTAGGCGGCATCGAAGAAGCGGCTGAGAAAGCGAAAACCTTAAACTAAGGAGGCCGGCATGAGCACCATGCAAGTTGAAGTGGTTAGTAGCGAGCAAAACATCTATTCGGGCGAGGCCAGCTTTGTGGTGGTTCCGACCGTTCAAGGTGAGCTTGGTATTTATCCACGACACGAGCCGATTATGAGTTTGGTACGCCCCGGCGCATTGCGTTTGACTGTTCCGGGTGAAGCTGAAGAAGTGCTGGTTGCCGTTTCCGGTGGCGTTTTAGAAGTACAGCCTGATAAGATTACTGTATTGGCAGACGTTGCCGTCCGCAGTACAGAAATGGATCAGGCGCGTGCTGAAGCAGCTAAAAAAGCAGCCGAGGCAGGTGTTTCTGCAGCCAAAGATGATAAATCTCTGGCCGAAGCGCACAAAGCATTGGCAGCAGCCATTGCCCAGCTGAAAACTTTGGATTACCTTCGTTCGCAAAAAAACAAGTAATGTGGGTTCATCAAGAAAAAGCACAACAAAATGTTGTGCTTTTTTATTTGCCTGAAGATAAGCGGTTTGATATTGAAATGTCGATAGATGAGTAGATGGCAAGTTTGAAATCGAAACGGTAGAACAGGTTTTTATGATTAAATTATTGGTGGATCATTATTGAAGTAGTTAGCCTTGTGATTCACATTTAAAATAGCCCACCCAATCTTTTTATCCTCAAAAAAATAGATTGGATGATTCCTAATTTATTGCAATTGCAATAGAATTGAATTTATCAGTATTGAAAATATTAGCGTTTTTCTGAGCTCGCATATAAAAAAGGCTGTCTGAAAAGTTTCAGACGGCCTTTAAATCATTATTACGGCATTCGTTTATGATTGGTCAATGGTTTTATCCAGTCCTTGGGTCAGACCGTTGATGTCGCCACCATTTAGTCCCAACTCTTTCAAGAGACCGTCAACCAATGGGGCTTGGCTGCGGTAGCGCAGGGCACTGTTGACCATTTGATCTGCAAGGCTGGCTTGTGTGGTTTGGCCGTCTGAAACACCTTCTGCATCATTTGTACCACCGGCAAAGCCACCCAGACCATTGACTTGCAAGATTTTGATGTCTTCGATTTTTTCCATTGGGCGGACGGATTCGCGGATGATGTCAGGCAGATGTTTCAAGAGGGCAAGGCGGACTTGCATTTCAACCTGTTCAACGCTCAGGACGTTGGCAGCTTCGTTCACAGCGCGGGTACCTTCTGCATCAACCTTGTATTGTTGCTCTTGCGCTTGTGCCAACAGAATTTTGGCATCGGCCTCACCTTTGGCTTGCAGGCGGTGTTTTTCGGCTTCTGCTTCGGCGGCAATGCGCACTGCTTCAGCGCGGTCTTGTGCAGCTTGTTTTTCAGCTTCTGCGGCAACAGTGAGCGAAATTGCATCTTTTTGCGCGGCTTCTTCGGCAGCAATCAATTCAACCGCTTTGGCACGCTCGGCGCGTTCGGTTTCGCGTACGGTAATCACGCTCTCTTCTTCGCGAACGGCGGCGGCACGGGCTTTGTCGGCTTCGGCTTTGGCTTCGGATTCAGCACGCGATTTTTCGGCAACGGCGATGGCGCGGTCTTGCTCGGCCAATTCGATGGCTTTGCGGCGTTCAACCTCGGCCTGCTCAACGGCTTGGGCTTTTCTAATGTCTTCGTTTTTAATGTCGCGTTCGGCGGCAATGCGTTTTAAATCCACTTCGCGTTCAGCGGCAATTTTGGCTTCTTCCGCTTCACGTTTTTTCTGAGATTCTTGTTCGGCAATGCTGGCCTCTTGTTCGGCGCGGCGGACGGCAATCTCACGCTCTTGTTCGAGTTTGGCGTATTCTTCTTCGCGCGAGATTTTCAGGCGTTGCTGCTCGGCTTCGAGGTTTTTGGTTTTGATTGCCAAGTCGGTGTCTTGTTCGATTTCGTTACGTTTTTTGCGGCGTCCTTCGATGGTTTCGGTCAGTTTGGTCAAACCTTCCGCGTCAAAGGCGTTTTGCGGGTTAAAGAACTCAAAGCTGGTTTGGTCGAGGCCGGTCAGGGAAACGGTTTCGAGTTCGAGACCGTTTTTAAACAAGTCTTCACTCACGACTTGTTGTACTTTCTGAACGAAATCAACACGTTTTTCATGCAGTTCTTCCATGGCCATTTCGGCGGCAACGGCGCGCAGGGCGTCAACGAATTTACCTTCAACGAGGTCTTTCAACTCATCGGGAGACATGGTTTTCATACCCAGCGTTTGTGCGGCGGTCGCAATGCTCTCGGCGCTGGGTTTAACGCGGACGTAAAATTCAGCCATCACGTCAACGCGCATACGGTCGCGGGTAATCAGCGCTTGTTGGGCAGCGCGGCGAACTTCAAGGCGCAGTGTATTCATGTTGACGGGGATGATTTCGTGCAACACGGGCAGCACCATCGCGCCGCCGTTCATAATGACTTTTTCGCCACCAAAACCGGTGCGGACAAATGAGACTTCTTTGCTGGCACGGCGATACAGACGGGTCAGGATGAGGCCGAGTACAAACAGCGCGACGAGTATGACGCCGGCGATGGTGCCGATGGAGACCAAATTCATGGTTTTTCCTTTCTTCTTGTTAAGATGCCTTTGGGGGCGGTGGATTCAGAAGGCTTTGAGAGAAAGAGGCCGTCTGAAAGGGTTAAAAAATATGGGTTGAAATCATAGGGGGTGTTTTTTCTAATTGTTATTTCAAATTTCTAGATAGTGAGGATAGGGCGGTGAAGTATCTATTTTTACCGTATCGATAAATCAGCAGTTTCAGACGGCCTTAATCCACCAAGCTGCCGCTCGGATTTAAAATCGCCTTAAATGTATTTTCGTCCAACGACACCAGCAATACCGCATCTCCTTGTTTTAATACATCTTCAGAGTCAGGCTCTACCATCACATAATGCTGTTGGCCGTAAGCATCTTTCACGCGCACCTGCGCCGCATTGCCTATCCGAGCTTCGCCCAACACCACCGTACCGACGCGGCCGATTAGACTTTCCTGCAAAACGGCAGTGGTTTCATCTTTCGGCATAATTTTGTATAAACCACTAGCCGTTACTCGTACTAAGGGTAGGGAAATAAACCAAACGATGACTGCTGCCAGCGTGCCATTCAGATAACTGCCAAATACAGTGGCAAAGGCCGTCTGAAACAGATAACCCGTCAGTCCGTATACGGCAAGGAACACCACCATCAACATCAACACCGGGATACGTCCGACATACAGCCAGCTCAGGAAACGTACGAATATGCCTGCGTCAGCCACATCTAATCCGACTTCGGCGTGCGCGGTTTCGGTCAGACTGTCGGGCAATAGGTTGTCCAACCAGTCGCTGATACCGCCTGCCAGCATGGAAATGACTTCCAACACACCGAGCAAAACCATCAGCGCAATGGCAATGCCGAAGATTTCAGTTTCGGGGGCGTTGATTAAATTCCACATATTGCATTTCCTTATTCTTTTTAATTTTCAGACGGCATATATTTTATTTTAAAGTTAAGCCGATTGGATATGGGTATTTTTATTAATTGGTCGTAATTCACAGGATTTTTCCCAATCCGGCATCTTTTTGTTATTGAGGTGTGTATGGTTTTCTTTTTTCAGACGGCCCCGTGAAGATAGAGGCCGTCTGAAACCGAGATTTTCTCAATATGGCTTATGATTTCGCTTTCAATGCCGCCAATCTTTCGGCAATGCGGTTGTTGCGGCTTAAGTCTTCCAGTTCTTTCAGCTTTGCCAACTGCGCCGCATCAGTACTACTGTGTATTGAGTTTTGGCGACCCATCACACGGTCGAAGGCATTGCCGCTTTTTTCGGCATCACGGGCAATGCGGTTGAGGTCGCTGCCGTTGCCGCCGGCTGTTTTGCCTGTCCCCATGCTTTGCTGTGCGGCACGCCAGTCTTGCAGCTGCTGCTGCATCTCGCGTTTTTTCGCCTGCAGGGCGGCAATAAAGCCTTCGAGCTCTTTTTCTTGTGCGGCACAATCGGCGATGGTGTTTTCCAAAACAGGCAGACGCGCTTCGATGTCCATCTGCTCGGCGATACCCGCTTCGGCAAGATCATCGCGACCGGCATCTACGGCGGCTTGCAGATTAGCATCGATGGCTTCGTGGCGGTTGCTTTCATCGGCCATTTTCTTGGCGGCAAGATGTTTCTGTGCCAACACTTTGCCCAATTCAGCACGCACTTCATCTACTGCGCGCTCGATTTCGCGGATGCTTTCGTTCATGACCGCTTCAGGTGCAAGGTTTTCCGCCGCATCAATCAGGGCATGAAAACCGCCGCTTACCAGACGGCCTACTCGGCGGGATAGGGTTTCGCTCATTTGGATTTTCCTTTCTTTATGAAATCATGAGAAATTTTGTGTTTAGCCGGCATCTGATTGTGCCAACCAGTCGTAACATTGCTCCCATAACAATGTTTCGTTTTCGTCTTCTTTGCCTTCCAGCAGGGCTTGTTCTAAAGCTCGTCTGAATGTGGCGCGGGTATCCGGGTGGGTAAACCAAGCCGACAGTTGGGCGTCGAATTGCGTTCTATTCGGACAATGCTCGGGCAGATAGCAGACTTTGTACCAATCCGGCTTGTCGCTTCCATACGGAATTTCTAAGTACAAGTCGATAAATTCGCGTAAAGCTGCCGTTTTATCCGCCTGTTCCGTCCACAATGCCAGCAGTGCGTCGATAACATCCAATCCGGCAAATTGAAACATATTCAGCCAAACGACCAAGCAGCCTTCGTAGCGTGGCGTAGTCAGTTGCGAGTCAAACCAAGCGACGGCGAAACGTTTTAGCCAATCGATTTCTTCTTCTGTCCAGCATTCAGGTAAATCACAATGCAATTTATCGAGCAATGTTTCATCAAGAGATCGGACATCTTCTTTGTTGACCAAAGCCTGCAAAATACGCGGCAGAAAATGCTTCATGTCTAAAGCTGTCGCGGCTCCATCGTCTAAAGGCGCGCTGCCCAAATACGCTTGCAACATATCAGCAGGAATTTCGCGTAACGGATATTTCAGTAGCGCCTGTTGGAAATCTTCGGGAGAGCAACTATTGCAAGTGCAGATATTTAGCGGGAAGCGCACGTTGTAAGATGCAAATAATTTGTATGCTTCTGCTATCCATTTTTCCATCTTGTTGCCTCTGCCTTCGATGTTGAGCATTAGTATTTAGGAATGAGGGGAAGGGGAGTCGTTCAGACAGCCTCACACTTCATTTGCCTGTTGCACAATCTTCGCCAGTTTCAAAGTGTTTTCAAGCTGTTGCAATACGCTGTCGTCGTATGCCGCGCCTTTGCCGGTTACGGCGAGTTGCAAGATGCTGTCGGTGAGGCGGACGATGCGCCACATCAGTTCACGCTCGTATTTTTTCAAATCGTCGAGGTCGGCTTCTTCGGGCAGGTCGGCGGCAAGTGTTGCGCCTAAGTCGGGAAGCTGTTCAAACAACCTCGCCACGATATGCGAATGCACTCCGGCCTGTTTTTCAACGTGCAAGATGTCGTGTTTTGCCGCTTGGAAAAATTGCTCCTGCGCTGTCAGTGCGGAGCCGTAATCGCGTGTCTGCGTATGCGCCAAGCGCGCCAGCTTGAGCAGTTCGCGGATTTTTTCAGACGGCGTATTCGCTCCTTCGATTTTAAGTTCGGCAATAAAATCAGCATCTTCCTGAGTGATGCGCACACTAATTGGGATACGGTTCGTTGCATTCATATTCGTTTGATTTTGTTTGTATTCATTTGAATACAAATATACAAGATGGGATTCTGAGGCGCAATACCTGAAACCGTATATTTATGTAAACATCAGGCCGTCTGAAACTTGATTTTCGGTTTTCAGACAGCCTTTTCCTTTATAATCCGTACATTATTTTCATACACACAGCAGGTTCCCCATGTCCAACAAACCCACACTCCTTCTCGTTGACGGCTCTTCTTATCTTTACCGCGCCTATCATGCCATGGGGCAGAATTTGTCTGCGCCCGACGGTGCGCCGACTGGGGCGATGTATGGCGTGTTGAATATGCTGCGTCGGCTGCGTGCGGATTATGTGCACGACTATTGCGCGGTGGTGTTTGATGCGAAGGGTAAGAATTTCCGCCACGAGATGTTCCCCGACTATAAGGCGACGCGCCCTCCGATGCCGGACGATTTGCGCCCGCAGGCGGAAGCCTTGCCGGATTTGGTGCGCCTGATGGGCTGGCCGGTGTTGGTGATTCCGCAGGTGGAAGCGGATGACGTTATCGGCACTTTGGCTAAGATGGCTAGCGAAGCAGGGTGGAACGTGGTGGTATCTACTGGCGATAAGGACATGGCGCAGTTGGTGAACGAGCGCGTAACGCTGGTGAACACGATGAGTGGCGAGACGCTGGATATTGAAGGCGTTAAGGAAAAATTCGGCGTGCGTCCCGACCAAATCCGCGATTATCTCGCGCTGATGGGCGACAAGGTGGACAACGTGCCGGGCGTGGAAAAATGCGGCCCGAAAACCGCGGTGAAATGGCTGGAAGCCTACGGTTCGCTGGCTGGTGTGATGGGACACGCTGGCGAAGTCAAAGGCAAAGTGGGTGAAAACCTGCAAGCCGCTTTGGAACAACTGCCGCTGTCGTATGATTTGGTAACGATTAAAACCGATGTGGATTTGCACACTGAGCTTTCAGACGGCCTCGAAAGCCTGCGCCGCACTACGCCTAAATGGGCGCAACTGGTTGTCGATTTCAAACGCTGGGGCTTCCGTACTTGGCTGAAAGAGGCGGAAAGCCGTATGCACGAAGCGCAAAACACAGATTTATTTGGCAGTGAGCATATCGGCGAACAAGCCGCATTGGCGATTGAAACACAGCCTGAAAAACAACCCGAACTCGCACCGGCCCCTGAAAAACTGGATTATCAAGCCGTTACCACCGAAACGCAGTTTGCCGCCTTGTTGGATAAACTGTCGCGGGCGGATACAATCGGCATCGATACGGAAACCACGTCCCTAGACGCGATGAACGCCTCGCTGGTCGGTATCAGCATCGCGTTCCAAGCAGGTGAAGCGGTTTACATCCCCGTAGGACACAGCCTGACTGCTGCACCCGAACAACTTGATTTGCAAGACGTATTAGGTCGTCTGAAACCGCATTTGGAAAACCCAGTCCTGAAAAAAATCGGGCAAAACCTCAAATACGACCAACACGTTTTCGCCAACTACGACATCGCGCTGAACGGCATTGCCGGCGATTCCATGCTCGCTTCCTACATCATCGAGAGCCATCTCGGACACGGCTTGGACGAATTGTCCGAACGCTGGCTGGGCTTGGAAACCATTACCTACGAATCATTGTGCGGCAAAGGCGCGAAGCAAATCAATTTTGCTGATGTCGCTATCGGGCAGGCGACCGAATACGCCGCCCAAGACGCTGATTTCGCCCTGCGCCTCGAAGCGCACCTACGCGTGCAAATGGACGACGAACAGCTTGAAATGTATGAAAAAATGGAGCTGCCCGTCGCGCAGGTATTGTTTGAAATGGAACGCAACGGCGTACAAATCGACCGCGCCGAACTCGCCCGTCAAAGCGCCGAACTCGGCGCCGAGCTGATGAAGCTCGAACAAGAAGCCTACGCCGCCGCAGGACAGCCGTTCAACCTCAACTCGCCCAAACAGCTGCAAGAAATCCTGTTCGATAAAATGGGCATCCCCACCAAAGGCCTGAAAAAAACCGCCAAAGGCGGCATTTCCACCAACGAAGCCGTGCTCGAACAGCTCGCGCCCGACTATCCATTGCCCAAAATCATCCTGCAAAACCGCAGCCTGGCGAAACTTAAATCCACCTACACCGACAAACTGCCCGAAATGATTTCCCCCAAAGACGGTCGCGTGCATACCACTTACGCCCAAGCCGTCGCCATTACCGGCCGCCTCGCCAGCAACAACCCCAACCTGCAAAACATCCCCATCCGCACCGTAGAAGGCCGCCGCGTGCGCCGTGCCTTTACCGCACCGCAAGGCAGCGTCATCGTTTCCGCCGACTATTCCCAAATCGAGCTGCGCATCATGGCGCACCTCTCCGGCGACAAAACCCTGATTACCGCGTTCCAAAACGGCGAAGACGTACACCGCCGCACCGCCGCCGAAGTGTTCGGGATTGCCCCTGAAAACGTCTCGTCCGAACAACGCCGCTACGCCAAAACCATCAATTTCGGCCTCATTTACGGCATGGGCCAATACGGCCTTGCCAAATCATTGGGCATCGACAACATCTCCGCCAAAAACTTTATCGACCGCTACTTCGCCCGCTATCCCGGCGTCGCCGAATACATGCAGCGCACCAAAGAACAAGCCGCCGCCCAAGGCTTCGTCGAAACCCTGTTCGGCCGCCGCCTCTACCTGACCGACATCCATAACAAAAACGCCAACGCCCGCGCCGGAGCCGAACGCGCCGCCATCAACGCCCCCATGCAAGGCACCGCCTCCGACCTCATCAAACGCGCCATGATAGACGTATCCCGTTGGTTGGTTTCAGATGACCTGCAAAGCAAACTGATTATGCAGGTGCATGACGAATTGGTGTTGGAAGTACCTGAAGCCGAACTGGATTTGGTCAAAGAAAAACTGCCGCAGATTATGGCGAAAGTGGATGAGGGGATGTTGAACGTGCCGCTGGTGGCTGAGGTGGGCGTGGGAATGAATTGGGAAGAGGCGCATTGAGAACGCACAAATATTCAACTGTTACGTTTTTGATTTATCCAAATTTAAGGAAGTAAAATGCTTGATTCGAATGATTTGAAATCAATAGCCTTAAACATTGTTTGCGGTATTGTTACAGCTATTATTATAGGTATATTTACCAGCTTATGGAAAAAATCTAGATATAAATGTGAAGAAGGGATATCTAGAGATTCTGCTCGGATACCTACTCAAGATATGTCCTCTTATCCTAATGATATAAAAGCCAAGAGGAGATCTGAAGTAAAAAAAATTATTGGGGAAGTATTTTTTTATACATTTACTTATCTCATTATCTTAGCCTCCTTTTCCATACCAATAATATTAAATAACTTTCTAGATACAAATCAGGTTTATTTGAATCAAGCTAAATATGTTGGCATGTATTTACCTGAAATCCCAATGACTGGTGGATACGCTAATATTTTTGTATGGTTCATTGTGCTTATCTTATATGTTCCAATTTTTTGGCTATCTAAATTAATGACAAAACATTTATGGTGTCCACTTGTAAGTATATTTTGGGACTATAACGAAAATCTAGACAAGATGGGATTTCTAATTTTTATTTCTCTGAAATCGTTATTTATATCAGCTTGCGTACAGTGGCTATTTTTTGATACAGAATTTTTACAGGCATTAAAAAATGTCTTAATTTTAACCTTTTTTGCGATTGTTTTTGCGTTCTCTCAAAATCGTCGCTAGGGTTGATAAGAGTAAGTCATGTATCTCTCTCCAACCACGTGTGTGTAGTATGCGCGCTCTGTTGTTGAAACCCATCCAAGGTCGTCTGAAAACTTGAAAATCAGGTTTTCAGCCGGCAGTAGGTCGGATACTTGTATCCGACCTACTGAAACTGGGCATCGGGTGTAGGGTGTGTGCGGTACGCACGCACGCGATGTTTGAAATCCAAAACCCATCCGAGGTCGTCTGAAAACCTATCTTATGGTTTTCAGACGACCTTTTTATATTCTTTCCGTTTCCTGTATTATTCATATTGATTTGAACACTCTTTCTTGAAAGGTCAAAAATAATGTCGCTCACTTTAAAATCTGTTCTGACCGCCGGTTTACTTCTTCTTGGATTCCAAGCTGTAGCCCAAGATATTCCGCAAGTGTTTCAAGGAAAATGGGCCGGGAAGTATGAAGGGAAGGTTTCGCCCAAACATGTAAGGGCTTTATGTGCCATGGGTTATGCTGCAAATGAGAAAGAGCGTAACGCTGCTGTGGATAATGTCGATGTGTCGGAAGATAGCGGCTTTTATATTGAAATAGGTAAAAAATCAATTGAATTAAAGGGATGGGAATGGGGTGCGAAATATACGAAACTGAATTATCGAATTTATTCGACCGATAAAATTGCAGGTACGGCACGCATTCGGGAAGAGGAGCCGGAGCAAGGTACGCAGATTTATAACGATAATTTTGAGTTTTCGTTAAACCGAGGCGTGCTGACGCAAAGATTCCGTGATTATTCGACTGACGGCTCAGGTAAAAAAGTTTGGCGGATGCGTACGCTGATGCGTTGCAAATAATATTCGGTAAATTATTGCTTATCTGTTGATGTATTCATGATACATAAAGGAAACATGCTTAAGGCCGTCTGAAAATCCCTAAACATTTTCAGACGGCCTTTTTCTATTCCGATTCTCTACATTCTATTCGCCGTATGCTTTTATTCTCGGCCTTTTGTCTCTTTTTTTCATGAATAATGTTGCCGGTGTTACAATCGGCATATTCTTATTGTTATCAAACAGGTGTTTCATGCAGTTTTTCGGCCTGCTTATTCCTATTATTATCGGCTATTTTCTTGATGAGATGGCCACGGGCGTGATTATTGGGTCGTTGTTTTGGCTGGTTGCTTGGTCGATTGCCAAACAGCGTCAAGAAGAGCGTTTGGCTGAATCTGCTACGGCAGGCGACAGGATGCAGAAGCTGGAGCAGGAAATCGAGCTGTTGAAACGGCGTTTGTCGGTGTTGGAGCATGAGGTTGTCCGTGATGAGGCGAAGGTAGGGCAGGGGCTTGAGGCTCGGGCTGCTGCAGATGTTCAGACGGCCTCTGAGCCGCTTCATGTCCGAGTTGAGCCAGAGGCGGAAGCTGCGCCTGTTAAGCAGAAAATTGAGGAAGCGTTTGCCCCTTCTTTTTCTATACCTATTAATCCTGTACCTACCAAGGCTTCTGCTTCATCTGAGCCTGTTGTGGAAGAAGTTGTCGAGGCGGTTGCTCCGGTTGCTGCTGAACAAGCAGGGCTGCCTAAAGATGAGGCTGTTGTTGCTTCGATGCCGTCTGAAAGCGAAGAAGCGCCATCGCGTCAATTCGTTATCCATAAAGCTCAGTCGGAAGGCGGAGAGTATAAGTTTTCCGACAATCCGATTGTTGCTTGGTTCTTGCGCGGTAATCCGCTGTTGAAAACCGGTATTGTGGTGCTGTTCCTCGGCTTGGCGTTCCTCTTACGCTATGCCTCCGAGCGGGTTCATGTGCCGGTGGAGCTGCGTTATCTGACTGTGGCAGGCGCGGGTTTGGCGGCGGTGGTCGGCGGCTGGAAGCTGCAAAGCCGTAAGCGTGAATATGGCTTGGTGTTGCAGGGTTTCGGCGTGGCGGTGATGTATTTGACGGCCTTGGCGGCGTTGAAACTGCATCCGCTGCTGCCTGTGTCGGTCGTGTTCGGGCTGATGGTGGCGATGGTTGTGCTGATGGCGTGGCTGGCGGTAAGGCAGAACGCGCAGATTATGGCGCAGGTTGCTTTAATCGGCGGTATGGCCGCGCCTTTGCTGACTTCAGACGGCAGCGGCAATTATTTGGTGCTGTTTTCTTATCTTGCCCTGCTCAATGCCGGTGTGGCCGCGATTGCTTGGTTTAAGGCATGGCGTCCGCTGAACCTGACGGGTTTTGCCGCTACTTTTGCGATTGCTGCGTTGTGGGGCATGCGAAGTTATACGCCGCAACATTTTGCCACTACCGAGCCTTTCTTGATTTACCACTGGCTGCTCTATACCTTTATCGCGTATCTGTTCGCACGCCGTAAGCTGACGGAAAACAGCGAAGACGGCGTTACGCCGATTGCCGACAATGCGACTTTGGAAGAAATCGGCAAGAGTATTTATACACACGGCCTGCGCGTTCATGTCCTCGACCATACTTTATTGTTTGGCACGATGGCGGCGGCGTTCGGCCTGCAATACCGCATGGTGGAGCATTGGCCGTCTGCGGATGCGCTTTCCGCATTGGGTTTTGCCGCGGTGTACGGACTGGCCGCGCTGCTACTGAAACGTCAGCAGGGTTTGTATATTTTGCGTCAGGCGTTTTTTGCGTTGGCGGTATTGTTCCTCACGATTGCCGTTCCGCTTTATTTTGAACCGAGCAATACGGTCATTTTGTGGAGTGCCGAATCCGCACTGGTTTATTTCTTCGGTTTGCGCCAACAGCGTCCGCATATCCGTTTGGGTGCGCTGATGGTTTATCTCTTGGCGGCGCTGATTCAGCTGGGCAATTATCAGGGCTTCGGCACGGATACCGTTCTGGAAGGGCAGTGGTTTACGACGATTGTGGTGTTGCTTGGCGGAGCAGCGATTTACTTGCTGTGGTATTTCTCGCGTCGCGAAGGTTCGGCGCAATGGGAAAAATCCGTTCAGACGGCCGTGTTGTCTGCCGCCTTGCTGTACATCTCTATTTTGCCTTTGCTTTTCTTGGCCGACCAAGGCAGCATTGTCGCTCTCTCTGCTTTGGCAGCGGCGTGGGCATTCTGCCGGCGCAAACATGAGCCGAATGTATTTATCACATTTACCTTGGGCAATGTATTGTTCGCCCTGTTGCTGCAATCCAGCATCATTTATGAATCCCAAGGCTTCCTGAGCCATCTGTACCTTATTGCCGCTACGCCTTTGCTTTTTGCGGCTGCCTACGCGCTGCAATATCCACGCGTGCCGGTTGCAAGCGAAAAGTCGGAAGGAAACGAGGTTTACTTTGCGCAGGTTTCAGGCTGGATCATCCTGCTTACTGCGTTGGCAACAGGCAGCTACGCCCTCTATATGCAATGGACAGGCGAGGAAACCCTGTTTATCGAGTTGTGGCTGTGGCCGATATTTGCCGGCTTGCTGCTGTTTGCCAAACGTTTGAAATGGGAAGAGCTGTTGCAGGCAAACTTGGCATTCCTGCCCGTGTTTGCCCTGCATTTCGTCTTCTATCATACCGAACACGCATGGACAGCCGCCGCAGCCTTGCCGCTTGTCGCCGCCACCGTGTTGAACTTCATTATTTTGAACAACTATCCGCGCCATGATCTGATTTGGTTGCACAAACTCAATATCACGATACTCGGCGGACTTTGGACGCTTTGGACCGCGCTGTATGTCGGCGGCCTTCTCTCTGGCGTTTGGACTCAGCTTTCATGGCTGGTCGTGCCGCTGGCGATGTGGATTGTTTTCCATACGCAGCGCCACCGCGAATTTTTCAGACGGCATCAAGCCATTTATCAGCATTTTGCTATGCCGTTGTGCGCCCTTGCCGCTGCCTGTTGGATGCTGTGGACCAACTTCTCCACGCCGTTCCAACCTTCGCCGTTGCCGTATATTCCCGGGCTTAACCCATTGGAACTTGCCAGCGCCGGCATGCTTTGGTTTGCCCTGAAATCTCTGCCCGAAGCCTTACCGCCCGACCTTCGCCGTACCACGGCAACCGCAGTCGCCGCCTTGGCATTTATGCTGATCAGCGCAGGCGTGATGCGCGTATGGCATTTCTACGACGGCATCACTTGGCGTCTCGACATCATGCTCCAATCCTTCGGCCTGCAAGCCAGCCTCTCCGTCGTTTGGGCAGTAACCGCCATCATCTTGATGGTACTCGGTAACCGCCGCAAACAGCGTTCCTACTGGATGACAGGCGCGACACTGATGGGCATCGTAGTTGTCAAACTCTTCCTGATCGAGCTTTCCAACAGCGGCGGTATCGAACGCATCGCCTCCTTCATCATCGTCGGCCTGCTGCTGCTTCTGGTCGGCTGGTTTGCACCCGTTCCACCCAAAGCAGAGAATGATGGCGAACCTAAAGCCTAATCACTAATCCCCAAAGGAAAAGGCCGTCTGAAACCCCATTTAAGTTTCAGACGGCCTGAGACCTTTGCAAAGGATGGTTGAACAAATTATACATTATACCCGTGCAGAAAACGTGCTGCTTCATTGTTCCATTTGACCAAATGATCGCCTTTGGCCGTCAGGTTTTCAGCACCGCGCTCGCCCAAGATAATCTCGGAAGACTGGCGTTTGCCTGTTTTCAACGCAATTTTGGTCGGCAGGTTGTCACGTAGGCGGCCGCTGAGTGTTTTCGCATCGGGGCGTTGCGTTGCCAATAACAGATACATTCCTGCGGAGCGCGCTTTTTGTGCCAGCCGTACCAAATGCCCTTCTGCGTCACTGCTGACATCGATAAGGTCGGCCAGTTCGTCAATCACGATAACAACATATTTTGGACGGGCGTGCTGTGGGACTTCTGCAATATCCTTTGCAGCGTATTCGTCCATCAGGCGGTATCGTTTATCCATCTCGTCAGCAAAAGACGACAATATTTCAGCAGCTTCTTCCGCATCGCTGACTATGCGCCCCTGCCATAAATTCGGACGGTCTTTGAAGGCGGCGAAATCCGCAGAAACTTTGCAATAACACACGACGATTTCCGTTTCATTCTGAGGAGCGAGTTCGAACAGGGAAGCCAGCATTGAGCGCACCAGTACCGATTTCCCAGCCCCCGTTTCCCCGCCTACCATCACATGCGGCGCGGTGGCAAAATCTTGAAACACGGGTTCGCCGCGTTCGTCCAAACCGATACACACTGGCAATCTGAATTGCTGTGCCGATGCGCGGTATTGCTGTAAGGCCGTCTGAAACTCACTTTGCCCGTATTGCCGCCAAGTGTCTTGCGGGCGCAGGATATTGATGTGCCATGTATTGGCTTCGCCGCGTATGCGTCCGCAGCGCATTTCGTCATCGCCGATGCCTAATTCGGAGCAAATCTGGCTGTGGTATTTTTCCAAATCCACATAGCAGTCGAACTGTACGCGCAAGCAGTCGTAGCGCACGCCGACGTATTCTAGTTGTATCGTGCCGCCCTTGCCGACTGTTTTGTCCAGTGCGGTTTTAAGTTTGATGCGGGCTGCATCGAGTGTTCCGACATTTTCTGCGGGAAATTCGCTTGAACTAGAAATCTCTCCTGCATGTTGCCGTCCGCTACTGTTTTTAACAGCCAATTCAGCCAATTCGTTCAAAAAGGCCTGCCGTTGTGCCAAATCGTCATCGGGTTTGAATTGTCTGCAACGTTCCCAAAACGCATGCAAACCAAGCGCGCCGGTATGCCACAGGTCGGCAATTAGTTTGTACAAATCATCTTTTCCCGCCGGTTTCCCTTGCCTGATGTGGAACAGGGTTTCGCTCAACAGGGCAAGCCAAAGCCGCGAATGGTCTTGAAAGCAGGTTTGGAAAGAAGGGATGTCGATGCCTTTGGTATCGGGGGCGGCAGTCAAATTTTCCGGCTGGCGAGCCCAGCCTTTGGCAAAGCAATAGCCGATACAGAGTACCGCCCACTCGTAGTTGTTGTCCAGATGCGGCAACGCACCTGCGTGGGTGAGTTTTTCGCGTATGGCTTTGGCTTCGCTGCTGGAAATAATGTGTTTGTCGCTAATCAGGGTATGGAAATAGTCGGAATCCCACTGGCGGTTGTCTGGCAGCAGATACATGTATTGTTCCTTTAATTATTCGAAATAAACATCGGCAGTTACACGTGAACATGCGCCCGCGCTGTCCAGTGATTCGGCTTCCACCAGATAGGTGCGGCCGATATGCGGGTCGAGACGGCGGTACACTTCGGGGGTGATTTCGGTGTCCTGCGACAACAAAATCACCTGCTGTTCCAGCCCACTCCAATGCTTGAACAAACCTTCTCGGTGGCCCTCATCCAAACGTGCCAAAGGGGTATCGATGACAAAGGGGGCAGGATAGTGGGTAACTTCCGCCAATGCCGACACCAGCGACATAATCAGAATTTGCATTTGTCCGGCCGACAAATCGACCTGCGCTTCCCTGCCGTCGCGGCCGTAAAGCCCCATCCTTCCGTCGGCTTCGATGCTGATTTTGTGGATGCGGTCATCGTGTGCAATGGTGCGGTTGATGCGGGTGGCGGTTTCACCGATTTCACCCGCCTTTTGCCGCATTAGAGCATCGGTCAATGCGGCAATAACTTTTTCTACCTGTCCCGCACGGCGCGACTTCACCATCAGCGGGTTGCTGTCGCTGATTTTGTCTTGCAGTTTGCTGACTTCATCCTTTTTGCGCCGGCATTCTTTTTCTTTTTCCAACACGTTGCTTTTCAGGCTGCCCGAACGTTCTTTCAGTATATCGGCCTGCTTGTTCGCCTGTTTGAGCTGTTCCACCAGTTCGTCTTTGTTGCTGCCTTTGAGCAGCTCCAATTCTTCCAAGACTTGTTTTTGTTCGCTCCGCCGCTGTTCGATATCGGCCAGCAGGCTGCCTATCCTTCCTTGTGGCATACCCTGTATGCGGCTGATTTCGTTTTGGATTTCAGCATGGGCGTTTTTCGAGAGATAGTTGTGCTCGATAGTTTCGGCGCAATTTTCAGGCAACGGGTAAAATAATTCGTTCCAGCATTCGGCTACAGCTTCCTTCATCAGCGGGTCTTCCAAAATGGCGCAAGCCGAACGCCCCAATACTTCTTTGACTTTGCCGCTGCCGACAAACGCGCTCCAAAAATCGTTTACCCGTCCCGCAATCTGCTCCCTGCCGGCTTCATGGTGCAGGCGGTTGGCTTCTCGTTCGAGTTTGATTTTTAGAGCGTTCAGGCCGTCTGAAGGCAGGAAGGCCAGCGGCATGGCTTTAACCGCCGCCTTGACCTTCGCATTGAAATCGTCCATTTCCTTCTCCAGCCGTTCCCGCTGCATCAGCAAATCCTGCGAAGTGCGGATGTCGCTGCCGCCGCCGATCTGCTGTTGCAGCCTGCTTCTTTCCGCATCCCAATGCGCCCATTCCTGTTGTACTTTTTCCCATTCTTCACGGAATACATCATATTGCACTTGGGCAGAAGTCAATGCGCTTTCGGCTTTGTCCAAATCTTCCTGCATCTTTTTGCCCGCGTTCTCGGAAATGCAGCGTTTGCGGTAATCGCCAAGGCTGTCTGCAAGCCGCGTCAGCAGGGTTACGCCCAATAGGCCTTTCAGGGCGGTATTGAGCCACATACCCGTGCCGCTACGTTCTGCAGCCTGCACGATTTTTTCGCCGTCGAAAAAGAAAAACGGCGCATAATCGAACGGCAGGGCGTAAGTGTTGAGATATTTGTCCAATTCGGCTAAATCGACAGGCAGGTAGCGGTCGTCAACCAGCACGTCTGCCCGCGTTTCGGTGCTTTCGCGTTCAAATTGCCTTTTCTCATTGAAATGCCATTTCCGGCGGATTTTCAGGCCGCAAATCTTACCTTGCCGCCGTTGGCGGATTTCAATTTCCAGCTCGATGCGGTATCGGCCGTATTGCGGCGCTGCTTTGTGATGCAGGGCAGCCTGCAGGAAATTCGGGTAATTGACATCTTTGCTGTTCAAGCCGGCCCGCTGCAAATGGCTGACCGCATCCGCGTCATACAGGCACAGGTAAACCGCTTCCAACAAAGTGGTTTTGCCGTGCCCGTTCATCGCACCGATTAAAACAATGTTCTGCCCGTTTTTCGGTTCGGGAAAGGAGAAGGCCGCTTCTTGGTAGGATTTGAAATTAAGCAGCCTGATTGAATGTATCCACATATTCAGCCCCAATATTTCCTGTTTTCAAAAACTTCATCGAATACTTCGGTCATGCCGCGTTTGCGGATCCGTTCCTGTTGCTCGCGCTCCCATGCCGCCAAATCGGCCAGCGCATCGGGCGATACACCATGTTCGGCAGCGATTTTCTCCATCAGATTTCTGGCATTTTCATCACTCCACAGCAGCAAATCAGCCACCTGTTCCCGTGTTTCCGTCTTCATTTTTATTCCTTGAGTAAGTGTTAATCAGATCTTCCGTCCAAATTCGCTTGATTAGGTCGATTTCGTCCTGCGAAATCAGTTCTTCGCCGAAAGCAGCCTGCACTTTTAGCAGCTTCGCCAGCATTTCCTGCCGCGCCGCGATGGTGAACGGGCCGGGGATGTGTTTGCCGCCTTTGAACGTGAGTTTTCCGTTGCGCCGTTCGGCCTGGCGGTATTCGGGTTTGTTGCGGATGTCCACCAGCCAGTCGCGGTATTCGATTAACGGTGTGAATTCGGTTTTCCCCGCGTCCACAAAGCCCTGCAGGCTTCTGTCCTTATTGACCACCGTGCACGTCCAGCAGCCGAAGCGGCTGGAATTGGTGCCGCAACCGGGGGCTTCTTCCTGCGACAGCACAATCGGACATTCGCCGCCGGCGGCTTCGCGGTAGAGCTTGATTAAATCGCTGTGTGCGCCTCCCCAGGGCGGGTCGTTGGCAGCAAGGAATTCCCACACGTCGTCGGTACTCAAATCGACAATCGGTCGGTACACCAACGCGTTTTTCAAATCACTGTGCGGGGTCAGATTGCTGTTTTCCAAGTTTTGGTGGCTTTCGATACTTGCTTTGCGGGTGGCAGATTCGTCTTTGCGCACGCCCAGTACGATGATGGCTTTGCCGTTTTCGTTTACTTTTTGCAGGATGTAGCCGCTAGTAGGCTGGATTTTCAGGCGGTCGGTGCACCAGCGCATTGAGCGGTTGGGCGTGGGGTAGCCTTTGCCGATGAGTAGCGTCCAAAAGGTGTCCTGCAATTTCGGCACGGTGATTTCGCCGCTGACGGGCAGCCTGAAAATTTCAGCGGCACGCAGAATTTCTGCCAAAGATTGGCGCATGTGTTTCACTACCAGCGGGCTTTCCACCAGCGTGTCGTTGGAAATGAAGAACACCTGCCGCGTCCGCAGCATCGGCGGCAGCGAAAGCAGCATGTCAAACACCAAATGGGCGACAAGGGTGCTGTCCTTGCCGCCTGAAAAGGTAACAATCCAAGGGTAGTGCTGCGTTTCGCTCAAATATTCTTCAGTGATGTTTTGGCGTATAGCGTCGAACGGGTTGGCAGGGTGTATGGGTATTACGGTCATTTTTATACATATTTCTTATTTGCACCTAAAACAGGTGCATGCGTGATTGTACCTAAAATCGGAGCGCATGAGAAATATTCGTTTGTCGGTACACTCTGCCGAACACACCTATTTGCGACAACTCCTTATCCGCAGAAGATTGGATTTGGGGTTGTCGCAGCGTGCATTGGCGGAACGGATGAATGTGGTGCATTCGTTCGTAGGAAAAGTGGAAACAGGTGACAGGCGGCTGGATATCTTTGAGTTTATTGATTATTGCCGCGCATTGAATTGGCAACCGGAGGAGGTATTGCAAAGTTTGCAGGAGGAAGCGGTATGAAAGATTTGGCAGCATTATTAAAATATGCGGAACAATTCCGCAGCCTGCATACAAGTTTTACACAAGCAAACAACCGTGCCCCGCATAAATTCATCCTTCTATACAGTTTATGCCTGCTGTATGAATCAGGCAGCCTGCACACAGAAAAAATTGATTTTTCGGATACGCTTTTGGAAGAATGGCAGGCAATATTCAGACAGCAATGGCAGCGGTGGGTGGCAAACGCATACCACCAAGAAAATTTCGGCATGCCGCTCTACCACATGAGGACCGAGCCGTTTTGGTATTTTTGTGTCAAACCTGGTATGGAAGATGCATTCGAACAAAAAAACCGCATGAAGGCTTTATCCAGCCTGCGTCAAACTGTTTCGGGCGTAGAAATCGATGCACTACTCGCACGGCTGCTTCGGCAGGCCGAAACGCGGGTGGTGCTGCAGGATGTGCTGTTGGCACAATTGTTTGAAATCTTATGAGCAGGGAAACGAGTGAAATTTAAAGTGCAGGCTGCTTTTTCATCACCCCAAAAGCAGCAGCCGTAGGTCGGATTCTCGAATCCGACATTTTCCAACAGCGTTTTTTTCGGAAACGATAGACGCGTCAATGTTTTTGTTGGATACGAGTATTCAACCTACATTTCTACTTCTGGATTCCCGCCTGCGAGGGAATGACAGCGGAGGTTTCGGCAAAATTGCTCCTCCCGTTTTCAGACGGCCTCTGCCATCTCCCTTCTACATCTCTTCCAATTTCGCAAACTTGGTATCCAGCTCTTTTACGCCCTGTTTGCCGAAGTTGATGGTCAGTCGGGCGGATTCACCTTTGTCCACGGCATCGATGATGACGCCTGTGCCGAATTTGGCGTGGCGGACGTTTTGGCCGATACGGAAGCCTGCGTAGGTTTGCGGCTGTTTAAAGTCGTCGAGGATTTTATCCCGTTGTACGGTGGTTTGGCGCATGTTGCCGTAGCTGTCGTAGGCGGGTTTTTTGACCGACAGGTAGTGCAATACTTCGGGTGGGATTTCTTCGACGAAGCGGGAGACGATGCCGAATTGGGTTTGTCCGTGCAGCATGCGTTGCTGTGCCATGGTGATGTAGAGGCGTTTGCGGGCGCGGGTGATGGCGACGTACATGAGGCGGCGTTCTTCTTCGAGGCCGCCGCGTTCGGCAAGGCTCATTTCGCTGGGGAAGCGGCCTTCTTCCATGCCTGTGAGGAAGACGGCGTTAAATTCCAAGCCTTTGGAGGCGTGGACGGTCATCAGTTGTACGGCTTTTTCGCCTGCGCCTGCTTGGTTTTCGCCGGATTCGAGGGCGGCGTTGCTCAAGAAAGCGAGGATAGGGAAGGCGGGGTCGTCTGAAATGTTGTCGGGCAGGGTTTCAAAGTTGCTGTCTTCGGGTTTGAACTCGATGGCGGCGTTGACGAGTTCGTCTAAGTTGTCGAGACGGTCTTGGTTGTCGCCTTTTTGGGTTTTGTAGTGTTCGGTCAGGCCGCTGTCTTTGAGGATGCCGACGATGATTTCGGACAGGGGCATTTGTCTGACTTGGTTGCGCAGGGCTTCAATCAGGCGGACGAAGGCGGCGATTTTGGCGGCTTTTGCGCCGGCATTGCAGGCTGCCTGCCAGAGGGTGATGCCTTGTTCGTTTGAGGCCGTCTGAAGGTTCTCGATGGTGCGTGCACCAATGCCGCGCGGTGGGAAATTAATCACGCGCAAGAGGGCGTTGTCGTCGTCTGGATTGACGGCGAGGCGCAGATAGGCGAGCGCGTGTTTGATTTCTTGGCGTTCGTAAAAGCGCAAGCCGCCGTAGATTTTGTAGGGAATGCTGCTGCGGAACAGGCTTTGTTCGATGACGCGCGATTGGGCGTTGCTGCGGTAGAGGACGGCGATTTCGTCCAAATCCCAGCCTTCGCGTTCGAGGGCTTTGGTTTCGTCTACGATGAATTGGGCTTCTTCGAGGTCGGTAAAGGCGGAGTAATAGCGGATTTTGTCGCCTGCTTCAGCGTCGGTGCGCAGGTTTTTGCCGAGGCGTTCGTCGTTGTTTTCGATGACGGCGTTGGCGGCGGCGAGGATGTTGCCGACGGAGCGGTAGTTTTGTTCGAGTTTGACGGGCGTGTCGATGTGGAATTCTTCCATCAGCGCGGTCATGTTGCCGACGTTCGCGCCGCGGAAGCGGTAGATGCTTTGGTCGTCGTCGCCGACGGCAAAGACGGCGGTATTGTTGCCGGCAATCAGTTTCAGCCAGGCGTATTGCAGCTTGTTGGTGTCTTGGAACTCGTCGACCAGAATGTGATTGAAGCGGTTTTGGTAGTGTTGGCGCAGGATTTCGTTGTTTTGCAGCATTTCGTAGCTGCGGAGCATGAGTTCGGCAAAATCGACCACGCCTTCGCGTTGGCAGATTTTGTCGTATTCGGCGTAGCACTCAATCATGCGGCGTGTGTGCGGATCGGGCGCGCTCAAGACGGAAGCGCGCAAACCGGATTCTTTTTGCGCGTTGATAAAGCCTTGCAGCGAACGCGGCGCGATGATTTCTTCGGCGATGTTGAGGCTTTTGAGCAGGCGTTTGATCAGGGAAAGCTGGTCGCCGCTGTCGAGGATTTGGAAGGAAGAGGGCAGGCCTGCGTCACGGTGATGCAGGCGTAAAAAGCGGTGGCAGAGGCCGTGGAACGTGCCGAGCCACATGGCGCGGACGTTGATGGGAATCATCGCGCCCAAACGGGTCTGCATTTCTTTGGCGGCTTTGTTGGTAAACGTTACCGCCATAATGCTGTGCACGCTGGCTTGTCCGCTTTGCAAAAGCCATGCGATACGCGTGGTCAGCACGCGCGTTTTGCCGCTGCCTGCGCCTGCCAAAACGAGGGCGGATTGCGGCGGCCAGGTTACGGCGGAGAGTTGTTCGGGGTTTAAGCCTTGCAGCAGATTGGGGGCGGATTCGTTGGGAAACATGAAGAGGCCGTCTGAAAATAAATGGGAATGCGATATTTTAAAGGAAATACAAAAGGCCGTCTGAAAAGATGTTTCAGACGGCCTTTGTGTTGGAAGCCGATTAGAACGGACGTACTTCCAAACCGAACATACGGCGCGCGGTGTTCAGCATTTGGCAGCTGAAGCCCCACTCGTTGTCGTACCATGCGAATACTTTAACCATTTTGCCTGCGGTGACTTTGGTCAGCGTAGAGTCAAATGTGCTGGCTTGGGTAGTGTGGTTGAAGTCCATGGAAACCAGCGGCAGGGTGTTGTAACCCAAAACGCCTTTCAGACGGCCTTCTTCGGAAGCGGCTTTCATCAGCGCGTTGATTTCTTCGGCGGAAGTGTCGCGGCCTGCTTGGAAGCTCAGGTCAACCAGGGAAACGTTGACTGTCGGTACGCGGATGGCGAGGCCGTCGAGTTTGCCTTTCAAGTCCGGCAATACCAAACCGACGGCTTTTGCCGCGCCGGTTTTGGTCGGAATCATGTTTTCCACACCGCTACGCGCACGGCGCAGGTCTTTGTGGCGTACGTCGGTTACGGTTTGGTCGTTGGTCAGCGCGTGGATGGTGGTCATCACGCCGTTTACGATGCCGATGTTTTCGTTCAACACTTTGGCAACAGGTGCCAGGCAGTTGGTGGTACAAGACGCGTTGGAGATAACGGTCATGTCGTCGGTAATCACGTCGTCGTTTACGCCGTAAACTACGGTTGCGTCAACGTCATCGCCGCCAGGAGCGGAAATCAGCACTTTTTTCGCGCCGCTTTCCAAGTGGATTTTGGCTTTCTCTTTGCTGGTGAACGCGCCGGTACATTCCATTACCAGGTCAACGCCCAATTCGCCCCATGGCAATTCGGCTGGGTTGCGGGTAGAGAAGTAAGGGATTTTTTTACCGTCGATGATGAGGTGTTTCTCATCGTGGGAAACATCGGCGTCAAAGCGGCCGTGAACAGTGTCAAATTTGGTCAGGTGAGCATTGGTCTCGATGCTGCCGCTGGCATTGATGGCAACGATGTCGAGTTGGTCTTGCAGTTTGTAGTCGAAAATAGCGCGCACTACTTGGCGGCCGATGCGGCCGTAACCGTTGATGGCAACTTTGATACCCATGGCTTTTCCTCTTCTTTTGGGTTTGGGTTGTGGAGTGAATGGCGGCAATTATAGCAAAAATGTAGTGCTGTGTAATTAATGTTTTATTGAAAATTTTAGGTTCGATTATTTTTGATTGTAGATGATTAGAGTAGAAATATAGGTTTAAATTTAATGTTGTTTTATATTTTTTGAAATTTTATTTTTATTAATTCCATTTTTTGGTGTTTTATGTTCGTTTTAAATCATGGTAGTGAAGGAAACGGGAAAAGGTGGATTGTTTTTGTTTATATTAAACAGAATTTAGGGATGGTTTCTTGATTACAACATGCAATAGTGAAATTTTCAAACGGCTAGGATTGGACGGAAGGAAAACAGGCCGTCTGAAACATTTTGATGACGGGGGTTTGAATGCGTTGGGTTGCCGCTTTTCCTTACGGGATAAGGGGAAGGCGGTTTGCGGCGAGGGCGGTTGTCAGTGGGAAGGGGAGGGAAAAACGGGGCTTGGGTGTTGCGTTTGGCTTGTATATAAAGAAGTGTATGAAGATTTTAGTCGTAGTGCATGAAGATTTTCCTTGCGATTTTAATGCAATACTGACTTGCCAACAGTGTTAAATTTTTTTACGATAAGGTCAGATTATGTTTGCATGGCCATAAGCGGTGCATTCTTTAAATACCGGATATTATCCTTGTCCGAATATCTATTTTAACCGGCCGGTTTGTCCGACCTGATTTCTAAATATATACGCGCAAGGCCGGGAGGCCTTGACGACACTCGATTTTTAAGAGGTTCATTGTGTCAAATTCTCAATCCAGCGAACGCGCGACGTTTAGCAGTCGCCGTGCCTTTATGTTTGCCGCCATCGGCTCGGCCGTGGGCTTAGGCAACATTTGGCGTTTCCCTTACATCGCCTTCGACAACGGCGGCGGTGCTTTCGTCCTCCCTTACTTGGTTGCGCTGTTGACGGCAGGTATTCCGCTGTTGCTGCTCGACTACGCCATCGGCCACCGTTACCGCGGTTCGCCTCCTTTGGCCTTCCGCCGCCTCGGCCGTTGGTTTGAGCCGGTGGGTTGGTGGAACTTCCTGACCAACGTCATCATCTGTATCTACTACGCCGTGATTGTCGGCTGGGCGGCAAGCTATGCCTATTATTCGTTTACTTCTGCATGGGGTGCGGATCCGCAGGCATTCTTCTTCAAAGACTTCCTGCAAATGGCCGATGCCAAAGACTTGGGCTTGGATTTTGTCGGTAAAGTAGCCGGTCCGCTGATTGCCGTGTGGGTGTTTACGCTGGCGATTATGGCTTTGGGCGTGCAAAAAGGCGTGGCCGGTGCGTCCACATTCTTCATGCCTTTGTTGGTGGTAATGTTTGTCATCATGGTGGGCATCGCCCTGACCCTACCGGGAGCGGCAAAAGGTTTGGACGCTTTGTTTACGCCTGATTGGAGCCGATTGTCCGATCCGAAAGTCTGGGTAGCCGCATATGGTCAAATTTTCTTCTCGCTCTCCATCTGCTTCGGCATCATGATTACTTATTCTTCTTACCTGAAGAAAAAAACCGACTTGGGCGGCACAGGCTTGGTTGTCGGCTTTGCCAACAGTAGCTTTGAGTTGCTCGCCGGTATCGGCGTATTTGCCGCATTGGGCTTTATGGCTCAAGCTGCAGGCAAAGAAGTCAGCGAAGTGGCATCCAGCGGTATCGGCTTGGCGTTTATCGCGTTCCCGACCATCATTAACCAAGCGCCGATGGGTGCATTGATCGGCGTATTGTTCTTCGGCTCGCTGGTGTTTGCGGGTGTCACTTCCATGATTTCCATCGTTGAAGTGATTGTGGCCGCGATTCAAGACAAAATGAACATCGGCCGTGTCAGCGCAACGCTGATTGCAGGCGTTCCAATGGCGATTATTTCCACCTTGCTGTTCGGTACGACCACCGGCCTGCCTGTGTTGGACGTATTGGACAAATTCATCAATACTTACGGCATTGTGGCTTCCGGTTTTGTTTACGTTTTGGCGATTGTCCTGTTGCACAAGCTGCCGGAACTGCGCAACCACTTGAACGCGCTGTCTTCCATCCGTGTCGGCAAAGTGTGGACTGCCAGCGTGGTGGTTACCGTCGCCATGCTCGGCTATATGCTGTATCAAGATACTGCCGGCCTCTTAAAAGAGAATTACAGCGGCTATCCTGACAGCTTCCTCAATATTTTCGGTTGGGGCATGGTAGGCGCCATCCTCGTATTGTCGGTTTTGCTGTCGTTCTTGCCGTGGAAACATGGTCAGAACTTCAACGTCAAAGACGAACATGAACACGAACGTGAAGGAGACGAATAATGAGTACTTCAGCCATTATTATGATGCTTGTCGCATTGATCGTTATTTGGGGCGGATTCATCGTCTCCGTCCTGCGCCTGCCTAAAGAATAAGGCTTGAGCAAATGAAAGGGCCGTCTGAAACTTAAATTTCAGACGGCCTTTTTGCGACATGACGGGGAAAGTGGGAAAGAAGGATTCCCCTGATTGGCGGGGTAGCCTGGAAATTTGATTATGTATTATTGATTATGATGTGTAAATTATATCTATTTGTTTTTAAAAGATTTTAGTCCGATTGTCGTTTTAATGAACCGTTGTTCTCTTTGGCCCCTGCCTGCTGTTTTCTTTGTTTTAGAATAAAGGCTCTCATCGACCTGATGGGGCATTGGGTACAGCAACTGTTTATTTTTAAGGAGAGTTCCGTGGCTAAAGTATATCAACCAGGTACAGAAATTGATTCTAAAGATTTTGTTTTCGGTCTCGATCCGCGCGAGTGGAACGGCTTTTTTTCAAAAGGAATAGGGTCGGATAATGGTCATAATGAGCATGTTTTCCGTCTTGATCCGCGTGAGTGGAATGGCTTCTTTTCAAAAGGAATAGAGTCTAATAATGGTCATGACGATAATGGGCGTATCATCCGCCTTGATCCGCGTGAGTGGGAAGGTTTCGAGCCTGCGCTGCCGGCCTCCAAGCCGATATTGGAAACTAAGGCTTTTAGTGGAGATGAACTTTTGAGCCGTGCGTTTGGTGAGGCTGATCCTCTTGATTCTTCTGTCGGTCTTTCCTCAGACAATGCGACCTATTCAAGTCATGGTATTGCTTCATCTGCTTTGGATACCATTCATGATTTAGCAGAGGCTTCTGTTTTTAAACTGTAATCGTTCCATAATATAAAAGGCCGTCTGAAACTAATATATGTTTCAGACGACCTTTTTGTGTATGGTCATCGGGACGAAGCCTAACTCATCATCCAAATTACCAAATGCACCATGGTCGGGCCAAACAATACCATAAACAGTCCGGCCAAAATCATGGTCAGGCTGGCCATGACGCCTTCGGTTTCGTGGCGTTGTCCGGCGCGTGATGTGCCGAAGCCGTGGGCGGCATTGCCGAATGCTACGCCGTTGGCGGTACGGAAACGGATGCGGGTGAAGGCCAAAAACAGGTCGCCGAATATCATGCCGACAAAGCCGGTGATGATGGTGAACAGGGAAACAAGCGAGGCGGAGCCGTGGATTTCGCTGGCGAGGACGACGGCAAACGGCGTGGAGATGGAACGCGCCATCAGGCTGTTGGTTACTTCGTTGTTGAAGTGGAACATATGGCTCATGAGGAATGCGCTGACTACGCCGACAAACATGCCCACCATAATGGCGATGGAGAGGATGGGCAGTTGGCGGCGGATGACTTCGCGGTTTTCATAAATGGGGACGGCAAAGGCAACGGTAACCGGAGTGAGCAGGAAGACGATGCCTTGGGTATATTTATGGTAGGTGTCGTAATTGACGCCGAATGCCAGCAGCAGGAGGATGGTGCTGACGGAGACGGTAACGACGGGGGAGAAAATCATTAAGGGTTTTTTGCGGTGGATTTTTTTGGCAACGACATAGGCAAAGCAAGTCCAGATGAAGCAGACGAGGGCAGTATAGTTCATTTTTATTCTCTATTTTTAGGAGTGGAGTTTTTTGTAGAGGCGGCGTTTCCAGCGGTAGCAGAAATCGAGGGTCAGGGCGGTGCTGATCATCACGAGCGCGGTGCCGACGGCGATGGTCAAAATCAGCTGCCAACCTTCGGACATCAGCAGGTCTTGATATTGCAAGACGGAAACCATAATAGGGATGAAGAAAAAGACGAGTTCGCCCAATGCCCATTTTGCGCCGCGGTCAACCATGCCCGGGCGGATGATGCCGAGCCCCAAAAGGGCGAGCATGAGGAACAAGCCCAATACGCCTGAAGAAATAGGCAGATGCGTGAAGCGGACGATAAGGTCGGAGACGCCCCATACTGCGCCGATGATGGCAAGTTGCAAGGCCGTCTGAAAAAATCTGGTGAGGGAATCCATGATATGGGTGTGTGTTGAATGAAAGGCTTGATTATAGAAACCTGGTTTCTGCATAATATGAATTATTAAACGAATAATCATGCCTTAGAGGAATAATGGACTTCAAAAGCCTGTATTGTTTTGCCGAACTCATCCGCCTGCAAAGTTTTTCGGCCACCGCTTCCGCGTTGAATTTGACGCAGCCGACGGTCAGCAAAATCATTCAGGCTTTGGAAGAAGAATTGGGCGTGCCGCTTTTGTGCAAAGAAAACGGACGCAAAAAGCGGCAGGTGCAGCCGACCGCAATCGGCGAAGAAGTCTATCGCCACGCTTTAAACCTTTTGCACGAACGCGATTTATTGCTTGCGCGCATTGACGATTACCGCCATGTCAAAAGCGGGACGCTGCGTTTGGGTTTGGCCCTGTTCGGCAGCGATTTGCTCAGTCATGCGCTGTTTGATTTCCACCAAAAATGGCCGGACATCGAATTGTCGTTTTTGGAACAAGGCTCGCTCGCCATCGAGGAATCCCTGCGCAACAACGAACTCGATGCCGGGCAGCTGCTCGCGCCGGTTCACGAAGACTTCGACAGCATCACGTTGTGCGACTATCCGCTGGTGGTCTTGATGCCGAAAAATCGGGCAAGACACGATGCGCTGATGCTCAAAAGCTTGCAACACGAGCCCTTCATCCTGTTCGGCGCCGGTTTTTCCCTCAACGAAACCATTCAGACAGCCTGCCGCAATCAAGGTTTTACCCCCAACGTTGTCTGCCGTACCGGGCAATGGAATTTGGTCGCCGACATGGTGGCGCACAATATGGGCATTGCCTTGTTGCCCGAATACTATGCCCGAAAAATCAATCCCGATGTCTTTGCCGCCATTCCTTTGGTCGAACCTGAAATCCGCTGGCAGCTCACCATGGCATGGAAAAAACACCAACGCCCGACACCGGCCTTAAGGGCTTGGTTGGACGTGGTCAGGGAAGCGTTTGGCAGGCGAAACAAATAAAATCAAATCATCAGGCCGTCTGAAAAAAGGGATTGATATCACCCGATTTCAGACGGCCTTCCTCGTTAAAAATGGTAAAACGGCCTAAAAAAGAGTAGAATATGGACCGTTTACAACTCTGCGCCTCTCAGCAGGCTCGAATTATGGACCTTCCCAGTTCGCCTTTGAACTTCCCATCAGACACACAACAACAATAATCATCCCGCCGAAATGCCTCCCCGCGTCCGGCGGGCGGAGCATTTATGAGCATCGAACAAACCCCTCCGAATCTCGACAATATCCCCGACAATGATGTGGTAGAAGACCGCATTTCTGACGATATCGACCGCATCCACGCCTTATGCGAAATCCTCGAGCCGTCCTTTGAACAAATCGAAGCAGGCATGCCGATTGAAGACGAAAGCCTGCGCGATAAGTTTACCGAGCTGACCGTCCTCTTGGCCGAGTTGCACCCTGCCGACGTGGCCGCCGTCTTGGAATCCCTGCCGCCGCGCGAGCGTAACATCGTTTGGCTTTTGGTCGCCCCTGAAGACGACGGCGAAGTCTTGCTGGAAGTATCCGACTCCGTACGCGAAATGCTGATCGAGTCCATGGACAAAGACGAGCTGTTGGCCGCTGTCGATGATTTGGACGCAGACGAATTGGCAGAACTGGCAGACGACTTGCCGCACCAAGTGGTGTACGAAGCGCTGCAAACGCGTGATGAAGAAGAGCGCGAGCAGGTCAAAGCGGCGATGTCTTACGAAGACAACCAAGTCGGTGCGATTATGGACTTTGAATTGGTCAGCATCCGCGCCGATGTGGCGTGTGAGGTCGTGTTACGCTACTTGCGCCGTTTCGACAGCCTGCCCGACCATACCGACAAGATTTTCGTGGTCGATGAAAACGACGTGTTGCAAGGCGTACTGCCCATCCGCAAACTCTTGGTCGCCGATCCCGAAGACATGGTGGCAGACGTGATGGCCACCGATGTCGTGCGCTTCCGTCCCGAAGACGACGTGGAAGAAGCGGCGCAGGCGTTTGAACGTTATGACTTGGTGACCGCGCCGGTTGTCGATGAAAACAAAAAGCTGATCGGCAGGATCACCATTGACGAAATGGTGGACGTGATCCGTGAAGAATCCGAAGCCGACATGTTGAACATGGCCGGTTTGCAAGAAGAAGAGGACTTGTTCGCCCCGATTTGGGACTCGGTGAAAAACCGCTGGATGTGGCTTGCCATCAACCTGTGTACCGCCTTCATCGCCAGCCGCGTGATTGGCGCATTTGAAGGCAGTATCGAAAAAATCGTCGCACTGGCCGCACTGATGCCCATCGTCGCCGGTATCGGCGGCAACTCCGGCAACCAAACCATCACCATGATCGTCCGCGCCATGGCGATGGGACAAATGACCAGCACACAGGCAGGCCGCCTGCTGAAAAAAGAAGTCGGTGTCGCCCTCGTCAACGGCATTATTTGGGGCACGGTAATGGGTGTGATTTCATGGCTGCTCTACGGCAACATCGGTATCGGTTTGGTCATGGTGGCCGCAATGACTTTGAACCTTTTGCTTGCCGCGACCGTCGGTGTCCTCATCCCCGTTATGATGGACAAAGCCGGACGCGACCCGGCATTGGGCAGCTCGGTGCTGATTACCGCGGTAACCGACTCCGGCGGCTTCCTGATTTTCTTGGGATTAGCAACCATGTTCCTGTTGTAATAGGAAAAAAAAGACGTGTTCGATACGTCCTTTTCAAACCGTTTAAAAGGCCGTCTGAAATTTCAATTTTCAGACGGCCTTTGCTGTTTTTTAAAGCTTTACATCATGAGGGCGTTTAGTTTTGGGGCTGACGTAGATTAGCCCCTTGTTTAAAGCGAAGTCAGAAAAGTCAGAAATCCCAATATCACGCCGACTGCGTTGGGTATAATCAGAATCCAGTCTTTCCGGGGTTCTTTGCTCCAACCGTACAAAACCCAAATCAGACAGGATACTGCTGCAAACAGGGGTTGCCACGGCTGCGCCTTTGCCCCTTGCATATTGGCGATAATTTGGGGGATATAGGCGACAAATACGAAAATACCTATTGCCGCTCCTATGCTGCCGACAACGGTATTGAATTTTGCTTTGCTTATCATGCTGGTAAGTCTCCTTTTAATATGAAAATCGAGGCGGTAGATAATATGGGCAGGCTGACTCAGCCGAGGGAACAGCCGCAGCCGCAATGATGTTCGTGGCCTTGGCCATGTTCGTCCGAATCTTCGGCAAGCAGGGCTTCGTAGTCGCCGCTTTCAATCAGGCTGACCAGTTCTGCCGGACTTTCCGCGCCTTCTACCTAGTCGCAGGATAAATAACTCTATTCTACCGCAAAATATGTATGTCATCATCCATCATTTGGCCTTGGCTGCCGATGAGGTTTTCGAGGGCTCTGTCGAGCTGGACGAAAGCTATTTCGGCGGACAGCGTAAAGGCAGACGTGGTCGAGGTGCGGCAGGAAAAGTGGTTGTCTTCGGCATTCTGAAACGCAACGGACGGGTCTATACCGTTGTGGTGGATAATGCCAAGTCTGAAACGTTATTCCCTGTCATCAAAAAGAAAATCATGCCGGACAGCATTGTTTACACGGATAGCCTGAGCAGCTACGACAAGTTGGACGTGAGCGGTTTCATCCATTACCGCATCAACCATTCCAAGGAATTTGTCGACCGTCAGAACCACATTAACGGCATTGAGAATTTTTGGAATCAGGCAAAACGTTTCTTGCGAAAATACAACGGAATCGATCGCAAATCTTTCCCGCTGTTCTTGAAAGAATGCGAATTTCGATTTAACTTCGGCACACCGTCTCAACAGCTTAAAATCCTGCGAGATTGGTGTGGAATTTAGGGCTAATCTACGTCAGCCCCTTAGTTTTTGATGACGTTTACGGCGTAATGGGCAGTAGTGTTACGGCGGGCTTGGGCGCGCATCATATAGACCTGCACTTTATATTTGCCCGATTGGGTAGCGATACCGTCAAATTTATCGCCTTGTGCCGAACCGTTAAATACGGCTTCATCGTCTTTGGGTGCCCATACGTTGAAATAGGCGTTAGGGCTGCCGGTTTTACTGATGCGCAGGCGGTCGCCCTTGCGTACGGAGAACAAATGCTCGGCGGTTTGATAGCCGGTGATTTTGCCGGAAAAACGCTGCTTGGTTTGTTTGTGTGCCGAAGCTGGTTTTGAAGCTTCCGCTTTAGGCGTGGCGGCATTTGAATAAGTGGTAAACAGTAAGGGAAGGGCGGCTAACAAGAGAAATTTTTTTCATGGGTTGGGTCTCCGAATGTGGGGCGCCAATATGGCACTCATTTTGATAACCCATCAGTATGTTCATATTTTTATAAAGCCAAAGCCGAATAGGGCAATATTCATTTTTTCAATCAGGCCGTCTGAAAACAAATATTATTCAGACGGCCTTTTCTGATAATATAACAACGAATTATTCCTTTCGGAGCCGTTATGACCTTCCCGCCACTCAAATCTCCCCTGAAATTTTACGCCGTTGTTCCCACTGCTGACTGGGTCGAGCGCATGGTCAAAGCAGGTGCCGACACGGTGCAACTGCGCTGTAAAATCCTGCATGGCGACGAGTTGAAACGCGAAATCGAACGTTGCGTCGTAGCCTGTCAAAACAGTGCAACCCAGCTTTTCATCAACGACCACTGGCGCGAAGCGATTGCCGCAGGTGCATACGGCGTGCATCTCGGGCAGGAAGACATGGACACTGCCGACCTAGCCGCGATTGAAGCTGCCGGTTTGCGCTTGGGCTTGAGTACGCACTCTGTTGCCGAACTCGATCGCGCCTTGTCCGTACAACCTAGCTACGTCGCCAGCGGCGCGATTTTTCCGACCACGACCAAACAAATGCCCACCGCCCCGCAAGGCTTGGAGAAACTGCGCGAATATGTGAAACAGGCTCGCGGCATACCCGTCGTCGCCATCGGCGGCATCGATTTGAACAACGCTGAAGATGTACTTGCCACCGGCGTTTCCTCCCTCGCCGTCGTCCGCGCCGTTACCGAAGCGGAAAATCCCGAAGCCGTGGTTAAAGCGTTTCAGGCTTTGTGGGATGAATAAGGCCGTCTGAAAATAAGAAGTCTGACAAGAGGAGCAAACATCATGAAGATTATATTAAACAATGAAGCCATCACATTAAACGGCACAACTATCGCCGACCTTATCGCCCAAACCGCGCCGCAGAAACCGTTTGCCGTTGCCGTCAATACCCAGTTTGTCGCCAAAGGCGCGTATGCGGAAACGGTTTTGAACGAAAACGACAAAGTGGACATTGTACGCCCCGTAGTCGGCGGATAAGCGGTTTTACTGTGCGTATATCTGCGCTATTGGTTTAATGCTGAGAAAAGGAAAAGAGATGTTTATCGTATCGTTGGAATATATTAAAGACTTGGCTGCGGTTGAAACCTACCTGTCCGAGCATATTGCGTATCTTGAACGGTATTATCAAGCAGGTGTATTTGTTATGTCTGGCCGCAAACAGCCGCGGACGGGCGGCGTTATCCTGATGAAAGCATCAGGCAGGGAGCAGGTGGAAAAGTTAATTGCAGAAGACCCGTTTCACCGAGAAGGTGTAGCGAAATACACAATTACCGAGTTTATTCCGACTAAGGTTGCCGAAGGACTTGAAAACTATTTGGAAACTATCTGAACCGATTTTTCAGAAGGCTATTGCCCCAAAAATAATATTACAAAGGAATCCATCATGTTTACCCTATACGGAGAAACTTTCCCTTCACGGCTGCTGCTCGGTACGGCTGCTTATCCGACGCCGGAAATCCTCAAGCAGTCTGTCCAAATCGCGCAACCGGCGATGATTACCGTTTCGTTACGCCGCGCCGGCAGCGGCGGCGAAGCGCACGGGCAGGGCTTTTGGTCGTTGTTGGAAGAAATTGGCGTACCTGTGTTGCCCAATACTGCAGGCTGTCAAAGCGTGCAGGAAGCCGTGACTACTGCGCAAATGGCGCGCGAAGTGTTTGAAACCGACTGGATCAAACTCGAACTTATCGGAGACGATGACACGTTGCAGCCGGATGTGTTCCAACTGGTTGAAGCGGCGGAGATCCTGATTAAAGACGGCTTCAAAGTGCTGCCTTATTGCACCGAGGATTTGATTGCCTGTCGCCGACTGCTCGACGCAGGCTGTCAGGCGTTGATGCCGTGGGCGGCGCCGATTGGCACAGGTTTGGGCGCAGTTCATGCTTATGCGCTGAAAGTTCTGCGCGAACGCCTGCCCGACACGCCGCTGATTATCGACGCAGGCTTGGGTTTGCCTTCGCAGGCGGCGCAAGTGATGGAATGGGGCTTTGACGGCGTGTTGCTGAATACCGCCGTTTCCCGCAGCGGCGATCCGGTCAATATGGCACGCGCTTTTGCGCTTGCGGTCGAGTCGGGCCGTCTGGCTTATGAGGCGGAACCTGTGGAGGCGCGTGATAAAGCGCGCGCCAGTACGCCGACGGTGGGCCAGCCTTTCTGGCATTCGGCGGAATATTGATACACATTAGGGCGTGTCGAACACGCCCTTTTTTATTGGTGGGAAACCTGATTTCAGCTTGAACAGAATGTTCAGACGGCCTTGGCCAAAAGCTGTTTCAATGGTTTTAAGATTTGCCATGCCTGCGCTTTGAGTTGCGGCTGCATCAGCAGGCGGGCGGGGTGGGGAATGACGAAATGCGGCCGCTCTGCGCACAATTCGTTCATCAACCCAATCATGTCAGGGCTATCAAAGATTTTGCCGAGGAACAATACTGCGCGCGCTTGCGAAGCGGTCAGCTCGTTTTGCATTTCGGCAAGCTCGGAGCGGATGTGTTCGGCATCGGGCAGGGCGGTGAATACGGGCGCGGTTTTGACCCATGCGGTTTTATGCGCCTGCTCGGGCTTGAGGCCGATGGCGGCGAGGATGTTGTCGAGAAGCGTGCCGACGTCGCCGCTAAACAGCGTACCATGCAGGCTGTCTTCGGTGGACGGGCAAATGCTGACCACCATGATTTCAGACGGCCTGATGGTTACGTCAAGACGGGGCAGATTGTCTGAATGCGCGGCTTTTTCTGTTTTTGCCTGTGTTTCGACAATGGCTTTGGGTACCGCTTCGGGAACGCGGACGGCAGGTTTGGCCGTTTGCGCAGTGGCAATGGCGGCAGTGCGTGCCTGATGGGCACCTGCGGATAAAGTGCGCACGGCTTGCGCGGTATCGGCAGCAATGGTTTTGGGGCGGACGGGCGCGGCTGATGTTGCGGCTTGAGGCGCGGCATGGATGATTTTGGCGTTTTGGTTCAGCCACATGGGGCCCAAACCCAAGGCTTCGTGCAGGTGCAGGTAGCGGCTGCTTAACATGATTTCTCCATCAATACGGCATCTTCGCTGCCACCATCGGGCAGGGCGTAGTAGTTTTTACGGCGGCTGCAGGTTTGGAAACCGTGTTTGCGGTAGAGCTGTTGCGCGGTTTCATTGCTTGAGCGGACTTCGAGTAGCAATCGGGTTGCGCCTTGTTGTTGCACTGCGTTTTGCCAGTGTTGCAGCAGGGCGGACGCAATGCCTTGGCGGCGGTATTCGGGCGCGACGGCAATCAGGTGCAGCTCAGATTCGTCAAATACGGTTTGCCACACGATAAAGCCGGTAATTTGGTGGTCGGTCTGGCTGAGCCAAACGCTGTCGGGATGGTGTTGAACGGCCGATTCAAACTGCTGCGCCGTCCACGACGAAAGATTGCCTTGTGCGTCGATGGCGGCAAGGGTGGGGCAGTCGGCAAGTACGGCTGGGCGCAGGTTCACGGTTTGGCCTTTTGTTGGGCTTGCTCTTGCGCGGTCAGGGCAATTTTGTTGCGGACGTAGAGTAGCTCGGCGTGTGCCGCATCGGTGGCAACATAGTGGCCGCTGTGGGCAAGTTTAAGATAGTCGGCGGCGGTCGGCATATCGGCTTGACCGTCAAAAGGCGGTTTGTCGGTGAGGGCAAAGGCATTGCCGATGCCGCTGCTAGGCGTTTTGCCTTCGGGCGCGGTAATGGCGGCGGCTTTGCCAACCGTGTAATCGCTCAAGCGGACGTGGTTTTGCGTATCAAACCATGCGTAGAACACTTCGCCCATACGCGCATCGGTGGCCGCTAGGATGCAGCTTGATGGCGGCGGCAGCGAAGCGGCGGCATCGAGGCAGGGAATGCCGATCATGGGCGTGTCAAACGGCGTGGCCAAACCTTGTGCAACCGCCGCGCCGATGCGCAGGCCGGTAAATGCGCCGGGGCCTTGTGCATAAACGATGCAGCCCAAATCGGCGGCCGTGATGCCCGCTTCTTTGAAGAGGCGCTCGATTTGCGGCAGGATTTGTTCGGATTGTTTGGTGCCGACGTTTTCGTGAAACAGGCAGATTTCGCCTTGATGTTCCAATGCAATGGACAAAAAGGATGTGCTGGTGTCGATGGCAAGAGTCGGGCGGTTGTCGGTTGGCATGGTGTTATTTTTTAGAAGGATATGGGTTGCCATTATAGTGGAACGGCGAGGGGGAACAAAGCATTCAGGCGGCGCGTTGGTAAAAACGCCGTTTGCCGCAAAGCTATTTGATAAGTGAACCAAGGTTTCAGGCCGTCTGAAAATGTTTCAGACGGCCTTGTTTTATTTGTCGAGTTTCAATAAAGGCGAACCTGCTTTTTCAACGGCGCGGCGGTAGGCTTCATGCGCTTCGATGCGCTGCAAATAAGCGCGGATATTGGGGTAGTCGGCAAAATCGAAGCGGTCGGCTGCGGCTTGCAGCGGATAGCTCATCATGATGTCGGCACCGCTGAGGCTGTTGCCGACCAACCATTCGCGGTTTTCTAACTCGCTGTCGATGTGGGAAAGATGCAGGGTGGCTTGCGGATGGATAAAGCTGCTTTTGACGCTGCCGCTGATTTTGCGGGCAATCGGTTTGACGAAAAACGGCATGGGTGCGCTTTCAATCCGGCGGAACACCAGTCCGAGCAACAATAACGGCATCAGTGAACCTTCAGCGTAATGCAGCCAGCGTTGATATTGCCAGTATTCGCGGCTGCCGCGTTCGGGCATCAGACGGCCGTTGCCGTAGGTTTGAATCAGATAGTCGGTAATCGCGCCGCTTTCCGCCAAGATAAAGCCGTCATCATCCAATAAAGGCGATTTGCCCAAGGGATGGATGGCTTTGAGTTCGTCAGGGGCGAGCAAAGTGTCGGGATGACGGCGGTAGGTTTGCAGGCGGTAAGGCGTACCGAGGATTTCAAGAAGCCAAACAATGCGCAGGGCGCGGGATTGGTCGAGCGAATGCAGGGTAATCATGAGGGACTTTAAATATCGGTTTGTTTGAGGCCGTCTATGCTGATTTGGCAGGCATCGGCGTATTTTTGCAGGGTTTTGGCCGGTAGTTTGGCGAACACTTCGGGACGGAAATGCCGACGAAGCTGCCATTTCCATACGCCTGCCGCCATGGCCAAGCCGGTTTCATCATAACGGCAGCGGAACATATGGTAGTACAGCGGCGAGTATTCGCCTTTTTTGACGGCTTCGCGCGCGGCCTGCGTTTGGGCATCAAGTTCGCATACCGCCATTTCGGTGGCGTAGGCTTCGTCCTGCCAACCGTTGCTGGTGGCCGCTTCGTAGTGGCCGTCGCGGGTGCCGTAGATGACTTTGCGGTGGCCGTGGTAGCTGGCGCTGTTGTCTTGAGGAATGTCGTCAATCTTCATTCAGACGGCCTTTACTGCTTCCAAAAGCATGAAACATGTTGAAAAACGGCCGCTTTCCGGAACGTAACACAGGATTTTTTGGCCGTGTTCGATAGGAAAGGTGCGCATAAATTCTTCAAGGATGATGTAAATCGAGGCCGAACCCGTATTGCCCTTGCTGTGCAGATTGGTAAACCATTTTTCCTGCGGAATATCGAAGCCGATGTTTTTCAGGCCGTCTGAAAGGCGGTCGCGGAAAAAGCCGGAAGAGTAGTGGGGCAGGAACCAATCGATTTCTTCGGCGCGGATGCCGTGTTTGGCGGCGATTTGGGAGAGGGGTTTTTCCACCGTATAACGGACGATGTTTTCGTTCAGTAGTTTGACGTCCTGCTTGACCGCCATCAGGCTGTGGCGGCGGCCGTAATCGGCATCGGCGTGTTTCCAGCCTTCAAATACGCCGTCGCGGAATTCTGCGCCGGCATACATGCAGGGCGGCATTTCGTTGGCGTAGGAAAGCAGGTCTATCCAATGGATTTTCAGGCTGAGGCCGTCTGAATTGGGGCGGTCGGACAGATGCACCGCGCCTGCGCCGTCAGACAGCATCCAGCGCAAAAAGTCTTTTTCAAACCCGATTTCGGGGGATGCGTTTTCCAGTTTTTTATGGTCGGTTTCGCTTTGAAACACTTCGCCGCGCATAACCGCCGAGGCGTTTTCGGAAGCAACGGAAACCGCATGTGCGTGTTCGCCGGTACGTACGGCGTTGTAGGCGTGTTTCATCGCCGCCATACCTGCCGCGCATACGCCTGCCATGCTGAACACTTCGCAAGGCGGCATATCCAGCAAACCATGCACCATCACACCGTGTCCGGGCATGGTTTGGTCGGGATAGGAAGTGGCGCAGGCCAGGCTGCCTATGGCTTCTGCTGGAACACCTTGTGCAAACAGGCCGTTGACCGCTTCGGCAGCCAATTCGGCATTGGTGTGCGTCGTCCGGCGGCTTTCGGGATCAATGGCATAGTGGCGCGACAAAATGCCGTTGGAACGCAAAATCATACGGCGCACGCGTGAAGGTACATCGCCTGCCATGCCGAGGACGGCTTCCATTTCGTCATTGCAGACAGGGGCATTGGGCAAGAAGGCAGAAACGCGGTTGAGATAAACGTCTTTGAGTGTGTTATTCGATGTCATGATGTGGTTGTCAAAATAATCAACCGATAAACCGCGCCGCGTAGTCGCAGCTTGCAGTCAACGGGATGTTGTGTGTTTCGGCGTATTCCATCAGCGCGCTCACCAGCAGTTTGGCAATGCCGCGATGACGGAAGTTGGGCGAGACCACGGTATGGTTTACGTCCCAGCCGCCGTTATGTTCGGTATAGCTGATATAGCCTGCTTCCAAACCGTCAATGTCGATTTGAAAGCGACGGCGTTCGGGGTAGTGGATAACTTCGGGCATGATGGATTCTCCTAGTTTGAGGCCGTCTGAAACGTATCATTTTCCTGACGGTTGTTCATAATAGTCCGCCAGTTTTTTCAGACGGCCTTTGAGCAGCGGATGCAGCAGTTTTTTTAAAATTACGCTGACGGGCAAAACTACCAAAATCATCGCCAATAAAAAGATGATGTAGAAGCACAACAAGGCACGGCGCAAAAGCGGAGAAATCCTGCCTGCCGCCATCAAAAGCTTGCCCCAGACGAAGAAGCTGCGACCGGCGGCGCGTTCGCTGAAAATCAGTTTTTCATTCACTGTCACCGCGCCCATGTTTTGAAACAGGGTTTCGTCCAAAGGCTGTTGGTTCAATAGTGTATCGCGCAATTTCGTACCAAACCGCGCCGCATCCGCCAATTCTTCTTCAGCAATGCCGGCGGAGGGTAGGGGGCGGAAATAGCGCTTGTCGCCGGTCAGCATCCATGCTGGCGTGGTAATGAAACTTGCCGCGCTGTTGCAGGCATCGATTTTTACGATGTTTCCGATGAGTTTGGCGCCGTTTTGTTTCAGCAAAGATTTCATTTTTTCCTGCGCGCCCAGCCACATATTGCGACAGCCGATAAGCGTGATGACCGGTTTGCCGTCCAGCAGCCGGCGCGTTTCTTCGCATTGCAAAAAGGCGGTCATCGGTTGCGAAGGAGAGAGGAACCAAACGGTGTAGGCAATGACCACTACATCGTAATCTTCGGATGGGATTTGCGGCGGCAGAATCGGGGCGGGTTTTAAATGGACGGTTTCCGGAAAGGTATCGAAAAAACGCCAAAACGGCCACGGAAACGGAAATGCCTGCTCCGGTACGATATTGACGCAATCGACCTGTATGCCGGCTGTTTGCAACGGCGCGGCAAAATTTCGCGCCAGGCTGGAGAGCTGCCCCGTTTGCGAGTAATGCACAATCAGCACTTTTTTCATTATCTTCCCTGCAATGAGTAAGTTATGGTTGGTTTGGACGGTATTATATAGTAAACCGACTTGCCTTGAACTTTATTCATATTCAGTATGTACGCGAAGGTTTCAGCCGATTCGGATGGAAGCGCCGTATTCTGTCGGAATGGGGCGGAGAAGCGGATTTTTATGCCATGCCAACATAAACAACGGCCGTCTGAAATTTTTCAGACGGCCTTGTGTGGAAATCGGGACGCATGGTCTGGAACGGGATTTGCGCTTAAAGCATGCGTGCAAATCGTATAGATAAAAAAATAACCGCTTTAATGCGGTTGGTGGTGGCCAGAGGCGGAATCGAACCGCCGACACACGGATTTTCAATCCGTTGCTCTACCAACTGAGCTATCTGGCCTTCGCGTGTTTCGTTGCGAGATGTGAATTAAACCAAATTTCGTTTCCTTGTGCAAGTATTTGTAGGCTTTATTTTTGAGGCGGTAAATTAAGATTTTGTTTTGTATTGAATTATTTCTCGTTTTAATTGGCGGTTTTTAGGTTTGCCGGTTTGATTTTCAGACGGCCTAAGATACAATCGGCTTTTTTGCTTTGGATTTATGCCATGCTGTATGTGTTTGTTCGTGATATGTGGGATGTTTTGCGTTTGCGCTATCGTTCGCCGGAGACGTATTTGTATTCGCCTTTGGTGATGGCGGCGGTGTTGCTGCTGTTGGGTGTGGTGAACGCGGCCAGCATGTCGCCTTTGTTTGGCAGTGGCGTGGTGGCGGTGTGCCTGTCGGTGATTTTGGTGATTGTGAAATGGTTGGTGTTGAGCCGCTCGATGCGCAAGGTGCTGCATTATTACGGTGCGCCCCGGCTGCCTTTGTGGGGCTTTATTTTGGTATCTGAGGCGTTGTTGTTGCCGCTGTTGCTGGTGTTGTATGTGCCGGCGTTGGCTGCGTTTGCGCTGTTGTGGCAGGCTTGGGTATTTGTGGTGCAGGTACGCGGTTTGATGTGGATGGGTAATGCAACGGTGGGTCGTGTTTTGGTGGGCTATCTGGTGTATGGTATCGGCGTGCTGTGCGTGGGTACGGTGATTCTGATGCTGTTTATTGCCGCCGGTTGGTTGGATATGGAAACGTTGAATCAAAACCTGCAGGTGTTGACGTCTGCCCGTAAATAATCAATGAAAATTGGAAGGCCGTCTGAAATGTTCAGACGGCCTTTGTTTTATGTGTTTGTTTCGTGGTCTTGCAGAATTTTTTGATAGACGGGGTCGGGGAGGTAGCGGCCTATCATGTCGCGCCAGCCTTGTGGGCCGACCAGGCCTTTGACCATGGTGGAGGACACTTCGGCTATTTCGCGCGGCGGCATTAGGAAGACGGTAGAGATTTCGGGGGCGATGTCGCTGTTGATGTAGCGCATCGAGCGTTCGTATTCGTAGTCGGCAGCGGAACGGATGCCGCGGACGATGAAATTGGCGTTGGCTTCGCGGGCGTAATCGACCAAAAAGCGGTTTTCAAACACGCTGATGCGGACGTTGGGGAAGGGGTGGGTAATGGCATCGAGCATGGCGCGGCGTTCTTCTATGGTGTAGGTGCTGCGCTTTTCGGGATTAGTGCCGATGGCGACGATGAGTTCGTCAAAGAGGGATTGGGCTTCCTGTATCATCCACAGGTGGCCGAGGGTGGGAGGATCGAAGCTGCCTGCATACACGGCACGGCGCGGAGTGGTCGTGGTCATTTTAGGTTGGGAATGGGGTTTGTGTACGTTCAGGATAGGGGAGTTTGCCGGTGATGTCAAAAATCAAAAAGGCCGTCTGAAATTTCAGACGGCCTTTGCGGCTTTATCAGTCGTCACCACTAATAGAGATGAGGATTCTCAAGAGGCTGCTGAAAATGTTGTAGATGGAGATGAAGATGGTCAGCGCTGCGCTGATGTGGCTGTCTTCGCCGCCGTCAATAACGGCACGCACCTGCCACATAATCATCAGGGAACTGAAGACAACGAAGCCGGCCGCGATGGTCAGGCTCAGGGCAGGGATGTTGAGGAAGATGTTGGCCACAACGGCAATCATGAGCACGATCGCACCGGCACCGAGGAAGCTGCCGAGTTTGTTCATGTTCATTGTGGTGCGGCGTGCCATGGCGGACATGGTGAAGAAGACACCAGCGGTCATGGCGGCGGCTGTACCGACGATTTGCGCGCCGTTGTTGATAGCCAGGGCGTATTGCAACATAGGGCTGATGGCAAGGCCCATGCCGAAAGTGAAGATCATCAACAGGGCTACGCCGACGTTGCTGTAACGGTTTTTCTCGATCAGGAAGGTCATGCCGTAGAAGAAGCCGAAGAAGGCAGCCAGGGCAATCCAAGATGAACCGAACATGGAGAAAATGTTAAAGCCTGTTTTGGCGGAAAAGAACGCGCCGGCAACGGCAGGAATGAAAGACAGGCCGAGCAGGCGGTAGGTTTTTTGCAGGACGGTATTTTTGGCAACCGAGCCTTGCGAGGTATAGTCGTAAACGTCGTTTTGCATGGCGTTTGCTCCAGTGTGGATTGAAATGAATGAAATTTGGATTTTAACAGAGAATCATGGGTTTGTATGATTTATCTGTTCTATTTGCCTAATATGCGGGGCAATCGGGAATTTTAAAGGCCGTCTGAAAATCGGGTTTCAGACGGCCTCGGCGTTTAATGCTTATTTAGGCTCTTGCGGAACGTAGCCTTGTACGGCATCTGCGCCGTCGCCGAAGAAGTATTGTTCCATCTGCTGGGCGAGGTATTCGCGTGCGCGCGGATCGGCAAGGCTTAGGCGGTTTTCGTTGATGAGCATGGTTTGGTGACGGGTCCAAGCCATCCATGCTTCTTGGGAAACGTTTTCAAAAATGCGTTTGCCCAATTCGTTGGGCAGCGGCGGAAATTTCATGCCTTCGGCTTCTTTGCCGAGTTTGACGCAGTGAACCATACGGGTCATGGCGGTTTCCTTATGATGGGTTGCAAAGATTGCTATTTTAGCCGATTGCACGGATAGGGGAAAGCGTGGGTTTCAGACGGCCTGAAACCTTGCTATGATGGTCTTTTCTGTTTATTCAGGCAAAGATTATGAACCGCCTCGATACTGCCCGCCGTTATTCCCTTTTTCTCGCCCGCAATCTTGATTCCGGCAAACTCAAGCCCGAAATTTTCCTGCCCATGCTGGACAAGGTTTTGACCGAAGCTGATTTTCAAGCTTTTGCGGATTGGGGCAAAATCCGCGCGGAAGAAAATGAGGAAGAATTGGCGCGGCAGTTGCGCGAGTTACGCCGTTATGTGGTGTCGCAGATTATCGTGCGCGATATAAACCGCATCAGCGATTTGAACGAAGTGACCCGCACGATTACGCTGTTTGCCGATTTTGCCGTGAATACTGCGTTAGACTTTTCTTACGCCTATTATCAGGATATGTATGGTACGCCGATCGGGCGTTATACGAAATCGCCGCAGTATTTGAGCGTGGTGGCGATGGGCAAGGCGGGCGGCTATGAGTTGAACGTATCTTCCGACATCGATTTGATTTTCGTCTATCCCGAATCGGGCGATACCGACGGCAGGCGCGAACGCGGCAATCAGGAGTTTTTCACCAAAGTTGGGCAGAAACTGATTGCGTTGCTGAACGACATTACCGCCGACGGGCAGGTGTTCCGCGTCGATATGCGGCTGCGGCCGGACGGCGATTCGGGCGCGCTGGTCTTGAGCGAAACCGCACTGGAGCAATATTTAATTACGCAGGGACGAGAATGGGAGCGTTATGCGTGGTGCAAAGGCCGCGTAGTTACGCCGTATCCGAACGACATCAAAGCGTTGGTGCGCCCCTTTGTGTTCCGCAAATATCTGGATTACAGCGCATATGAAGCAATACGCAACCTGCACCGCCAAATCCGCAGCGAAGTCAGCAAAAAAGGCATGGCGGACAACATCAAACTCGGCGCAGGCGGCATCCGCGAAGTTGAATTTATCGCCCAGATTTTCCAAATGATACGCGGCGGCCAAATGCGCGCGCTGCAACTGAAAGGCACGCAAGAAACGCTGAAGAAACTTGCCGAGCTGGGCATCATGCCGTCTGAAAACGTCGAAACCCTGCTTGCTGCCTACCGCTTCCTGCGCGATGTCGAACACCGCCTACAATACTGGGACGACCGGCAAACTCAAACCCTGCCCACTTCGCCCGAACAACAACAACTGCTAGCCGAAAGCATGGGTTTCGACAGCTATGCCGCCTTTTCAGACGGCCTCAATGTTCATCGGAACAAAGTCAATCGGTTGTTCAACGAAATCTTGAGCGAACCCGAAGAGCAAACGCAAAGCAACAGCGAATGGCAGTGGGCATGGCAGGAAAAACCCGACGAAGAAGAACGGCTAGGCCGTCTGAAAGAACACGGGTTCGATGCCGAAACCATCGCCACGCGGCTCGACCAAATCCGCAACGGCCATAAATACCGCCACCTCTCCGCACACGCCCAGCCGCGTTTTGACGCGATTGTGCCGTTGTTGGTACAAGCGGCAGCCGAGCAACCCAACCCGACCGATACATTAATGCGGCTGTTTGACTTCCTCGAAAACATCAGCCGCCGCTCCGCCTATCTCGCCTTCCTCAACGAACATCCGCAAACCTTGGTGCAGCTGGCACAGATTATGAGCCAAAGCTCATGGGTGGCGGCGTATCTGAGCAAATATCCGATTCTGCTGGACGAACTTATCAGCGCGCAGCTTTTGGATACCGCGTTTGACTGGCCGGCCCTTGCCGCCGCACTTTCAAACGACCTCAAAGCCTGCGGCGGCGACACCGAAGCGCAAATGGACACGCTGCGCCATTTCCAACACGCCCAAGTCTTCCGCCTCGCCGTTCAAGACCTTGCCGGACTGTGGACGGTAGAATCCCTTTCTGACCAGCTCTCCGCCCTCGCCGACACCATCCTCGCCGCCGCCGTGTCATGCGCGTGGGCGGATATGCCCAAAAAACACCGCGATACACCGCAATTCGCCATCATCGGCTACGGCAAACTGGGCGGCAAAGAGCTCAGCTATTCCTCCGACCTCGACCTCGTTTACCTCTACGACGATCCCCATCCTGACGCAGGCGACATGTACAGCCGCCTCGCCCGCCGCCTGACCAACTGGCTTTCCGCCGCCACCGGCGCAGGCAGCCTCTACGAAACCGACTTGCGCCTGCGCCCTAATGGCGACGCCGGTTTCCTCGCCCACAGCATCGCCGCCTTTGAAAAATACCAGCGCGAAAACGCATGGACGTGGGAACACCAATCCCTTACCCGCGCCCGTTTTATTTTCGGTACGTTTGATGTTCAGACGGCCTTCGACCGCATCCGCACCGAAATGCTGACTGCCGAACGCGACCAGACCGTTTTAGCAGGCGAAATCATCGAAATGCGTGAAAAAATGTTCCCCACACATCCGCCGGTTGACAGCAACGTCAAATACGCGCGCGGCGGCGTGGTCGATGTCGAATTTATCGTCCAATATCTGATACTTGCCCATGCCCGCCAGTATCCGCAACTCCTCGATAACTACGGCAACATCGCCCTATTGAACATCGCCGCCGACTGCGGCCTCATCGACAAAACCCTCGCCGAACAAAGCCGCACCGCCTACCGCTTCTACCGCCAGCAGCAACACAACACCAAACTGCGCGACGCCAAAAAAACCGAAGTGACGGACGAATTGCTGACCCACTATGGCAACGTGCGAAAACTGTGGCAGGAAGTATTCGGGGCAGAAGTGAAATTTGGATAAGCAGGCGGGCGTATTCAGCGTCAAAAGCTGCACGGCAACACAATTTACCGCCACAATAAACGGGCTTTAAAAGGCAAACTTTCGAACATAAAGAAAGCGCTGTTTTGTGAACCTATAAAAAAGGCCGTCTGAAATTTTTCAGACAGCCTTTTATGGTATTTATTCTTCTTCCTCTTCCGGTTCAGCTTCTGCCTCTGCAGGTTTTTCAAGGAAATTGCCTGCTAACCACAGTAAAGCGCCACTACCTGTAATGCCTGCTTTAATCCACATGGCGGTATCTTCGCCCCATTCGTAAATCCAGGCCAAGACTTTGGGGACGGCGTTCATATAATTCAAACCGAATGCCAATACGCCGAGGATAAATAAAGTACTGCCCAAGCTTTTCATCATTATTTCTTATAAAATCAAATGGGTGCATCAAAGCCAATCAGTAGGTGCAATGATGCTGAGTGAATGTAAATATGTCAAAAGATGGCATTATAGTAGGTTTTATGTAAGGAAGATATTTTTATAAAAGCTGATTGGCAGTCTGAGGCGATGGGTAACTGCTTGCAGAGGGAGGGATTCCGTCTGTTTGTTTATAAGTTATTGGCTTGATCTGGGCAATCATGATATGCAAAAACTTTTCTCATTTTCTGTCGATATTGTGATACAGCAAAACAAGTTCTAAAATATGCCGCTTATTTATATATTAAAAACAAGGAGAAACTGATGTCTAAGGTTGCGGTACTCGGTGGCGGTCTGTCGGGCCGTCTGATGGCGTTCCAACTGGCAGAGCAGGGCATTTCGGTCGAGTTGTTTGAGAAAGGCGAACGCAACGGCGCGCAAGCCGCCGCTTATGTTGCCGCGGCCATGTTGGCGCCGTCTGCCGAAGCGGTGGAGGCAACGCCCGAAGTCATCCGTTTGGGCAAACAAAGCATTGCGCTTTGGCGCGCGATTGTCGGCCGTCTGAATACGCCGGTGATGATGCAGGAAAACGGCAGCCTGATTGTCTGGCACACGCAGGACAAGCCGCTTTCCGCCGAGTTTGCCCGTCATTTGAAGCGCGTCGGCGTGGCGGAACATGAAACCATACGTTGGAACGCGGATGAAATCACAGCAAACGAGCCGCAACTGGCAGGGCGGTTTTCAGACGGCCTGTATCTGCCGACAGAAGGGCAGTTGGACGGACGGCAGGTATTGAATGCGCTTGCCGATGCTTTGGAATCAATGAATGTGGTGTGCCATTGGTCGTGCGAACGCGAAGTCGAAGATTTGGCGGCGCAATACGATTGGGTCATAGACTGTCGCGGTTACGGTGCAAAAGCAGCATGGAACAGGCCATCTGAAAGCCAATTGCGCGGCATACGCGGCGAAGTAGCGCGCGTTTACGCCCCTGAAATCGAGCTGTCCCGCCCCGTGCGCCTGCTGCATCCGCGCTATCCTTTGTATATCGCGCCGAAGGAAAACCATATTTTTGTGATTGGTGCGACCCAAATCGAAAGCGAAAGCCAAGCGCCGGCCAGCGTGCGTTCCGGTTTGGAACTTTTGTCTGCTCTGTATGCCGTGCATCCGGCATTTGGCGAGGCGAACCTCTTGGAACTGGCCACCGGCCTGCGCCCGACTTTAAGCCACCACAATCCCGAAATCCGCTTCAACCGCGAACGCCGCCTAATTGAAGTTAACGGCCTGTTCCGCCACGGTTTTATGATTTCTCCGGCCGTTACCGGCGCGGCCGTGCGTTTGGCCGGTGCGCTGTTTGCCGGAAGCGATATTCCCGAATACGACGAAACCAGCGGTTTGCCGTATATCCGCGCTACGAATTGAAGCCGTTGCGGACGAAGTTGCTTGAAAATCGGGCAAATTGTTTGTGAAAGACAGCCACAGGCCGTCTGAAAATGATAAAATCGCCGTCAATTCAATTAACCTTGCGTCTGAAAACCGCATGATGCCGTATTCAGATGCCAAACCAATTTCCTATTTAACGATAAGCACATGACAACCCAAACCCTTTTAATCGAACTTCTCACTGAAGAACTCCCGCCCAAAGCCCTCAATAATCTGGGCAACCATTTTGCCGCTTCCGTTGCCGAAGGCTTGGAAAAAGCGCAACTGATTGACGGCGCAGCCGAATACACTGCCTACGCTTCTCCACGACGTTTGGCCGTTCAAGTCAAAAACGTGAAAGCCGTTCAAGCCGATCAAAAAATTGTGAAAAAAGGCCCTGCCGTGGCGAATGCCATGAAAGACGGTGCGCCGACTAAGGCTTTGGAAGGTTTTGCGCGCGGTGCGGGTGCGAAAATCGAAGACCTGACCATCATCAACGACGGCAAGCAAGACGTGTACGCCTACGAATACGTCCAAACCGGCAAACCGCTGGGCGAGCTCTTGGAAGACATTATCAATCAAGCTGTTAAGAAACTGCCGATTCCTAAAGTCATGCGTTGGGGCAGCAGCACATTTACCTTCGTGCGCCCTGTACACAGCCTGATCGTGCTGCACGGCGGCGACATCGTAAACGTCAGCGTTTTGGGTCTGCAAAGCGGCAACAAAACACTGGGTCACCGCTTCCTCTCCAGCGGCGAAATCGCCATCGAAAACGCCGACAGCTACGCCGCACAAATGCGCGAGCAAGGCAAAGTAGAAGCATCGTTTGCCGAACGCAAAGCCGCCATTCAGACGGCCTTGAACGAGCAGGCAGGCCGTCTGAACGCGACCGTTGCCGCCGATGAAGCCTTGTTGGACGAAGTGACCGCATTGGTCGAATGGCCTGTGGTATTGGAAGCCGGTTTTGAAGAACACTTCCTCGCCGTACCGCAAGAATGCTTGATTCTGACCATGCAGCAAAACCAAAAATACTTCCCGCTGCTCGATCAAAACGGCAAGCTGATGAACCGCTTCCTGCTGGTCTCCAACCTGCAAACCGAAGACCCGTCACACATCATCCAAGGCAACGAACGCGTTTTGCGCGCGCGCCTGTCTGATGCCGAGTTCTTCTACAAACAAGACCAAAAAGCGACTTTGGAAAGCCGCCTGCCGAAATTATCCAGCGTGGTTTACCACAACAAAATTGGTTCGCAAGCCGAGCGCATCGAGCGTCTGCAAAGCATTGCCGCCCATATCGCCAAAGCATTGGGCGCGGATGCCGCCGCAGCCGAGCGTGCCGCACGTTTGGCCAAAGCAGACTTGGTAACCGAAATGGTCGGCGAGTTCCCCGAATTGCAAGGCACCATGGGCAAATACTATGCCCGCTTGGACGGCGAAACCGAAGAAATCGCCGAAGCCATTGAGCAACATTATTGGCCACGTTTTGCAGGTGACAATCTTCCTCAAAGCAAAATCGCTATTGCTGTTGCGCTGGCCGACAAGCTAGAAACCTTAGTTGGCATTTGGGGTATCGGACAAATTCCTACCGGTGATAAAGATCCTTACGCCTTGCGTCGTGCCACATTGGGTATTTTGCGGATACTAATGTTACCTGAGTGTAAAGGAGATGAATTAGGATTAGGTAAGTTAATTGATAAAACATATGAAACCTTTCCTCGTGTTTGGAAAGATATGGCAAATTCCTTGGAACAGCAACATTTTGTGTTCAACATAACTTCTTTCATTGAAACCCGTTTAGCAATTCTTTTACAAAATGAATATTCGCAAGACGTAATCTCAGCAGTTTTGAAAGGTCCGAAACAAAATCCTGAAGAAAGTAAAGAGGGAGCACGCCTTTGGTTTCATAAGCTATATAATCTCCATGCCAAACTGCAAGCCGTTGCCGCATTCAAACAACTGCCCGAAGCCGCTGCGCTCGCCGCCGCCAACAAACGCGTGCAAAACCTGCTGAAAAAAGCCGATGCCGAGTTGGGCGAAGTCGATGAAAGCCTGCTGCAACAAGACGAAGAAAAAGCCCTGTACGCCGCCGCGCAAAGTTTGCAGCCGAAAATTGCCGCTGCCGTTGCCGAAGGTAATTTCCAAACTGCTTTGTCCGAGCTGGCTTCCGTCAAACCGCAAGTCGACGCATTCTTCGACAGCGTGATGGTAATGGCTGAAGATGCTGCCGTGAAGCAAAACCGTTTGAACCTGCTAAACCGCTTGGCAGAACAAATGAACGCAGTTGCCGACATTGCGCTCTTGAGCGAATAAGGCCGCGTTTCAGTTGACCCACTTTTCAGGCTGCCCGATGTTTCAGGCAGCCTGAAGTTTTTCGGGCGTATCCCTTGCATGGCGTTCAAGGGTATAATTCGGCAGATTTGTCGCACGACAAATCGCGCACATAAACAATTTCCCACATTCAAGAGGCAGATTATGAATATCCCAGCCATCCGAACCGCACTCGATGCCGTATTGATTCCCCACACAATGCGCACCTTAGGCAGCGAAAAAGCCGTTACACTCCTTGAAGAGCGTTCAGACGGCCTGCATATCGGCCTGAAATTCGCGTTCCCAGTTGCCCATATTGCCGCAGACATTGCCAACGCCCTCCAAGAAGCCGTCATGGCACATACCGGCGACACTCATATCCATTTGAGTATCGATACCGAAATCGGTACGCATAAAGTTCAACCCGGCGTAGCAACCATCAAAGGCGTGAAAAACATCATCGCCGTTGCATCGGGCAAAGGCGGCGTCGGCAAATCAACGACCACTGCCAACCTTGCCACTGCAATGGCCAGAATGGGTGCGCGTGTCGGCGTACTCGATGCCGACCTGTACGGCCCAAGCCAGCCCACCATGCTCGGCGTACAAGACCGCAAACCCGACCAACAAAACAAAAAACTCATTCCCGTTGAAGCCGAAAGCGGCATTCAAGTGATGTCCATCGGTTTTCTGGTCGATACCGACCAAGCCGTCGTTTGGCGCGGCCCGATGGTCAGCCAAGCCTTGCAACAGCTTATGTTCCAAAGCGAGTGGGACAATGTCGATTATCTCTTCATCGACTTGCCGCCCGGTACCGGCGATATCCAATTGACCCTGTCGCAAAAAATCCCCGTAACCGGCTCCGTTGTCGTCACCACGCCGCAAGACATCGCCCTGATTGATGCACGCAAAGCCGTGGATATGTTCAACAAAGTCAATATCCCGATTTTGGGTGTTTTAGAAAACATGTCTGTCCATATTTGCTCCAACTGCGGCCATGCCGAAGCAATCTTCGGCGCAGAAGGCGGTAAAAACCTGGCAGAGCGTTTGAACGTACCGTTGCTCGGCCAGCTACCGTTAAGTTTGCCTGTACGCGAAGCCATGGACAGCGGCACATCTTCGGCCTTGTTTGAAAACAACCAAACCATCGCCGACATCTACACCGAAGCCGCATTCCAAATCGCGCTGGCCATTGCCGATAAAGGCAAAGACTTCAGCAGCCGCTTCCCGAAAATCGTTGTCGAATAAATAAAGTTTAAAAAAGGTGTTGACAGCTGTGTGCACTATCTCTATAATGCACAGCTTATCGGGTCGTTAGCTCAGTCGGTAGAGCA
>NZ_KV835825.1:290791-455639 GCF_001838135.1 Neisseria sp. HMSC078H04
AGCGTTCGAATCGCTCACGACCCACCAAATATAAAAACCTGCTTTGAAAAAAGTAGGTTTTTTTACGTTTGGATTTTAGGATTTTGTTGAACATATTTTGTTATTGAAACAATTCATAGCGCATCAAGCTTCAGGCCGTCTGAAAATATCTTTCAGACGGCCTGAAGCTTTATAGGAATGGTTTTGAGAAATAAGTTTTCTACCTAGGTTTAAAACCTTACCTGCGTCTGCAACTGCCTCCGATAAATCAATACGGCAGCAGTCAGTGTGGCAAAAGAGAATGCTGACAGTAGAAGCAGATAATGGCTGATTCCGTCCAGTCCGCTGCGGTTGAGCAGTAATTCCTGAAAAGCCTTCAAGCCCCAAGCCATCGGGGAAATCCAAGTGAGTTGCTGCATGGTTTCGGGCATGACGTGGGAGGGGACCATAATGCCGCCGATTGCCGCCATCAGGATGATGCCGCCGCCGCCGAGCACGACCGCGTGTTCGGTGGATTTGGCGCAGACGCTGATTAGAAGCGCGTAGCCGAGTGCGGCGGCGCTGACGGCGGCGGACAGCAGCGCGTAGGGAACAAGGCTGCCGTTGAGTATGAGGGCGGGCACGCCGATTTCGGGCAGCAGGTAGCGGCCGAGCAACAGCATTCCGACAAACTGAAGCTGGTTAATCAGGAAATAGGGGATGAGTTTGGCGGCAATCAGGCCGGACGCGGAGGCGCGGGCGAGGCGCAGGCGGGTGATGGTGTTGGTCTGGCGTTCCAGCGCCATGACGTTCGACAGCGGTATCATTATGAAAAACATACCGAAAATCAGCCATGCGGGAACGCTATGTTGTACAGCGTTGGGTTTTTCCACCGTGCCGCTGCCTGCGCTCAGATAGTGTTCTTCCAGCATTTTTTTATCTAAAAAGCTGCGCACGGCGGCGAATTGTTCGTCGTTTTTTTCATCGACTTTTTTCTGGATGTCTTTGCGGATGGAGCGGGGCAGTTTTTTATTGTCGATTTTGATGCCGTCGTTGTTGTCGAAATAGGCGTCTAGCCGCGTTTCGGTGTAGTGCTGCTGCAAAACGCCTTTGACAGCCGCCAGCCATGAAGGCTCGGTATCGGGCGGTACATAGATTTGCAGGGCTTTGTCGTCGGCGATTTTGCCGGAAGCGGCGTTCGGGTTGTGCAGCACCAGTTGGAAACGCTTGTCGTGTAGGCCGTTTTGCGCGTCGGTCAGTTTTTCAGACGGCATCAGTGTGACATGGATTTGCTCTTTTTCCAGAGCGGCGGCCAGCGCGGTATTGATACTGTCGTTTGTTGCACCAATCAGCGCGATACGGCTGTCAGTGTGCGGATCTTGGTCGCGGCTCAGCGCCAACGACATAATCAGCATGAATGCGATGGGCATCACAAACAACACGGCCAAACCGTGCAGGTCGCGGCAGAGCAGTTTGAGTTCTTTGAGGAGGGAGGAAATCGTCATTGTGGATTTTGCTTATCTGTTGCTGGCTCGTCTTTGCGCAGGAAATCAAGGTAAAACGTTTCCAGCGAACCGTGTCCCTGCTGGAAGTAGCGGATTTGCGCGCCGTTTTGTTGCAGGGAGGCGTAAACGGCGGCGGCATCGTGCGCCGTTTCCATCATGCCGCGGCTGTCTACTTGCTTTGCACCCAAAGCGGCCAGCGTCTGAGGCGGCAGCGGCGGTTCGACGGTAAAGCGCACGATATCTGTTTGCGTGCTTAAAAGCTCGTCCAACCCGCCGTGATACACCAGCTTGCCGTGTTGCAGCAGCGCGATTTTGTCGCAAAGCTGCTCGATTTCCGACAGATAGTGCGAGGTGTAGACCACCGTTACCCCTTGCCGTGTCAAATCCGCCACGCTGTCGAGGATAAAGCGGCGCGACTGCGGGTCGATGCCTACCGTGATTTCGTCAAGGAACACCAGTTGCGGCGTGTTAATCAGGCCGATAGCAAAATTAAGACGACGTTTAAGCCCGCCCGAAAGATGCTTCGCTGCTTTGTTTTTGTGGGCGGTCAGGTCGGTCTGTTCCAACAGCGCGTTCAGACGGCCTTTGTCGCGCACTTTGTAAAGCGAGGCGAAAAACAGCAGGTTGTCCCACACAGAAAGCTGCGGATAAAACGCGAAATCCTGCGGTACCAAACCGATTTTCTGCCGTTCGCTGCGGCTTAACAGGCGCAACGGCTTGCCGTTGAACAAAATTTCGCCCTGCCGTACTTCCTGCAAGCCGGCCAAAAGCGACATCAGCGTCGTTTTCCCCGCACCGTTGTGACCGAGCAGCCCCAAACATTCGCCGTCGGCAATATCGAACGACACATTGTCCAGCGCGGCAGTTTCGGCTTTGGGATAATGGTGGGAGAGGGATTGGATTTGAATCATGGTTTCAGACGGCCTTTCGAGCGATATTTAAATCGCAGCACCCCATAAATAACGGTGCTGGAATTTGCTGTCCTTAAATATAAAGCAGACGCCGAAAGGATCACCGTCCGAACCTTGTCTGCCGAACAGGTAAAGCGTCTTATCGCTGTGGCGGTAATAGGCTTTCCAGCCTTGATATACATTGCTGCCGCGTGCGGTGGCGGCAAAATCGGGCGAGAACAGTCCTTGCAGTTCGGCAGCGGGAACCGCTTGACCGTTTAGCGTGATACGCTCAAGCGCGAACACGCTTTTGGGGATGACGTAGTCTGTACCATAGAAAGGTTTGCCTTGATAGAATCGCGCGGTGTATTTGTCTTTGCTGATACCCGAGAAATCACTGCGTTTTGGGTGAATGCGGTGGGCTACGATGTGTACCTTTTGACCGTTGCCGGACAAAGTCAGTGTATCGTCATGACCAGATTGTTCGCGCAGGCGGACGAAGTTTTTGTCGGAGGCGGGAAATGTTAAACGGCTGTAATGGATAAAGCCAGAATCGTCGGCGTTTGCCTGTTGCAGCTGAACAAAACAGAAGTCCGACCTGTTTTCACTGAGTTCTTCTATACATTCCAACGGTGTGCCGTTGGGAATTTTTGCCAAGACTTTGGCTTTCAAATCGGGGCGTTCGCGTAAGTTGGTGTGTCCGTCGGCATCATGAACCAAGGCAAAGCCGTTTTGCGGCGCGGCATGGGTTAAGGCGGAACACAATAATAAGAGGGAAGCTAAGTAACGCATTTTTTTATTTCTTTTAGTTTTCAGACGGCCTGAATGTCAAAATAATTCACGGTAGATTAATCGGGATCGAATAAATCCTGATTATTTCAATAATCCCCGCCATAACGCTTCTTCATCATCCGCAATTTTGCGCAGAAATTCGGCAATGTTGCGGCAACCATTTTCAGACGGCTTTTTGCACTGTTTCACACACATTGCTGCGAATTGGCGCCATTGGTCGCCGATGGCGGTCATTTGTTCTGAGGCCGTCTGAAACGCAGGTTCGTTGCAGATATGAGCGGCTTGTTCGAGGAAGTAGGCGTAGATATAGCGGAAACCTGCGCCGCCGGTACCGATTTCTTCCTGCATCCGCACCAAATGGCCAAGAAACAGTTTTTGGTATTTGTCGTTTTGTTTGGCAGGCAGGGATTCGATTTTTTTTGCCAGCGTGCGGATGCCTTTTACGCCGATGAAAAAGACCGGCGCGAGCATATGTTTGGCGTTTTTGCGTATGGCTTTGCGGATAATGGCGGGTAAGTCTGCCATGATTTTTTCAGACGGCCTGTTATCTTCCAAGGTGTACATCATGCCTTTTGCCGCCAATACGCCTTTGGCGAAGCGCGCACGCTGCAAATCTTCGGCGGCGCAGCGTTGCACGGTTTCAAATACGGGGTCACTGATGAGGTAGTCGTTGCCGTCTTTGCCGTACACTAAAAGATTGTGTGCGTTGAAATGGAAGCGCATTTGCGGCGGGAAGTAGGGCAGCCAAAAGACGGAGGTTTGCAAACCGGCCAGTTTGCCTGAGGATAGCGCGGCATCCAATGCGGCTTGTCCTCTTTGTGCGTCGGAAAATTTGCGGACAGACAATTTCAGCCCCAATGCCTTGCAGGTGTTTTTGATGATGCTGCGCGGCGCGGTACGGTAAGAAACCAGCGGCATGCCGTTTAATTTGATCAGCGGCATCCAGACAAATGTCAGCGCATGGGCAATGCCGAAAATCATGGCTTCATCTAAATTGTGGCCATGGTATTTGAGCAGGGTGGACATCACACCGCTTTCGCAATGGGCGGTATGCTGGTGTGGAAATTCTTGTGTGGTCATAAAGTTATTGGTTTTCGTGCAATGTTTTCAGATGGCCTGATGCGGTCGGAATGGTTTGTTGTTTTGGAAATCAGCGGGCTTCTTTGGCCGCTTCCTGCTCGGCTTTGTGACGGCGCAGAAATTCGATGGCGGCGGCTTTTTCGGCTTCGTTGCCGTATTTGGCATCACGTTGGGCGCGGCGCAGTTCGGCGCGTTCTTTAGCTTCTTCGATTTGTCGCGCTTTGAAGTCTTCGCGGTTGTCGGAGGAGACGAGTTTATCCTGTTGTGATTGCGCTTTTGCCATGGCTTTGGCAATCAAATCCATGGGGTTGAATGCGGCGCTTGGTGCGGCTGTTTGGGTTTGTGCCTGTGCGGCCTGTTTGGCTTTGACGGCGGCTTCGCGTTGCGCCAGCAGGGCTTTGCGTTCGGCATCGTCGCGCTGTTTGCGCGCGGTATGGCGTTCGAAACGGCTTTGTGCGTGTTCGGCGGCGGCAAAGCGCGGTTCGGCAGAGGTGCTGAAACGGCGTGCGGACGGCAGGAAGGGCTGCGATACGGGAACCATGTCGATGCAGTCGACGGGGCAGGGGGTAACGCACAAGCCGCAGCCGGTGCATTCGTCGCTGATGACGGTGTGCATCAGTTTGGACGTGCCCATAATGGCATCGACAGGGCAGGCGCGGATACAGGCGGTACAGCCGATGCAGACGGCTTCGTCAATCAGGGCTACGGCTTTGATTTGTGTTTTTGCAGGCGTGAGGTATGGCTTGCCCAACAGGTCGGCAATGTCTTTCATGACGGTTTCCCCACCCGGCGCGCACAGGTTGACCGGCGCTTCTCCTGCCGACAGGGCGCGCGCATAGGGTAAGCAGCCTTCATAGCCGCACTCACGGCATTGGGTTTGCGGCAACAGGCGGCTGATGCTTTGGATGGGAATGGTCATCATGGATAGTCAAATTCGAAAAGGCGCATTATATCAGATTGTTGCGTTTATTTTGGCGAAACCCGCTTTGCTTATTTTAGCGAAACTCTCCACGCTCATTTTAGCGAAACTCGCTACGCTCGTTTTCAGACGGCCTGAGTCGGGTTTGCGTTATAATTTTGAAATGGATTTATTCGGGTAATTAGGAATGACGGCTACACTTTGCCCCTGTCAGTCGGGGCATGTTTATACGGAATGTTGCGCACCGTTTCATGCGTGTGAGGCGGCGGCCTCGACGGCGGAAGAGTTGATGCGTTCGCGTTACAGTGCGTATGTTTTGCAGGAAATCGACTATATCGTGGACACGACCGTCCCTGCGCAGCAGAATTTGTTGGACAAGCAGGATTTGGCGTCATGGAGTAGGCAGACACAGTGGTCGGGATTGAAGGTTATCCGTCATGTGCCGTTTGGCAAGCTGCATGCTTTGGTCGAGTTTGAGGCGTATTTTGAAGAGAACGGGCAAACTGAGTGCCATCATGAATTGTCGGCGTTTGTGAAAATAGACGGGCGTTGGTACTTTATTGATCCGACCGTTGCTTTGCCGACTATGAAACAGCCTTGTTTGTGCGGTTCTGGCAAAAAGTTTAAGGCGTGTTGCGGACAGTTTTTCAAATAGTAGTGTAAACAGGCCGTCTGAACGTTCAGACGGCCTGAGCTGTTTTTGCAGATAAAAAAAACCATTCATACTAAGGGAGAAGTATGAATGGCCAATACATTGCGGGAAAACGTCTTACTTGCTGCACCGCCCAAAAGGGATGAAAGAGCGGTGTTGTGTCAGCGATTAATATTCTACCGTTTTTAGTATTAAATGCTGTTAAGAAGTGAAATAATTTCAATAAGTTGCAAGATAATCGTGATTTTTTGAAGATAAACGGTATTTTTACTGATTTTCTCGAATCCATTTCACCCATTGTTGAAACAGCTCGGGTTGCAATGCGGCGATGACGGAACGCTTGAATACATGTTCGCCGCTCCAAAAATCGTCGCCCTCCAAAGTGGTCAGACAGCCGCCGGCTTCTTCAAAAATCAATGCGCCGGCAGCGTAGTCCCACAGCTTTTGTCCGCCGTGGATGTAAATATCGTAGCGGCCGCTGGCGAGGTAGCACCAGTCGAGCGTGCTGCTGCCCATGCTGCGTATCGTGCCGAATGGGGCAAGGGTATTCATGCGGCTGGCGAGTTTACCCGAACGCAGGTATTTGATTTCCACGCCGGCAATGGATTCGTTGAGTTTTTTGTTTTCCGAACGCAGCGGCAGCGGCGTACCGTTGAGGAATGCGCCTTTGCCGCGTTCGGCGTAGAAACATTCGCCGCTGACTGGATTGTAAATCACGCCCAATTCGGCGTGGCCGTTTTTAACCAGTGCGACGGATACGGCAAAATGCGGCAAACCGTTGACGAAGTTGTTTGTGCCGTCGATAGGGTCGACAATCCACAGGCCGTCTGAATGTTCGTTCCACAAACGGGTTTGCTCCTGAGCGCTCATCTCCTCGCCCAACATCGGACAATCCTCCAATAAGGGCAGGGCGGCGGCAAAAGCGGTTTGTGCGGCCAAATCTGCTTCACTCAAAACCGAGCCGTCTTCTTTGCGTCGTGACGGCGTGTTCAGAAAACGTGGCATGACTTCGGTTTGGGCGATGTGGCGGACGACTTTCTGTAAACGGTATAGCACGGCGTATCCTTGTTTTTTGCAGTTTTGCGTGACAGTGGATTAAAATTCGGAAAGTTTTCAAATTATAGTGGATGAAATCGAAATCAGGCAGACAAGAGTATGTCTCCGTGTTTCAACTTCGTTCACGAAAGTTCAAATTATATACATGAATAAAGCAGGAAACCATGCCCCGATTTTATGTTGATTTTGCCTTAAGCCCCGACAGCGTGGTCGAATTGCCCGATAATGTGGTGCGCCATCTGAATGTATTGCGCGTGAAAAACACGGAAGAAATCGTGTTGTTCAACGGCAATGGCAAGGCATATCCGGCTTTGCCCGAAGTTTTGGAAAAACGCCGCGCCAGCGTGCGGATTGTGCGTGAAGAGGCAACGGACAACGAATCGCCGCTGAACATTACATTGGTACAGGCGGTATCCGCTGCCGAGCGCATGGATTTCACTTTGCAGAAAAGCGTGGAATTGGGCGTGGCAGAAATTCGCCCGGTCATCAGCGAACGCTGTGTCGTCCGCTTGAGCGGCGAACGCGCTGAAAAGCGGGTGGCGCGTTGGCAGGAAATCGTCGTTTCGGCGTGTGAACAAAGCGGCCGCAATATTGTGCCGAAGGTTTTGCCACTGACGACTTATGCACAGGCTCTGCAGCAGTTGCCGCAGGAAACGACCAAACTGTTAATGAGCTTGAACCGCGCACAAAACCTGAGCGATGTTCGGCCGCAGTCCGGCAAGGTCGTGTTTATGGTCGGCCCGGAAGGCGGCTGGACGGAGAAGGAAGAGCAACAGGCATTTGATGCCGGTTTTCAATCCGTTACGCTTGGCAAACGGGTGTTGCGTACCGAAACCGCCTCACTTGCGGCCATTGCCGCCATGCAGACGCTTTGGGGCGATTTTGCATAAAGTTCAGGCCGTCTGAAAACGAGCATAGCGAGTTTCGCTAAAACGAGCTGTTGCTTCATGAGATAAAAATGGGAGTTTAAAAATGTCTTACACCTTTACGCTGGCCGAGCACGAGCTGGAAACGGAATTGAAAAAGTTAATCGTGCAAGAAGCCGATAAGGCCGACGATGTGGATATGGATGATTTCACCGACGATGCGCTTTTGTTTGGCGATGACAGTCCGGTCGGTTTGGATTCGCTTGATGCGCTGCAAATCAGCGTTGCCTTGCAACAGTATTTTCAAGTGCGCCTGCAGGGCGACCGGATGGTGCGCAAACATATGATGTGCGTACGCGATTTGGCGGCGTTTATCCGTGCGGAGCATGGCGCGTGAGTTGGGTCTGCGGTACGGCGGCCACTTCTGCCTTGAATCCGCAAACGGATTTCAGACGGCCTGATGCGGTGTCTTATACGTTTTTAAACCAGCCGCAGCAGGCTGCTTATTTTCGTGCATTTGCCGGCGACAGTTTGGGACGGAAGGAATTTGCGGATATTGCCGAACGACATTTGCGCCGAGCCGCCGAAAATGCAGGCTGGCTGTCTAAAAGTTGGCATGATGCGCCGGTGTTTATCGGGTCTAGTTCCTATTCCATCTCCGAATATGAAAACCGCCATTTTGCGGGCAATAGGGCGGAAGAAGAACACAATCTGCTTTATCTCGCCGAAGATTTGCGCCGGCGCAGCGGCAATCGGCAGATTTTCAGTTTCGCTACTGCCTGCACTTCATCCGCCCATGCGCTGATTCAGGCGGATAATTGTTTGCGCGGCGGGGCGGAGCGCGCCTTTGTGCTTGGTATTGAAAACCTCAATCGGCTGACTTTGTTGCATTTTCACAGCTTGGGTTTGCTGGCAGAACACTATCAGCCTTTTGGCGGAAACGGTTTGATTTTAGGCGAAGGTGTTGCCGCGCTTGCCTTATCTTCCGCTGCTCCCGAATCTTCTTCAGGCCGTCTGAAACTTATCGGACACGCCGCCAATACAGGCAATGACCTGATTCAAAGCGATGGCCAAGCGCAAGAACAGGTGATGCGTCGAGCTTTGGATGTTGCAGGCATCGCTCCTGAAAGCATTGCAGCCGTTAAAACACACGGCATCGGCACGGCTGACAGCGATGCCGCCGAATTGGCCGCACTGGCAAATATATTCGGTACACTGCCCCCTTTGATGGCGTTCAAGCCGCAAATCGGACACACGCTTGGCGCAACGGCAGCCCTTGAAACGGCCCTGCTTTTATCCGCTTTAAAACAAGGTGAAAGCAACGATTATCAGGGGCGGGAAATTCGTTTTTCCGAGTGCGCAGCTTCACAAAAAGGCGGCTTTTTCTGTTTGGCCAATCAGTTTGGTTTTGGCGGCAGCAACACATCTTTGGTATGGCAATGGCAACCGTAAATCCTAATATCCGTATTACCGCCGCCGTGCGTTTTGATACTGACGCCGGTACAGGCGGTAAAATCCTCAAACAAACCTTAAAGCAGCAAAGCGGTATAGATACCCGCCGCCTCAGCCGCTTGAGTTTGATTGCCGCGCTTGGTGCAGGGCAGCTAAAGGAACAAAGCGAAATCCGTTCTGATTGCGCCGTTTTTCTCGGTACACCGTTTTCTTCGCCATCCGTATTTGAAAAAATGGCAGACAATGTGCTGAACCATCACGCCGCGATGCCGTTTGACTTTATTGCCAACCTGCACAACTCCCCAGTCTTTCATGCCGCGCAAGCGTTAGGCACGCATGGTGCAACTTTGGTCGTTACTGCCGACAACAATGTAGATACCTGCTTTCATCCATTATCTCTGGCGATGCAGTCTTTGCAAAATGGCGGACAAGCTGCGGTTGGCTGGGCATATGAACATCAAGCAGCTCATGCCGATACTCATGAAGGCAGTATTTGGATTTTGCTTGAAGCCGGTACAGAGCAGGGTGTTCCTGTTGTGTTGAATGATGAAAGGGTGCAGGCTGATAGGCCGTCTGAAAAGCCGCAATATTATTGGCAAGGTATCGCCGATTGGATAGAAGCAGTAATGGCGCACGAGGGTAGGAGTGTGAAGAAATGTACTTTGGAGTAATCGACAAATGATTTTAGAGAAAGTATTTGTCTGTTGAATAAATAAGGTTTGCACCATTAAAAAGGCTGTCTGAAAATGTTTTCAGACGGCCTTTTTGTATCAAAAACCAATCAACGAGACATCTCGCCTTGAATAGCGCGGATATTTGCTTTACGGGCGTTGATGGTACGGGTCAGTTGTTGGATTTTAATTTGATCGCCTTTTTGTTTGGCCGCATTCAGCTGTGTTTGAAGGCGGGTAATGGCGGCCTGTTCGTTGCGTACTTCGGTCTGCAATATTTGTTTGCGGGTTTCCTTAGGACTTGGCTTAGGTGCCGGAGTAACCACAGGAGCAGTACGGATAACAGGGGCTTTGTATTTGCTGTATGAAGAACTGCGTGATTTGTTCTGACGGTTGCGCAGGGTAATATTGATGCGCGGATTGGCAGCTTCGGCTGTGTTGGTCACGCTGGTAATCGGTACATTTGGCAGGATTTTAATATCACTGTCATTATTTTCTTTATCCAGCAAAATATCGGCTGCCGGTTTGTATGCTTGAGGGAAAGGTGTTGGGACAGTGGTTTTGCCATGTTCTACCGGAGAGGCAGTTGCCGGCGTGCTTGGTTCGGCCGAAGCGGTGGCAATAGGTTTGGCTGCTTGTTCTTCGGATGCGCGGACAACGGCTGTTTTATCGGCTTTAGTACGGCTGACTTTGGCTTTGCGTCGAGAGGAGGTTTTGGCATAAGTTTTGCCTTTATGCTTAGTCTCGGCTTTGGCAGGCGTTTTATCGAGCGCTTCATCCTGAGCTGTTACCGCTTGGCTATTTAGGGTAGTTGAAGTTTGCGGCTGAGCTGTCGAGTTCTGAATAATCTCTTGTGGGATTTGGATTGCAGGCACAACAGGTTGAACAGCTGGTGTTTCATTAATAATAGCAAGGCCGTCTGAAACTGTGCTCTCGGTAGAAGCAGTAGGTTGGGCTTGTGCGGCAAGCATGACAGGAACAATACTGTTTTCTGTTTGGGTTGCACTAGACTGAGTTTGTACGACAGGAGTTGTATTGCGGACAGTAGTGTCGGCAACATAGTCTTCGGCTTTTATTGTGGGCGGCGCTTCCAAAGTAGGCGTATTGTTGGGAACGATTGCGCTGTCTGCAATGGCTTTGTCGACCGCAACGGTAGGTTGGGTTTGCTCGGCGAGCATTGGAGGAACAATAGTGTTGTCCTCTTGAACGGCAGTCGTCTGCGTTTGTACGACAGGAGTTGTGTTGTGGGCAGCAGTATCGACAACATAGTTTTCAGGTTTTGCAACGGCTGGTGTTTCCAAAACAGGCGTATTGTTGGAAACGATTACGCTGTCTGCAATGGTTTTATTCGCAGGCACAGCTTGTCGAGTTTGTGCCATCAGAATGGAAATAGGTGCCGGAATACCGTATTCATTTCGAGCAACAACGACTGGGGTTTGTACCGCGGGCGTTGCTTGAGAAGCATGAACGTAGTCTGCGGCAGATGCTTTAAATTCTGTTGTTTGTACCGTTTTTAAAACCGGAGTGTCGCCCGGAATCGCAACGACGCTGTTTTCTGTTACATTGTTTGTTTCAACTATGCGACAGGCGTCATTAATCTGGTATGAAGCATAAACGGTGATGCCTTCAACATTGCAGACATACTCGGCAGCGTTGGCGGCGGCAGGGAGGGTCAGGCTGAGGGCAATGGCGGTTTTGCAGAAAAACGGTTTCATAAAGGCAATAGAATCAGGTTGTTTGTTCAAAGTGTAATTATACTATGTACACTGTCAGCATCCGCCAACTTATTTTTAGGCGGTGTAAAACTGTGGCTGAAAGGTTGAAAATTGGAATAAAAGGTTTTAGGCCGTCTGAAACTTGTTATATAGAGTTTCAGACGGCCTTTGCTGTTATAGCGTATTAAGCGTTCAACAGGCTTTCGTCCAATGTCAGCTCTTCGTTTTTATTGACGGCGACTTTGCGTGCCAAAACGTTTTGGGCGATTTCGTGTGCTTCGGCAAGCGAGTGCATCAGGTAAGTACCGCATTGGTATTCGTTCAGTTCGGGGATTTTGCTTTGGTCTTGAACGGTCAAAACATCCTGCATTGAAGCGAGCCATGCATCGGCCACTTTTTGCTCATCGGGCGTACCGATGAGGCTCATGTAGAAACCGGTACGACAGCCCATCGGGGAAATGTCGATGATTTCGACACCGTTGCCGTTTAAGTGGTCGCGCATAAAGCCTGCGAACAGATGCTCCAGCGTGTGAATGCCTTTTTCAGGCAGGATTTCTTTGTTGGGAATGCAGAAACGCAGGTCAAACACGGTAATGGTGTCGCCTTTGGGCGTGGTCATGGTTTTTGCCACGCGTACGGCAGGGGCGTGCATACGGGTGTGGTCGACTTTGAAACTGTCTAGTAGGGGCATTTGGGTGTCCTTTGAGGTAAATAGATTTTTAGCTAGGGATATTTGAAGACTGAATCACAATTCCGCAATCTCAACTGCTTCGCCCGAAGCCGCGCTCAGTGCTTCGTTTAAAACGTCGTAGAAATCGCGGCTGTCGCGCGTTGCCAGCCATTTGCCGTTTTGCTCGGCGAAATGGTAGCCGCCGCTTTTGGCAGCAATCCACAATTCTTGGTTGGGCGTGTGGCGGTTGACGATGATTTGCGTACCGTCTTCGGCTTCGATAGTCAGTACGTTTCCGGCAAACTGGCAGTCGAAATCCCAGCCGTTTTCGTCGATTTGGTCTTCAATGTGTTCAAACAATTCTTCGCTCATGCGGATGAATTCGCTTTCGGTCATCATGGCTTTTTGTGTGGTTTTTGTTTAAGATACCGAATCTTGCCACATTCGTAATGATGAAGAAAGTTTTACTGATGAAATACGGCGTATTTTTTGCAGCGGCAACGGTTCTGCTGCTTTCTGCCTGCGGCTACAAAGGCGACCTCTATCTGCCCAAAGAAGGCGACAAGGCGCGCTTCGGCGTGATTCAGACCGGCTTGAAATTCGATACGGCTAAAGAGCCGACCACTCAAACCAACGATTAAAAAAAGATTTCACAAACATGACCTTATTCTGCGAACAACTACCTTATACACACCTTGCTGAAGAGTTTGGTACGCCGCTTTATGTGTACAGCAAATCTGTGCTGACCGAGGCATTTGAAAACTACCAAACCGCGTTTTCCGCTTTAAATCCGCTTGTCTGCTACGCGGTTAAAGCGAATGGCAACCTGAGCATCATCAAACACTTTGCTTCTTTGGGGAGCGGTTTTGATATTGTGTCCGGCGGCGAGTTGGCGCGTGTTTTGGCGGCCGGCGGCGATGCGGCGAAAACGATTTTTTCTGGTGTGGGCAAGAGTGAGGCAGAAATTGAATTTGCGCTGAATGCAGGCGTGAAATGCTTCAATATGGAAAGCATTCCCGAAATCGACCGTATTCAGAAAGTTGCCGCGCGCTTGGGTAAAGTCGCTCCGGTTTCCCTGCGCGTCAATCCTGATGTCGATGCCAAAACCCATCCTTATATCTCCACCGGCCTGAAAGCAAACAAATTTGGTATTGCCTATGCCGATGCGCTTGAGGCCTATCGTCATGCTTCCCGACAAAGCCATTTGAAAATCGTCGGTATCGACTGCCATATCGGCTCGCAACTGACCGACCTCAGCCCGCTTGTCGAAGCCTGCGAACGTATTTTGGCCTTGGTTGACCAACTGGCAGACGAAGGCATTGTGTTGGAACACTTGGACTTGGGCGGCGGTGTCGGCATTGTTTATCAAGACGAAAATGTGCCTGATTTGGGCGCGTATGCCAAAGAAGTTCAAAAACTGATGGGTACACGCCGTCTGAAACTGGTCCTCGAGCCAGGCCGTAGTTTGGTCGGCAATGCAGGTGCGTTGTTGACGCGAGTCGAATTCGTCAAATACGGCGAAGAGAAAAACTTTGTGATGGTCGATGCGGCGATGAACGATTTGATGCGTCCGGCGCTTTATGATGCCTATCATCACATTGAAGCGGTCGAAACCAAAGACATTGACCCTCTGACGGCCAATATCGTCGGCCCGATTTGCGAAACCGGCGACTTCCTCGGCAAAGACCGCACCATCGCCTGCGAAGAAGGGGATTTGCTGCTTATTCGCAGTGCCGGTGCGTATGGCTCAAGCATGGCGAGCAACTACAACACGCGCAATCGTGCGGCGGAAGTATTGGTTGACGGCAGCGAATGTAAACTTATCCGCCAACGTGAAACCGTCGAGCAGCAAATGGCCAACGAATTGGCTTGTTTGTAAGGTTTGATTGTTTAAAAGGCCGTCTGAAAGCTTAATTGACTTTCAGACGGCCTTTGTTATGAAAGAAAAGGGCATGTATCAAACATGCCCTTTTTCAGTTGATCAATAATGCGGCGGAATTTCATCGCGCAGGCTGTACGGTTCGCGTTCGCCGTTTGCGCCTTTGTCCTGCATCCGTTGATACAGAAGCCGCAACTGGCCTTGCTGCAAATCTAAAGCTTGCTGCATCTTGGCGATGGTGTCGTTCAGGCTGCCGATTAAATCTTCCTGCAAGGCCGTCTGAATTTCCAGCTCCGTGACGCGGTGTTCCAATTCCTGAATATCGCTCATATTACAGCACCATCGCGGCAATCCAGCCGGCAGCCATCAGCGGGATATTGTAGTGGATAAAAGTCGGGATAACCGAATCACGGATGTGGTCGTGTTGACCGTCGGCGTTCAGACCCATAGTTGGGCCGAGTGTCGAGTCGGAAGCAGGGGAGCCTGCATCACCCAGCGCACCGGCTGTGCCGACGATGGCGACGGTCGCCATAGGTGAGAAGCCCAAGCTAATGCACAAAGGCACATAAATCGCGGTAATAATCGGCAAAGTGGAGAAAGACGAGCCGATGCCCATGGTTACCAGCAAGCCGACGAATAACATGGTCAATGCGGCCATGCCTTTATTGCCGCCGAACAAAGCCATGCTGTGTTCTACCAAAGGCTGGATCTCGCCGGTTGCGTTCATTACAGCGGCGAAACCTTGTGCTGCAATCATAATAAAGCCGACCATCGCCATCATTTTGATGCCTTCGCCGAACACATCGCTGGCGGCGGAGCGGTTCATCACGCCCAACATCATAAACACGGCAAAGCCCAACATCGCGCCCAATACCAGCGAGCCATCATACATAAGCTGGATAGCAAAACACACGGCAATCGCCACAGCCGCCACCAAGCTGCGATAGGTTGAAGGCTCTTGTTGTTGAACTGCCGCACGGTTGTCTTCCGTGTCAGTGGTATTGTTTTGATAAATGCGCGGCTTGCGGTAGTGCAAAAAGGCCAGCAGCAAGCCGGAAACCATGCCCAAAGCCGGAATCGCCATTGCGTGCATCACATTGATGCCGCTGGTGTCCATGCCTGCCGAGCGGATATTGCCCAACATGATGTCGTTCAAGAAGATGGCGCCGAAACCGTAAGGCAGGAACATATAAGTCGTTACCAAGCCAAACGTAATCACGCAGGCCACCAAGCGGCGGTCGAGTTTCAAACGGTTGAACACCAACAGCAGCGGCGGAATAATCATCGGGATAAACGCGATATGAATCGGCACAACGTTTTGGCTCATCACGCCCATGCACAAAATAATCGCCAGCAGCAGCCATTTGACCGCGCCTTCGCCTTTCGCATTGCCTTCGTCGCCGTTGAGCTTGCGGATAATCACGCCGGCGAGCTGTTGCGGCAGGCCGGAATGCGTGATGGCCATGGCAAACGCGCCGAGCATGGCATAAGACAGCGCGATTTGCGCCCCGCCTTTCAGGCCTTCGTTAAAAACAGGAATAATCCCTTGCTGCACCACATTGCCAGCCGCGTTGGTTACATTCTCCAAAGGCATACCGGCCACCAAGCCGCCGACAAACGCGCCGACAGCCAAGCTGAGCACCACATGCACGCGCGATAAAGACAGCACAAGCATGATGATGACCGCAATTACAACCGCATTCATATCGTTCTCCGTTGTTCAGACGGCCTGTTATGTAAAAACAGGCAATCATCTGTTTACATATTACAAATAAACATCATAACCCAAGCATGAAGCCTTTGCAAAAAACGGCAGGCCGTCTGAAAACCAGACCATCGGTTTCAGACGGCCTGCCGTGAACCCTTATTCAGAGTTTTAATAGGGCGTGCGGTTCTGGCGATAAAAATATCTAAAAAACACGCGCTTCCTATTCTTTGCATATGGTACCAATGTTAAAATCGACACAATGTCTCGGTTTCAGGTTTGTCACTGAAATTAAAGCATTTATTGCTAAAACCCAATTCAATCATACACAAACAAAGGAAAGAAGTGATGGATATTCTGACGCGGCTGCACAATCTGCCGCCCTCCCGCTTTCATTACAAACTTCTAGTGTTGGTCGGCATAGGCTGGCTGTTTGATGCCATGGATACAGGCTTGGTGTCGTTTGTATTGCCGGCTTTGGGCAAAGATTGGGCGCTGGCTCCGGCGCAGTTGGGTTGGATTGTCAGCATTGCCTTTGTCGGCATGGCTCTGGGCGCAGTATTCAGCGGCTGGCTGGCGGACAGGTTCGGACGGAAAACCGTTTTTGCCGGCACGATGGTGGTGTACAGTATTGCCACAGGTTTGTGCGCGCTTGCGCCTGACTTGACGGTTTTGCTGGTGTGCCGCTTTTTTGTCGGTGTCGGTTTGGGCGGCCAACTGCCCGTCGCCGTGTCGCTGGTCAGCGAATATGCGCCGCCGAAAGTACGCGGCCGTTTTATTGTGTTGCTGGAAAGCTTCTGGGGCTTGGGCTGGCTCTCAGCCGCGCTGGTGTCTTATTTCTTTATTCCGCAAACCGGCTGGCACAGCGCGTTTTTATTCGGCGCCTTGCCCCTGTTTTATGTGCCGTTGGTGTTGAAATTCGTTCCCGAATCCGTGCCTTACCTGCTTTCCCGCGGCAAAACCGACGAAGCGCACCGTTTGGTATCCGCGCTGGAAATTCAATCGGGCATCACACCGCCGACAGAAGCCGTTGCCGCACCGGCCGCCCCGCGCGAACGCATCCGCTTCGTCCAACTTTGGCAACATCCGTTTGCACGGCGCACGCTGATGCTGTGGCTGGTTTGGTTCGGCATCGTGTTTTCGTATTACGGCATTTTCACTTGGTTGCCCAAACTGCTGGTCGAGCAGGGCAATACCGTGGTCAAAACCTTTGAATATGTACTGGTGATGATTGTTGCGCAACTGCCCGGCTATATAGCCGCCGCGTCTTTGGTGGAAAGAATCGGCCGCAAAGCAACGCTGGCAGGCTTTCTGGCCGCGTGCGCCGCGTGCGCATGGTTTTTCGGGCAAAGCACAACTGCGGCCGAAGTCATGATCTGGGGCAGCCTGATGTCCTTCTTCAACTTAGGCGCATGGGGCGTTTTGTACACCTACACCCCTGAACTCTACCCCTTGCGCTTCCGTGCCTTCGCATCCGGCTGGGCAGGCGCCATCGGGCGCGTCGGCGGTATACTCGCCCCCATGGTAGTGGCGGCGATGGTGGGCAATAGTGGCGGCTTCGGCAATATCTTTATGATGTTTGCGCTGGTTATGCTGCTGATTGTGGCGGTAATCTTGGTATTGGGTGAAGAAACCAAAGGCCGTACGCTGGAAGATATTAGCCAATAAACGGCAAAGCAAAAAAGGCCGTCTGAAAAAGATTTTCAGACGGCCTTTTTCATTTACGCTCGTAATTTTAATACATCGATTTTCTGTTTTTATCTTAATTACCGAGGAAAGCGACGAAGAATAACCGTTTTTGTTTTTGTGTAGATAAAAATATTATACGTCAAAGAATTAAAATGAATAAACGATAAAATGGCCGTCTGAAAAGTTCAATCATGGTTTGTGATGTAGGTCAAAGCAGAATGTAACTAAATTACCTATAGTTATCGTAGTGAAAATTTATTGACCTTATTGCCACCTTTTATTAAGGAGATACACCATGAACGCATCAGCCGACAACGTCGTCAGCCCAGCCGTAGCCGAGGTAAACAGCCTGGTTGACAAGGGTTTACGGGCATTGGACGAGTTTCTTAAGCTCGATCAGGAGCAGATTGACTTTATTGTTGCCAAAGCCTCCATTGCCGCGCTGGACAAACATGGTGTACTCGCCATGCACGCGGTAGAAGAAACGGGACGCGGCGTGTTTGAGGATAAGGCGACGAAAAACCTGTTTGCCTGCGAAAACGTTGTGCGCCGCCTGCGTGATTTGAAAACCGTGGGTGTCATCAGCGAAAACGATGTAACCGGTATTACTGAAATTGCCGATCCGGTCGGCGTGGTTTGCGGTATTGTGCCGACGACCAATCCGACTTCCACCACCATTTTCAAATCCCTGATTGCGCTGAAAACCCGCAATCCGATTATTTTCTCATTCCACCCGTCCGCCCAGCAGTGTTCCGCCCATGCAGCGCGTATCGTGCGCGATGCGGCGATTGCGGCCGGTGCGCCGGAAAACTGTATCCAGTGGATTGAAAAGCCGTCTATGGAAGGCACTTCCGCGCTGATGAAGCATCCGGGCGTGGCAACGATTTTGGCGACCGGCGGCAATGCGATGGTGGAAGCCGCGTACTCTTGCGGCAAACCTGCGCTCGGCGTCGGGGCGGGCAACGTACCTGCTTATGTTGAAAAAACGGCAGACATCAAACAGGTGGCACACGATATTGTGATGTCGAAATCTTTCGACAACGGCATGGTGTGCGCCAGCGAGCAAGCGGTGATTGCCGATAAAGAGATTTACAAAGAGTTGGCCGAAGAATTCAAATCCTACGGCGTGTACTTTGCCAACAAAAAAGAAAAAGCCATGCTCGAAGAGTTTATCTTCGGTGTAACGGCGAATTGCGCCAGCTGCGGCGGGGCGAAACTCAATTCTGCGGTAGTAGGCAAACCGGCAACATGGATTGCCGAACAGGCCGGGTTTAAAGTACCTGAAAAAACCAACATCATCATCGCCGAATGCCGCGAAGTCGGTCCAAACGAGCCGCTGACCCGCGAAAAACTTTCGCCTGTTTTGGCCATGATTAAGGCGGATTCGACCGAACAAGGTTTGAAGTTCGCCGAAGAAATGGTTGCCTTTGACGGCTTGGGACACTCCGCCGCCATCCATACCGCCGATGAAGAATTGGTCAAAACGTTCGGTTCCCGCGTCAAAGCGCTGCGCGTGATTTGGAATTCGCCTTCCACCTTCGGCGGCATCGGCGACGTGTACAACGCCTTCCTGCCTTCTCTGACCCTCGGTTGCGGCTCTTACGGTAAAAACGCCGTCGGCGGCAACGTCAGCGCAGTCAATCTGTTAAATATCAAAAAAGTAGGCCGTCGGAGAAACAACATGCAATGGTTCAAAGTGCCCGCCAAAATCTATTTTGAACGCGATTCCATCCAATATCTGCAAGACATGAAAGACTGCGAAAAAGTCATGATTGTGACTGACCGTTCGATGGTTGACCTGGGCTTTGTCGATAAAATCACCCATCAACTGCATCAACGCAAAAACAAAGTGACCATCCAGCTGTTTACCGATGTCGAAGCCGATCCGAGCGTCCAAACCGTCTATAAAGGCACCGATTTGATGCGCAGCTTCCAGCCTGACACCATCATCGCTCTGGGCGGCGGTTCGCCAATGGACGCAGCCAAAGCCATGTGGCTCTTCTACGAGCAGCCGCAAGTCGATTTTGAAGACTTGGTGCAAAAATTCATGGACATCCGCAAACGCGCGTTCCGCTTCCCTGAATTGGGACGCAAAGCCAAATTTATCGGTATCCCTACCACATCGGGCACAGGATCCGAAGTGACGCCGTTTACTGTCATCAGCGACGGCGACAAAAAATATCCGATTGCCGACTACTCGCTGACACCAACCATTTCGATTGTCGATCCTGCGTTTACCATGACCGTACCGGCAGGCGTAACCGCCGATACCGGTTTGGACGTACTGACCCACGCCGTAGAAGCATACGTTTCTGTACTGGCAAACGACTTTACAGACGGCCTCGCCCTGCAAGCCATCAAGCTCGTGTTCCAATACCTCGAACGCTCCTACAAACACGGTGCGGCCGATCCCGAAGCGCGCGAGCATATGCACAATGCCTCCACCATCGCAGGCATGGCGTTTGCCAATGCGTTCTTGGGCATCAACCACTCGATGGCACATAAAATCGGCGGCAAATATCACGTTCCGCATGGTCGCGCCAACGCCATCCTGCTGCCGCACGTCATCCGCTACAACGGCACGCGTCCGCAGAAAACCGCCACTTGGCCGAAGTACAACTACTACAAAGCCGACCTGAAATATCAGGAAATCGCCCGTACTTTAGGCTTGCCATGCAGCACACCGGCAGAAGGCGTCGAATCCTTCGCCCGCGCCTGCCATGAGCTGGCGGTCAACGTCGGCATCAAAATGTCGTTGAAAGAGCAGGGCATCGATGAGAAAACCTTCCTCGACGGCAGAAAAGAGCTGGCCATGATGTCTTTTGAAGACCAATGCACCCCGGCCAACCCACGCCTCGCCATGGTGGCTGATATGGAAGAAATCCTGACCAAAGCCTACTACGGCGAATAAAATCGGGCAGTTAAAAAGGCCGTCTGAAACCTGAATATAGGGTTTCAGACGGCCTTTTGTATTAGAACTAAAGTTGATACTTATTGTATGTGGAATTTAATTTGCAAACATTAAGAATAGTCATCATGAAATCAGAAATTTTAAAACAATTTGGCAAACATGTTCGTTATTTAAGACAACTCCAGGATTTAAGTCAGGAAGCATTGGCTGAAAAAGTGAATATGTACCGGACTTATATCGGAATGATAGAACGTGGAGAGCGTAACCCCGCCCTATTAAATCTTATTCGTTTGGCTAGCGCATTAGATATTTCTTTGCCTGAACTTTTAAGGGCTATGTTAATGACGGGAACTGTGATAATGAATCTAACTGATTCGTATGGTTTTTTGGGTCTTCGGAATATATAGTGGAATTACTTTCTTAATAGTTTAAAAACAACTGGTGTTTAAATCGGATTTTCTGGTGGGATGTTAGGATAATCAATAGTATTATATAAAAGTATCAATCACATACGAGTGATACTTTGGGAAAAAAATAAAATAGTCCAATTTACTTGACCGTGTACTATGGTACATGGTTTATAATATTCAGGGGGTGAAATAAGATGATTTATCGCATTAGTGAGTTTGCAGATAAATGTGGAGTTAATAAAGAAACGATCAGATATTACGAGCGAAAAAATTTATTACAAGAACCTCACCGAACGGAAGCTGGTTATCGGATATATTCATATGATGACGTTAAGCGTGTTGGGTTTATTAAACGAATACAGGAACTTGGTTTCTCTTTAAGCGAGATTTATAAATTACTTGGTGTTGTAGATAAAGATGAAGTTCGTTGTCAAGATATGTTCGAATTTGTTTCTAAAAAACAAAAGGAAGTGCAAAAACAAATAGAGGATTTAAAACGAATTGAAACTATGTTAGACGACTTAAAACAACGATGTCCAGATGAAAAGCAATTACATTCGTGTCCAATAATAGAAACATTAACATGAGAGATTAATTAACGAAAGGAGCTTTTTTATGAATAAATTTAAGGTAAACATTTCAGGAATGACATGTACGGGTTGTGAAAAACACGTAGAATCAGCACTTGAAAAGATAGGTGCTAAAAATATTGAGTCTAGTTATCGTCGTGGTGAAGCAGTATTTGAACTGCCCGATGATATTGAGGTTGAAAGTGCAATAAAGGCGATTGATGAAGCAAATTACCAAGCCGGAGAAATTGAAGAAGTATCATCACTAGAAAACGTGGCGTTAATTAATGAAGACAATTATGACCTTCTTATTATTGGTTCTGGTGCTGCTGCCTTTTCTTCGGCAATTAAAGCTATAGAATACGGTGCAAAAGTTGGAATGATTGAGCGTGGAACGGTTGGGGGAACCTGTGTGAATATTGGCTGTGTTCCGTCAAAAACTCTTCTTAGGGCAGGGGAAATCAATCATTTATCAAAAGACAATCCGTTTATAGGTTTACAAACATCCGCTGGAGAAGTGGATTTAGCTAGTTTAATCACGCAAAAGGATAAATTGGTGAGCGAACTTCGGAATCAAAAATATATGGATTTAATTGATGAATATAATTTTGATTTAATTAAAGGTGAAGCAAAATTCGTTGATGCTAGTACGGTTGAGGTCAATGGGGCAAAGTTATCTGCAAAACGCTTTTTAATTGCAACAGGTGCATCGCCTTCGTTGCCCCAAATTTCAGGACTTGAAAAAATGGACTATTTAACTAGTACAACACTTCTTGAGTTAAAGAAAATACCAAAACGATTAACTGTAATTGGTTCAGGATACATTGGAATGGAGCTTGGACAACTATTTCATCATTTAGGTTCAGAAATAACGCTTATGCAAAGAAGTGAGCGACTTTTAAAGGAGTATGATCCTGAGATTTCAGAGTCAGTTGAAAAAGCGTTAATTGAACAGGGTATAAACCTTGTCAAAGGGGCAACTTTTGAGCGTGTTGAACAAAGTGGAGAGATAAAAAGGGTTTACGTAACAGTAAATGGCAGTAGAGAAGTCATTGAATCAGATCAGTTACTTGTTGCCACTGGAAGAAAACCAAATACGGATTCTTTAAATTTAAGTGCAGCAGGTGTTGAAACTGGAAAAAATAATGAAATCCTGATCAATGATTTTGGTCAAACAAGTAATGAAAAGATTTATGCAGCAGGAGATGTGACTTTAGGACCACAATTTGTATATGTAGCAGCCTATGAAGGTGGAATTATTACTGATAATGCTATTGGTGGATTAAACAAAAAAATAGATTTATCGGTAGTTCCTGCTGTTACGTTTACGAATCCGACGGTTGCAACGGTTGGTTTAACAGAAGAACAAGCAAAAGAGAAAGGGTATGATGTGAAGACATCTGTATTACCTTTAGATGCTGTTCCAAGAGCAATTGTAAACCGTGAAACAACCGGTGTATTTAAACTAGTAGCAGATGCAGAAACACTAAAAGTATTAGGGGTTCATATTGTATCTGAAAATGCAGGAGATGTCATCTATGCAGCATCATTAGCTGTTAAATTTGGCTTAACGATAGAAGATTTAACAGAAACCCTAGCACCATATTTAACAATGGCTGAAGGGCTAAAATTAGTTGCACTTACGTTCGATAAAGATATTTCGAAATTATCTTGTTGTGCAGGCTAAGGGAACTTTTTTAGGATTTTGAGATTTAAGTTATTTGAGGTCTGTAATGTAGACAACTCTATCTACCTTAAAAAAGTCGTCTGAAAACCCTGTTCCCAAGTTTTCAGACGACCTTTCTTATTACAGCAATCAATGCCGAATCAGACTTTACACCACGATGTTCACCAGTCTGCCAGGCACCACGATGATTTTCTTCGCAGGCTTGCCTTCCATGAATTTTACTGCACCTTCGTTGGCAAGGGCGGCGGCTTCGAGGTCGGCTTTGGATGCGTCGGCGGCGACGGTGATTTTGCCGCGCAGTTTGCCGTTGACTTGAACCATCACTTCGATTTCGGATTTGACCAAAGCGGCTTCGTCGATTGTCGGCCAGCCTGCTTCCCACAGTTTCGCGCCGTTTAATTCGCTCCACAGGGTTTCGCAGATGTGTGGAACAATCGGCCACAGCAGGCGTACGGCGGTTTCCAATACTTCTTGGGCGACGGCGCGGCCTTGTTCGTTGCCGGTGTCGGTTTTGTCGTATTGGTTGAGCAATTCCATCACGGCGGCGATGGCGGTGTTGAACTGCTGGCGGCGGCCGTAGTCGTCGCTAACTTTGGCGGTGGTGGCGTGCAGTTTGTGACGCAGGTCTTTGAGTTCTTTAGACAAACCGTCTTGGCTGCCTGCAAACGCTTTGACTGCTTCGCCTTGCTTCAAGTATTCGTAAACGGTGCGCCACAGGCGGCGCAGGAAGCGGTGTGCGCCTTCGACGCCGCTGTCGCTCCATTCGAGGGACTGTTCGGGCGGTGCGGCAAACATCATAAACAGGCGGGCGGTGTCCGCGCCGTAGGCGTTAATCAGCTCTTGCGGATCGACGCCGTTGTTTTTGGACTTGGACATTTTTTCCGTGCCGCTGATGACGACGGGCAGTCCGTCGGCTTTGAGAACGGCGGAAACGGGGCGGCCTTTGTCGTCGAAAGTCAGCTCGACATCGGCGGGGTTGATCCAGTCTTTGCCGCCGTTGGCGTTTTCGCGGTAGTAGGTTTCGCAGACGACCATGCCTTGCGTCAGCAGGCGTTCAAACGGTTCGTCAACATTGACCAAGCCTTCGTCGCGCATCAGTTTGGTGAAGAAGCGCGCGTACAAGAGGTGCAGAATCGCGTGTTCGATACCGCCGATGTATTGGTCGACCGCGCCCCAGTATTTTGCGGCTTCTGCTGATACCATGCCTTCTGCGAACTTGGGCGACATATAGCGGAAGAAATACCAGCTCGATTCCATGAAGGTGTCCATGGTGTCGGTTTCGCGTTTCGCCGCGCCGCCGCAGCATGGGCAGGTGGTTTCGTAAAACTCTGGCATTTTTGCCAGCGGCGAACCCATGCCGTCGGGTACGACGTTTTCAGGCAAAACGACCGGCAGTTGGTCGGCAGGGACGGGAACGTCGCCGCATTTTTCGCAATGGATGATAGGAATTGGGCAGCCCCAGTAGCGTTGACGGGAAATACCCCAGTCGCGCAGGCGGTATTGGGTTTTCGGTTCGCCTGCGTCTTGGCTTTGCAGCTTGGCGGCAATGGCGTCGAATGCCGTCTGAAAATTCATGCCGTCCAAGTCGCCGCTGTTGACCAATACGCCGTTTTCTTTGTCGCCGTACCACTCCTGCCATTGGTTTTCGTCAAATGCGTTGTCGCCGACGGCAATGACTTGTTTTTTCGGCAGGCTGTATTTGGTGGCGAACTCGAAATCGCGTTCGTCGTGCGCCGGAACCGCCATCACCGCGCCGTCGCCGTAGCCCCACAATACATAGTTGGCAATCCACACTTCCAGTTTGTCGCCGTTGAGCGGATTAACGACGTAGCGGCCGGTCGGAACGCCTTTTTTCTCCATCGTCGCCATGTCGGCTTCGGCAACCGAGCCGGCTTTGCACTCGGCGATAAATGCCTGCAATTCGGGTTTGTCGGCGGCTGCGGCGGTTGCCAGCGGATGCTCGGCGGCAACGGCAACATAAGTCGCGCCCATCAGCGTGTCAGGACGGGTGGTATAAACTTGCAGGAATTTCGCGTAATCGCCTTCCAAGCCTTGTTTGCTGTCGTCTGAAACGGCGAAGCGCACGGTCATACCGCGAGATTTGCCGATCCAGTTGCGTTGCATGGTTTTGACTTGTTCTGGCCAGTGTTCCAGCTTGTCCAAGTCGTTGAGCAGCTCTTCGGCGTAATCGGTGATTTTGAAGTAATACATCGGGATTTCGCGTTTTTCGATCAACGCGCCCGAACGCCAGCCGCGTCCGTCGATGACTTGTTCGTTGGCAAGGACGGTTTGGTCGACCGGGTCCCAGTTTACCGTGCCGTTTTTGCGGTAGACGATGCCTTTTTCAAACAGCTTGGTAAACAGCCATTGTTCCCAGCGGTAGTATTCGGGTTTGCAGGTGGCGACTTCGCGCTCCCAGTCAATCGCAAAACCCAGGCTTTTGAGCTGGGTTTTCATGTATTCGATGTTGTCGTAGGTCCAAGCGGCGGGGGCGACGTTGTTTTTCATCGCCGCGTTTTCAGCAGGCATGCCGAACGCGTCCCAACCCATAGGTTGCATGACGTTGAAGCCGTTTAAGAGTTTGAAGCGGCTCAATACGTCGCCGATGGTGTAGTTGCGTACATGCCCCATGTGCAGCTTGCCGCTGGGGTATGGGAACATGGAGAGGCAGTAGTATTTGGGTTTGGAAGCGTCTTCGGAGACGTTGAAAATACGGGCGTCATCCCATTTTTGCTGCGCCGCAGGCTCAATGGCGGCGGGTTGGTAATGTTCTTGCATGGTCATTCTGTTTTTCGCTTGAAAACGTTGGAAAAAATAAAGATGGGATTATAGCAGGTTGTCGGGCCTGTCGGTTTGACAAAGGCCGTCTGAATGTTTGGATGTCGGAAAAGCACAATTTCAGACGGCCTTGAAAATACTGACTTGAGTTTTTGATACTCGCCCACATATCCCCCCCAGTTTGAATTCATTCTTAACACTATCAAAATTATGAGCAATAAAGATTTTTACGAAACCCTTGGTGTTGCCCGCAGCGCTAGCGACGATGAAATCAAAAAAGCCTACCGCAAGCTGGCAATGAAATACCATCCCGACCGCAATCCTGACAACAAAGAAGCGGAAGAAAAATTTAAAGAAGTCCAAAAAGCTTACGACACCTTGTCTGACAAGGAAAAACGTACCATGTACGACCAATACGGCCATGCCGCGTTTGAACAGGGCGCAGGTGCGGGCGGATTCGGTGGCTTTGGCGGTTTCGGCGGCCAAGGCGGATTCGGTGGCGCGCAAGGCTTCGATTTTTCCGATATTTTCAGCCAAATGTTCGGCGGTGGCGGCAGCGCAGGCGGCCGTCAGCCGGATTACAGCGGCGCAGATTTGAAGGTCGGCATAGAGATTTCGCTTGAAGAAGCCGCCAAAGGCGTGAAAAAACGCATCAACATTCCGACTTACGAAGAATGTGATGTTTGTCACGGCTCAGGTGCCAAACCGGGCACATCCGCATCGACTTGTTCGACCTGTCACGGCTCAGGTACGGTACAGGATCGCATAGCCATGTTCCAAATGCAGCAGACTTGTCCGACTTGTCACGGTACAGGCAAAGAAATCAAAGATCCTTGCGTCAAATGCCGTGGCGAAGGCCGCACCAAAACCAGCAAAACAGTTGAAGTCAACATTCCGGCAGGCATTGACGACGGTCAACGCATCCGCCTGAGCGGCGAGGGCGAACCGGGTCAACACGGCGCACCGGCAGGCGATTTGTACGTCAATGTCCGCGTAAGACAGCACAAAATCTTCGAGCGCAACGGCTTGGACTTGCATTGCGAACTGCCGATCAGCTTTGCCATTGCCGCATTGGGCGGCGAAGTCGAAGTGCCGACTTTGGACGGCAAAGTCAAACTGCACATTCCGAAAGAAACGCAGACCGGCCGCCGTATGCGCGTGAAAGGCAAAGGCATCAAGTCTCTGCGTTCCAGCTCGACTGGTGATTTGTACTGCCACATTTTGGTTGAAACACCGGTCAACCTGACCGACCGTCAGAAAGAGTTGCTGGAAGAATTTGAAAAAATCTCCTCCGGCCTCGACCTCAGCCAAAACCCGCGTAAAAAATCGTTTTGGGAAAAAGTAGGCGAAAAAGTAGGCGATTTGTTCTCCGATAATTAATCGCTGTGAAAAAGGCCGTCTGAAACCTGCTTGAATGAGGTTTCAGACGGCCTTTTGTTTTTCTTTTTGTTGCTTTAAACAATGGTTTGCCTTACAATGCGCGCTTCACTCTTACGGGAGTAGCCATTCGGCGCAATGCCGAAACCGTTGTCAACATAATCGGCTTGTACGGCCGTGGCAGCGGTATCTTCTCTGCTTTATCGGAAGACAGGCAAGACGTAAGCGTTGTCCATACCCTTGCGGGCGGTATGCACAGCGCTTTTTGTTTGCCCGCTTTTCGGTTGAGTATCTTAAATCATGGAAGCTTTTTTCTCCTCGACGCTGGGCGTTGCCATTGCCGAAATCGGCGATAAGACGCAATTACTGGCGCTCTTTTTGGCAGCACGTTTTGCCCACAAAAACGCGATTGTTGCCGGTATCTTTATTGCAACCCTGTTGAACCATCTTGTTTCAGCGGCACTCGGTGTCTGGCTGGCATCTGCTATTTCGCCCGAAGTCATGAAATGGGTGGTCGGCGGCAGTTTTATTGCGGTTGGATTATGGCTGCTGTTGCCGGACAAAGACGAAGACCCTGATGGCAAGTGGCTGAAATACGGCGCATTTACGGCGACGGTCGTCCTATTTTTCTTGGCGGAAATCGGCGATAAAACGCAAATTGCGACGGTTCTTTTGGCGGCAAAATACCAATCTATCCTGCTGGTCGTGGTCGGCAGTATTGCCGGTTTGATGATTGCTTCTGTGCCTGCCGTGTATTTGGGTGAAATGCTGATGCGCAAGATTCCGGCCAAAGCAGTGCGCATTGTTGCGTGTATCTTGTTCTGCCTGCTGGGTATTTTGACTCTGCTTGGCGACGGTATTATGTTGAAGGCCGTCTGAAATGTGGGACATTGTTTTTGAACACAAAGACTTTGTGGTCATTAATAAGCCTTGTGGCGTATCGGTGCACAGCGAATCGGAAGGGGATGTTTGTCTGACCGCATCGCTGGCGCAGCAGCTCGGTGTTGAACGCGTGTGGCTGGTTCACCGATTGGACAAGGCCACCAGCGGCCTGTTGCTGTTTGCGCTCAACCGCGACAGCGCGGCGGCTTTGTCGGCACAGTTTGCCGAAAAAACCATGCGTAAAACTTATTTGGCACTCGGTACGCACAAGCCGGCGAAAAAGCAGGGTTGGGTGAAAGGCGGTATGGCGCGTTCGCGGCGCGGTACATGGAAGCTGACGCGAGACGAGGATAATTTTGCCGTTACCCGTTTCAGCAGCCAAAGCCTGAAGCCCGGTTTGCGCCTGTTTGTGTTGCAACCGTTTACCGGCAAAACCCATCAACTGCGCGTGGCCATGAAAAGCATAGGCAGTCCGATTTTGGGCGATACGTTGTATGGCGGCGATGAGGCGGGACATCTGTTTCTGCACGCTTGGCGTTTGGTTTTCGACTATCGCGGCGAGCATTTCGATATTCGGGTTGCGCCTGATAAAACATGGCCGTCTGAAATCGATTTGTCGGCGTGTTTGAACTCGGATAAGTCCGAATAGAAGCAGTGGAGTTTTTGTGTATATTAAAAAAGGCCGTCTGAAATTGTTCAGACGGCCTTTTGATTGTTTCAAGTTTACATTTCCAATTCACTCAAACCCGGCAAGTCGGCAAAACAGCGGTCATGCGTGATTTGGCAGAAGTTGTCCAGATAGCCTTTGTTGGCATCTTCCGTACGAATGGCGGCATAAAGCTTGCTTTGCAGGCCGTCTGAAGTGATTTTGCGGTGGACGACGTAGCCTTTTTCCAAATACGGCATGACCGTCCAATAGGGCAGGGCGGCGATGCCGCGTTTGCTGGCAACCAGCTGAATAATGGCGATGGTCAACTCGCTGTGGCGGCGCGGCGGATTAATGCCTTTGGGCAGCAGCACTTTTTTGGGCAAATCCAGCATTTCGTCTGGGACGGGATAAGTAATCAATGTTTCGTCGATAAAGTCTTCCGCTTCCCAAATGTCTTTGTCGGCAAGCGGGTGGTCTTCTGCGCAGATGCCGACCATTTCATAGGCAAACAGAGGGCGGTAGCTGATGCCGTTGAGCGGCTCGGCTTCGGAAACGATGGCAAGGTCGGCGCGGTGTTGCAGCAATAGCCCGACTGGATCGGCTTGGAAACCGGAAACGATGTCCAATTCAACTTGCGGCCATAAGGGGCGGAACTCGCCCATGGCAGGCATCAGCCAGTCGAAGCAGGTGTGGCATTCGACAGCAAGTCTGAGTTCGCCCGCTTCACCTTCGATAATCCGCACCAGGTCACGTTCGGCGGCGGCAACCTGCGGCAACAGCTCGCGCGCCAGTTGCAGTAGGCGCATACCGGCCGGAGTGAAGCGCAAAGGTGTGGATTTGCGTTCAAACAACGGCGTTTCGTAATAATTTTCCAAGGCGCGGATTTGGTGCGACAGGGCGGATTGGGTCAGGAAAACCCGTTTGGCGGCAAGGGAAACGCTGCCGGTTTCTTCTAAAGCCAGCAAGGTTTTGAGATGACGCAATTCGATAATAGAGTCCATGTGTTTTCAGACGGCCTGTGGGTAAGGTGGGGTATATTAAAATAATTCATGATGATGTGCAAATGATTAATGTTGGGAATGATTGCTGAAATCGGAATGTAAGAATTTGAGGCATAAACAGATTTTGCGGTTAGAATGCGAAGCTGTTTTTGAAGATAGATATAAGGAGCGGAATATGGCTTTACGCCGCGAAATTCTGGCTTGGTGCGATGAGACATTGCAGGTCGGTCTGTTTAAGGACTATGCGCCCAATGGTTTGCAGGTTGAAGGCAAAGAAGAAATTGCCAAAATCGCCACTTCGGTTACCGCCAGCAAAGCTGCAATCGATTTTGCCGTAGGGCAGGGGGCGGATATGCTTTTGGTTCACCACGGCATGTTTTGGAAAAGCGAGCCTGTCACGATTACCGGTTGGAAAAAAACACGCCTTGAAACCTTGCTGCAACACCAAATCAATATGGCGGGCTACCACCTGCCGCTGGACGCGCACCCGCAATTAGGCAATAACGCGCAGTTGGCCGAGAAACTCGATTGGGTGCTCGAAAAACAATTCGGCGAGCAAAATCTGTTGAATACAGGCCGTCTGAAAACCACGGAAACGCTGGCGCAGTTGTCTGAACGCATTGAGGCGGTATTCGGCCGCAAGCCGACCGTTATTGGCGATCTTGAACGCGAAATCAAACGCATTGCCTGGTGCAGCGGCGGTGCGCAGGGATTTTTTCAGACAGCCGTAGACGAAGGTGTCGATGCGTATCTGACCGGTGAGATTTCGGAAGCGCAATATCATCTTGCCAATGAAACGGGTGTGGCATTTATCAGTGCCGGCCATCATGCGACAGAACGTTACGGCGTCCGTGCCTTAGGCGATGCCGTGGCAGAAAAATTCGGTATCGAAGTGGTTCACTTTGATGAAAACAACCCTGCCTGAGTATTGAGCAATATCATAAAAACTTTACCTTATTTTAAATAATGCTTTGAGTATTACAACAAACTAGGTAGAATTACGCTGTTTAATGGCTCGGTATTCCCAAAATTTTAGGACGACTGAATAATGGATAATCAAGAAATCAACAACGGTCGCCGCCGTTTTCTGACACTGGCTACTTGCGGTGCAGGCGGTGTGGCGGCTCTGGGCGTAGCTACGCCTTTCGTGGCCAGCTTCTTCCCATCGGAGAAAGCTAAGGCTGCCGGTGCTGCTGTCGAAGTAGATGTCAGCAAAATCGAAGCAGGCCAAATGCTGACTGCCGAATGGCAGGGTAAACCGATTTGGCTGGTCAACCGCACAGATCAACAGCTCAAAGACTTGAAAAGTTTGGATGGCGCAGTTACAGATCCTAATTCCGAAGTGGATCATCAGCCCGAAAACTGTAAAAACGAGACCCGTTCGATCAAGCCGAACCTCCTCGTCGCTATCGGTATCTGTACCCACCTGGGTTGCTCTCCGACTTACCGTCCCGACGTTGCCCCTGCGGATTTGGGCGCAGACTGGAAAGGCGGCTTCTTCTGCCCGTGCCACGGTTCGAAATTCGACATGGCAGGCCGCGTATACAAAGGTGTTCCTGCACCGACCAACTTGGTTGTACCGCCTTACAAATATCTGAGCGATACAACTGTTTTGGTGGGCGAAGACTAAAAATAAGGAACGATAATTATGGCAAACCAAACCAATAGCAAAGCAAAAGCATTGTTAGGCTGGATGGACGCTCGCTTCCCTCTGTCTAAAATGTGGAATGAGCATTTGGCTCAATACTATGCGCCGAAGAACTTCAACTTCTGGTATTACTTCGGCTCTTTGGCTCTGCTCGTCCTTGTAATTCAAATCGTCAGCGGTATTTTCCTGACCATGAACTACAAACCGGACGGCAACCTTAACGCCTACCATCTGCCTGCTGCCTTTACCGCAGTAGAGTACATCATGCGCGATGTGTCCGGCGGCTGGATTATCCGCTACATGCACTCCACCGGCGCATCTTTCTTCTTCATCGTCGTTTATCTGCACATGTTCCGCGGTCTGATTTACGGTTCGTACAAAAAACCTCGTGAATTGGTGTGGATTTTCGGTTCCCTGATTTTCTTGGCATTGATGGCAGAAGCCTTTATGGGTTACCTGTTGCCTTGGGGTCAAATGTCCTTCTGGGGTGCGCAGGTAATTATTAACCTGTTCTCCGCCATCCCTGTTATCGGTCCTGATTTGTCCACTTGGATCCGCGGTGACTTCAACGTTTCCGACGTTACTTTGAACCGCTTCTTCGCCCTGCACGTTATCGCAGTACCTCTAGTATTGCTCGGCTTGGTTGTGGCTCACATCATCGCCCTGCACGAAGTGGGTTCTAACAACCCTGATGGCGTTGAAATCAAGAAAAACAAAGACGAAAACGGTATTCCACGCGATGGTATCCCATTCCATCCTTACTACACCGTTAAAGACATCTTGGGTGTCGTTGTATTCCTGATTGTTTTCTGTTCTGTGTTGTTCTTTGCACCTGAAGGCGGCGGCTACTTCTTGGAAGCGCCAAACTTCGATGCAGCAAATGCGCTGAAAACACCTCCTCACATTGCGCCGGTATGGTACTTCACTCCGTTCTACGCAATTTTGCGTGCGATTCCTTCCTTTGCCGGTACTCAGGTATGGGGTGTAATCGGTATGGGTGCAGCAGTTGTCCTGATCGCCTTGTTGCCTTGGTTGGATAAAGGCGAGGTTAAATCTGTCCGCTATCGCGGCCCAATCTTCAAAACTGCGTTGGTTCTGTTCATCATTGCCTTCATCGGTTTGGGTATTTTGGGTGCAATGGTAGCAACTGATACTCGTACTTTGGTGGCACGTATCCTGTCTTTCGTCTACTTTTCATTCTTCCTGGGTATGCCGTTCTATACCAAACTGGATACCAACAAACCAGTTCCTGAACGCGTAACCATGAGCACTACTAAACAAAAAATTATGTTCTTTGTTTACGTCGGTATTACCGTTGTCGGTGCTTACTTGTTTGCAACCAATATCTGATGAGGGCAGCGAAAATGAAACAAACTCTGAAAAACTGGTTTGCTGCCTTATTGCTGGCAGTGCCTATGAGTGCAGCCGTCGCCAGCGGCGGCCATGCAAACTACGAAAAAGTCGATATCGACCTGCGTGATCAAGTTAGTCTGCAGCACGGTGCGCAAATCTTTACAAACTACTGTTTGTCTTGCCACTCTGCAAGCGGTATGCGCTTCAACCGTCTGAAAGACATCGGTTTGACTGAAGATGAAATCAAGAAAAACCTGATGTTCACAACAGACAACGTTGGTGATGTTATGGTAGCAGCAATGGATCCGAAAGATGCCTCCAAATGGTTGGGTGCCCCTCCACCGGATTTGACCCTGATTGCGCGTTCTAAAGGTGCAGACTACCTGTACGCTTATATGCGCGGTTTCTATAAAGACCCAACTCGTCCGAACGGTTGGAACAATACCGTTTTGGCCGGCGCGAGTATGCCTCACCCATTGTGGGAGCAACAAGGTGTTCAAGCCGTTGAGTTGGATGCCAAAGGTCAGCCTGTTATGATTAAAGACGAGCACGGCAACCTGACTCCTAAACTGTATTGGGAATCTACCGGTCTGCACAGCCGTCGTCTGCCTAACAGTAAAGTAATCCAAAAAGAGTACGATGCGTATGTGCGCGATTTGGTAAACTACCTGGTATACATGGGTGAGCCTGCTCAATTGCAACGCCACCGTATCGGTTACATGGTTTTGACATTCCTGTTTGCCGTAATGTTGCCGTTGGCGTACTTCCTGAAAAAAGAATTCTGGAAAGACGTTCATTAATTCTTTTGAATCAAAAAGGCAAACCTGTTTCAGGTTTGCCTTTTTTGTTTGTGAAATTGGTTTATGCGGAAATAATGTAAATTTTAAAATTACTTAATATAAACAATGTGATATATGAAATTTCTGGATTAAGTGTTTGAAATTATGTATAATTCTGTCTGAATTTTTATAAGGCTTAAGGCCGTCTGAAAAGATTGATCAGGAGTAAAAGATTATGATGACATTGTATTCAGGTATTACTTGTCCATTCAGCCAACGCTGCCGTTTTGTGCTGTACGAAAAAGGCATGGATTTTGAAATCAAAGATGTGGACGTGTTCAATAAACCTGAAGACTTGGCTTTGATGAATCCGTATAACCAAGTACCGGTTCTAGTTGAGCGCGATTTGATTTTGCACGAATCAAACATCATCAACGAATACATTGATGAGCGTTTCCCTCATCCTCAGTTGATGCCGGGTGATCCTGTTATGCGCGGTCGCGGCCGTTTGGTGCTGTACCGTATGGAAAAAGAATTGTTCAGCTTGGTGCAAGTGTTGGAAAACCCTGAATCTACCAATAAAGAACAAGCTAAAGCGCGTGAAGCCATTGGCAATGGTTTGATACTGTTGGCACCGTCTTTTACTAAAAACAAATACATCTTGGGCGATGACTTCTCCATGATTGATGTTGCCTTGTCTCCATTGTTGTGGCGTTTGGACTATTACGACATCAAACTGGGTAAATCTGCTGCGCCTTTGCTGAAGTACGCCGAGCGTATTTTCCAACGCGAAGCCTTTATTGAAGCATTAACGCCGGCTGAAAAAGCCATGCGTCGTTAAGGGACGGATCTATGGCAACTTCAACCAAACCGTATTTATTGCGTGCTTTGTATGAATGGTGTTTGGATAATAACCAAACACCGCACATAGTGGCTTGGGTAAATGAACATACCCGTGTGCCGATGCAATATGTACGCGACAATGAAATTGTTTTAAATATCGGTCCTACCGCCAGTCATAACTTGAATATCGACAACGAATGGGTCAATTTTTCTGCGCGTTTTTCCGGCGTAGCGCACGAGATTTGGATTCCGGTCGGTCATATTGTCAGTATATTTGGCCGCGAAAGTGGAGAGGGTATGGGGTTTGAGGTAGAACCATATCAGCCTGCTTCTGTTGAAGCTGCGGTAGCTGAGGATAAAAAAGCTGAATCTGCGGAAGAAAAACCGAAAAAAGTATTGAAGCTTGTGAAGTAATTAAAAGACAAAAGGCCGTCTGAAATGTTTCAGACGGCCTTCTTTAATTGGGTATTAAAATGGCAAATTTAATGAGCAATTAGTTATTAATCAAGCCAAACAAAAAAGCTCTTGCATTTAACAAGAGCTTTTTTGTTTAGTGGTGGAGGTAAGCGGGATCGAACCGCTGACCTCTTGCATGCCATGCAAGCGCTCTACCAACTGAGCTATACCCCCGAAATTTGGTGGCGAATCAGGGACTCGAACCCCGGACACAAGGATTATGATTCCTCTGCTCTAACCGACTGAGCTAATTCGCCGTTTCGTGAAGTCGCTATTATAGTTTTTTTTGAATATTTGGCAAGCGCTAATTTTGATTTTTTTTATTTCTTATTGTTTTTAAAAAATAAAAAGTAGGTTGTCAGGCTATAGCTTATGGCAAATATCGCCGTGGCTGAAGCCTGTCCAATCGATATCGATGTCTTTGCCAAAAGCGGTTACTTTAAAAAGTTCGCCCATTTCGTGCTGATGTATCAGTTTCTGTACTGCGGCGGCGGCTTGGATATATTCAATCGAATCCGGGCTGCCGATTTGTGCCAGCAAATCGGTGATGCCGAGATTGAGCAGGAAATAAGATTGGGGCAGGTAGCCGATTAAATCCAAACCTGATTCTGTCCCTGCGCGTGCGATATCGGTGAAATTGACGTGCGCAGTCAAATCGGTCAGGCCGATATTGAAAAACGGATCATGGATAGTGTGGTGGCGATAGTGGCCGATAAATGTGCCTTCCTTACGTTGCGGATGGTAATACTGAGCGGCGTCGAAGCCGTAATCGATAAATATCATGCCGCCGCGCTGCAATTTGGCGGCCAGGGTTTGGATAAAGGCATATTGTGCTGGATGCAGCTCACTTGTGTATGAAGGGAGGGGAGGGAAATACAAGGCGGCTGTTTGTATCAGTTCGGCTTGGGCCAATGGTCTGATGGCTTCGATTAGCTCGTCATTCTCTAGGCTGACGCCGATTTGTTGAAATCCTTCATCTTGATAAATTAAGCGTTCAACCGGCATGGCATCCAATACTTCGTTGCCGATGATGATGCCGTCAAAGTGTTCGGGTAATGTGGTGAGGTGGATGACTTTTGCGGCTGCTTCGGGAGATGTGTGCTCAAGAATGTGTTGACGTTGTCTCTCTGCAAGCTCTGCCGATAGCTCGATAATGTAGTAATGATTCAGGCCGTCTGAAAGATTTTGCAAGAGTGTGGTGGCGAGATGGCCTGTGCCTGCACCAAATTCATAGATATTGCCTGCTGTTTGCGGCAGTAATTCGGCAAGTTGTTTGGCAAGGGTTTGTCCGAATAGGGGGGAGAGGGTGGGGGCAGTAATGAAGTCGCCGTCTGTGCCGATTTTATGGCTGCCTCCGCTGTAATAGCCGTATTGAGGTGTGTAAAGGGCAAGTTCCATAAAACGGGAGAAAGGTATCCAGTTTTGATGTTGTTCAATTTCGTTTTTTATGAGCTTCGTCAGGTGTGCTGAAGAGGCTTGTGCATCAGTGGAAGGGAGGGGGAGTTGTGGCTTCATGACTGTTAGATAATGTAAAAAATTTGAATTTGTTTGTATATTATAGCCCCTTGTGAGAGGGGTGATAATCGGGTGTAAAAATACTATATGTAGTATTTTAAAAATATAAACAATACTAGATATGGTGTTTTATGCCATATAAAATGGCTGGCATATTAATTTGTCATGCATTTTTGTATATATAAGCTATTGAATTTTAAGTGTTTAGTGTTTCATTTCAGATAAAGGGTTGATTTGACCTGATTGCCAAAATTTCTTATAGTGTCGGTTAGTGGGGCATAGTGGGTGAAAGTGGTTACTTTTCCCAAAAAGTGTTCCGTAGAAGTGAAAACGAAATATTTTAGGAAGGTGGGATTTTTAATCCCACTCTAGTTTTATTTTAATCGAATTTGGGGTGTGATGTGTTTGGTGGTGCTCATGAATTGAGTATGGACAGTAAAGGGCGGTTGGCGATTCCTGCCAAATTCCGCGATGTTTTGCTGCGCCGTTATACGCCTGCAATTGTGGTTACCCTGGATTCCCGAAAAAAATTATTGATGTACCCCGAGCCCGTTTGGGAAGAAAAAGCCGAGCAGATTTTGAAGTTGAAAGTTGCCGGCAATGAAGCTTTGCAACGGTATCAAAATCTGCTGCTGCACAATGCGGAGATTTTGGAGTGGGACAGCGCCGGACGTGTTTTGATTCCGGCCAATCTGCGCAAACGTGTGGATTTTGAAAAAGAAGTTACTTTGGTTGGCCGTGCAAACCGTATGGAGTTGTGGGGTCGCGAACATTGGGAAGAGGAAATGAATCAGGCTTTGGATATCGATCCTGATGAATTGGCTTTCCAATTAAGTCAAACGGATTTGCAATTGTGAGTAAAGTTGAAAATTATCAGCATGTTACTGTCTTGTTGCATGAGGCGGTGGATGCGTTAGCAATCCGTGAAGACGGGATTTATGTGGACGGTACGTTCGGTAGGGGAGGGCATTCCCGGCTGATTTTGTCACGTTTGGGTGAGCAGGGTCGTTTGGTTGTTTTTGATAAAGACCCGGAGGCGATTGCGGTAGCTAATGAGCTGGCGGCCCAAGATAAACGTGTCAGTGTCGTACACAATAGTTTTGAAACATTTCAGACGGCCTTGGATGAATTAGGCATCGATAAGATTGACGGTGCGCTTTTTGATTTGGGGATTTCGTCGCCGCAAATTGACGATGGCAGCCGCGGATTCAGTTTCCGCTTTGATGCGCCGTTGGATATGCGGATGGATCCGACTCGCGGGATGTCTGCGGCAGAATGGATTGCAACCGCATCCGAACAGGATTTACACGAGGTCATTAAGAATTATGGTGAAGAGCGGTTTAGTCGCCAGATTGCGCGCGCCATTGTTGCGCAACGCGAGGAGAGTCCCATCGATACAACCCGCAAGCTGGCGCAGCTTGTGGCGCAAAACGTCCGTACTCGTGAGCGCGGACAAGACCCTGCAACGCGCACCTTCCAAGCAATTCGCATCTTTATTAACCGCGAGCTCGAAGAGGTAGAGGCAGTTTTGCCGCAGGTTGCAGGCCGTCTGAAAGAGGGTGGACGCTTGGCTGTCATTGCGTTCCATTCGCTGGAAGACAGAATTGTGAAGCAGTTTATTAAAAAATATTCGCAACATGCGCCATTACCCCGTTGGGCAGTGGTCAAAGAGGCGGATTTGCCTCAGCCGCCTTTGAAGGCTGTGGGCAAAGCAATCAAACCGGGTTCGACAGAGACTGAAGCTAATCCGCGTGCACGCAGTGCAGTTTTGCGTGTGGCGGAGCGCAGCAGCGACGAATTTTCGGTTGTTGACTAGGGAAGCGTTTCGGCATTGTCGCAAGGGATGTTTCTGTTGACAGGCCGTCTGAAAGTTTGAAATGGGTAAGTTGAATATTTTATTACTGGTTTTGGTGACGGTTTCGGCCTTTGCCGTAGTGTTTAAGCAAAACCAGTCGCGCTTGCACTTTATCGAGTTGGATAAGGCACAAAAACGGGAAATTCAGTTGGAACAGGATTACGCGCGCTTGAAACTGGAGCAAGCAAGATTGGCAAACCACAAACTGATTAAAGTGGCGGCCGAAAAGCAACATCTGCTTCCGCCGGGTGCGCATAATACGGCTATGCTGGAACGCAAAAAATAAGAATATAGCCTTGTTTTCAAGGTGTTTACGGGAATTAATAGCTCACTGAGCAGCTAAGTCATGAGAAGTCCAACATGTTAATTAAGAACGAATATAAACCTCAAATGCTGTCTGGAACCACAAAAACAAAAAAACCGCTGACAAGTAACGGACGTATTGGTTTGGTGCTGGGTGCCGTTGCGCTGGCATTTACCGGTCTGTTGGTGCGCGGGGTTTATCTGCAAACCAGTCAGCATGAGTTTTTGAAAAATCAGGGCGACCAACGTTTTGTGCGCACACTTCCGCTGCCTGCATCACGCGGTATGATTACCGACCGCAATGGTGCTACATTGGCGTTGAGTGCGCCTACCGAATCATTGTATGCCATGCCTTCCGGCATGGAGGAAATGCCGACTGACGAGCAGTTAGAAAAACTGTCGGCCATTGCCGATGTGCCTGTTGAAGTTTTGAAAAATAAATTGTCTAAAAAAGACAAAGGCTTTATCTATCTGAAACGTCAACTCAGCTACGAGAAAGCAGAAGAAATCAAAGCATTGGGCATTAAAGGTATCGCATTCCAAAAAGAATTGAAACGCCATTACCCGATGGGCAATCTGTTTGCGCATGTTATCGGTTTTACCAATATCGACGGCAAAGGTCAAGAGGGCTTGGAGCTTTCCCGTGAAGACAGTCTGCGCGGTGAAGATGGTGCGAAAGTCGTATTGCGTGACAACAAAGGTAATATCGTTGACAGCCTCGACTCTCCACGCAACAGCGTGCCTAAAAATGGCCAAGACATGATTTTGTCTTTGGATCAGCGTATTCAAACGCTGGCTTATGACGAGTTGAACAAGGCTGTGGCTTATCACAAAGCCAAAGCGGGTACGGTTGTGGTATTGGATGCGCAAACCGGCGAAATTTTGGCTTTGGTCAACAGCCCTGCTTACGATCCGAATCAACCGGGTCAAGCCAATAGCGAACAGCGCCGTAACCGCGCCGTAACCGATATGATCGAACCTGGTTCTGCCATGAAGCCGTTTACCATTGCCAAAGCATTGGATTCAGACAAAGTGGATGCAACCGATACGTTCAACACCCTGCCTTACAAAATCGGTCCTGCTACCGTACAAGATACCCACGTTTATCCTACTTTGGATGTGCGCGGCATTATGCAAAAATCTTCCAACGTCGGTACCAGTAAACTTTCTGCCATGTTTACGCCTAAAGAAATGTACGATTTCTATCACGATTTAGGTGTGGGTGTGCGTATGCATTCAGGATTTCCTGGTGAGACTGCAGGTTTGTTGAGAAGCTGGCGCAGATGGCAAAAAATCGAACAGGCAACCATGTCTTTCGGTTATGGCCTGCAATTAAGCTTATTGCAATTGGCGCGTGCCTATACTGTCTTAACCCATGATGGTGAATTGTTGCCGGTCAGCTTTGAAAAACAAGCGGTTGCACCTAAAGGCAAGCGCGTCATCAAAGCCTCTACTGCGAAAAAAGTGCGCGAGTTGATGGTTTCCGTTACTGAAGCCGGCGGTACCGGTACTGCCGGTGCTGTGGATGGTTTTGACGTAGGTGCGAAAACCGGTACGGCGCGTAAACTGGTCAATGGCCGCTATGTAGACAACAAGCACGTCGGTACATTTATCGGTTTTGCTCCGGCTAAAAATCCACGCGTGATTGTGGCCGTTACCATTGACGAACCGACTGCCAACGGCTATTACGGCGGCGTGGTTGCCGGTCCCGTATTCAAAGAAGTCATGAGCGGAAGCTTGAACATCTTGGGCGTTTCCCCGACTAAGCCTTTAAGTAATACCGCTACTGTCAAAGTACCGTCATAATCCAAACAATCAAAGAGATATTGTTTATGTTCAGCAAGTTAACCCCCTTGGCTGAAACCAACTTTCCGCCTCTGCTGTGTGAAAACGCAGCAGGGCGTTTGTTGCATTCAGACAGCCGACAAATTAAACAGGGTGACATTTTCGTTGCCTGTCAGGGCGAATATACAGACGGCCGCAGCTATATCCCTGCCGCCATTGCCAACGGTGCAACCTTTGTTTTTTGGGATGATGACGGCAAATTCACATGGAATCCCGAATGGAATGTTCCCAATCAAGGCATTAAAGATCTGAAACATCGCGCCGGTATGTTGGCGGCACAGGTTTACGGCAATGTTTCAGACGGCCTTAAAGTTTGGGGTGTAACCGGCACCAACGGCAAAACCTCTATCACACAATGGCTGGCGCAAGCTGCTGATTTTCTGGGCGAAAAAACCACCATTATCGGCACAGTCGGCAACGGCTTTTGGGGCGCATTGGAAGAAACCACGCACACCACCCCCGCCCCCGTCGATGTCCAAACCCTGCTCTACCGCTTCCGCCAGCAAGGCGCAACAGCCGCCGCGATGGAAGTCTCCAGTCACGGCCTTGACCAATCGCGTGTTAACGGCGTGCCATTTCGCAGCGCAATCTTCACCAATCTCACCCGCGACCACCTCGACTATCACGGCACCATGGAAGCCTATGGTGCTATCAAATCGCGCCTGTTCTACTGGCATGGTCTGCAACACGCCATCATCAATGTCGATGATGAATACGGTGCAGAACTGGTAGGCCGTCTGAAAAAAGACTGTCCCGATTTAGCCGTTTACGGCTACGGCTTCAGCGAGCAAGCCGATATTTGTATTACCGATTTCACCGCTTCTTCAGACGGCATGGAAGCCGTATTCCAAACCCCGTGGGGCGAAGGAAAATGCCGTACCCGTCTGCTCGGACGATTCAACGCGCAAAACCTCGCCGCCTGCGTTGCCTTGCTGTGTGCCAACGGTTATCCACTCAATAACGTTTTGGAAGTACTGGCAAAAATCCGTCCCGCTTCAGGCCGTATGGATTGCATTATGAACAGCGGCAAACCTTTGGTCGTTGTCGATTATGCCCACACGCCTGATGCACTGGAAAAAGCACTCTCCACCTTGCAGGAAATCAAACCGCAGGGCGCGACCTTATGGTGTGTATTCGGCTGCGGTGGCAACCGAGACCGCGGCAAACGCCCCTTGATGGGCGCAGCAGCCGTACAGGGTGCGGATAAAGTCGTCGTAACCAGCGACAATCCACGCTTGGAAAATCCGCAAGACATCATCAACGATATTTTGCCTGCCGTGCCTCATCCTGAACGCGTCGAAGTTGATCGTGCCGTTGCCATCCGTTATGCGGTTGAGCAGGCTGCCGCAAACGACATCATTCTGATTGCCGGTAAAGGGCATGAAAACTATCAGGATGTACAAGGCGTGAAGCACCATTTCTCCGATTTTGAAATCGCAGAAAAAGCATTGGCAGAGCGCGGATAGACCATATCGCAAATGTTCAGACGGCCCGAAACCTTAAGGCCGTCTGAAAAAGATTTAAACATATACAATAAAAGCAAAACGACACACGCATTACGGCACGTCAGCCATTAAACCCATCACAGTTGTTTGTTTCGGAGGACTTTTTAACAAGGCCGTCTGAACAACAAGGAGACCGATTTGATGCTGAAAATGCCGACAAAAACCTTATTAATCAGTGCAGCCGTAGTTTTATTCGCAGGCTGTACAACCAAACAACTTCCGCGTCCTACTGCCGAAATCGAGCAGTTGAGAGCGCAACAGCCTCCGGCCGAGCAAAACCTGCCCAATCCCGTTAAAGGCAAACGGTTTGACGATACTTGGGGCGCGGCGCGTAGTCAGGGGCGCAAGCATGAAGGTGTGGATATTTTTGCTAAGAAAAACACGCCGATACGTAGTACCACGCCCGGTATCGTGACCAAAATCGGGCGCAACCGATTGGGCGGTAAAGTTATCGGTATCCAAGGGCCGGGTGCGTGGCATTACTATGCCCACCTGAATAAATTTGCCCGTATCCGCCTGTATGAACGAGTAAAAGAAGGGCAGGTCATCGGCTATGTCGGTAAAACCGGCAACGCCAGAACCACACCGGCCCACCTGCATTATGGCGTGTATCTACCCAGCGGCGCAGTGAATCCGTATCCGCTGATTAATCAGAACAGATAGGCCGTCTGAACAAGATTTGAGAGTATGAACGCAAAGAAATTGGTTAAGGCAACGAATATCGTCGGTATGGTGGCAGTCGTGCTGCTGGTGTATTGGGTATTTGTTCTGATTCTATCCAATGTTTTCGGGCTTAAGGTATTCCGCGAATACATTACGGAAATTTTCCTGATGAGTATTTTGGGGATTTTTGCTGTGATGGCGGGTGCCTTGATACTGAACATCATGCTGAATTTGACCCGTATTGCCGAGCGAGGACAAGAGGAAGAAAGCAAAGGTGGCCGGAAAACCTTATATTTGTTGTTGGCAGTATTTCCCGTTTTAGCAGCCCTGTTATTTGGCGGAAATTATCTGACTGTTCAGAAAAAACGTCAGATTTTGACTCAATCTCTAGAGCGTATCGTCAAGGATAATCCATCGCAAATCAACGCGTTGGCAGATTATCGTTTTGACTTGGCGTACATCAAAAAAGCAGCGTTAATCCTTGAGCTGATGTCGAAGGAAGATTCTGCCTTTAAAGCAGCTACAGTGATTGTGCCGGATACGATCGGTAATAAACAGGTTTATTTGGCTTTCTCAGCTGATTCCCAGTTAAGTGGGATTGATGAGCAGGCACCTAATGCTCAGGGGGTAGGCGATGATAATGGTTTTGTCGTTACTCGGAATGGCAGTAAAGAAACGATCAGCAAAACGCAATATCTTTATGCTCCGCATTTGAGCGAGCGTGAATACTTGCAGAGGGTATTTGCCGGACAAACAAATGAAATACGTTATGAGGCAAAAGACGGCAATTACAGCCTTTGTCACCCCTACCGCCAAAACGGTAAAACCATTGTATTGTGTTTTTCCGATTACCAGCAGTACGGGAAAATCGGCAGTTGATAAGAGAAAGTGATTTATAGTATGAAAAGTTGGTTTTCCAATACATTTCCTGATTATAAAAAATTGCCCAAAAGCGGTAAATTTATGGCATGGCTGACTTTTGTACAGGGCGTGGTTTGGTTGATTCTGGCATTAATTCAGAGTGTGCAGGGACTGATTAACAACATGGCATGGGCTGTGTTTTTTGGGATTTTACTTTTCATTTTGGGTGTATTGGCGTTGTCTGCAGCATGGAATGCGTTTAAATTCCGTGCAGTAGGTTTTAAGAGAATGATATATGTGTACACGCCATGCCTGTTGCAAATAGTCTTTGTAGGAGAGGCATTTTCTTTTACGTATTATATAGAAAGTGTACTGCAATTATCATTTAGCCTTACGGTACATAAGCTTACTGTCGGTGTAAATTTTGCCGCTATTCTTTTTATTGTGCTGGCAAGACGCAATTATCGTCATTTAAAAATGGTTTCCCAAAATACGGATAAAAATGTGGAGCCGTTAGAACAAGGACAAGAAACACAATCATGAAACCACTAGACCTAAATTTCATCTGCCAAACTCTCGGCCTTCTGATGCCGTCTGAAAATCAACCCGTTTCGCGCATCGTAACCGACAGCCGTGATATTCAGGAAGGCGACGTATTTTTCGCGCTTGCCGGTGAGCGCTTTGATGCGCATGACTTTGTTGAAGATGTGTTGGCAGCAGGAGCAACGGCAGTTGTGGTTTCGCGCGAAGATTGTGCGGCTTTGAAAGGCGCGTTGAAGGTTGACGATACGCTTGCGGCTTTGCAAAAACTGGCGAAGGCGTGGCGTGAAAATGTGAATCCGTTTGTCTTTGGCATTACCGGCTCTTCCGGTAAAACTACGGTTAAAGAGATGTTGGCCGGCGTATTGCGTCATCGATTCGGTGATGAAGCTGTTTTGGCGACTGCCGGCAATTTCAACAATCATATCGGCCTGCCGCTGACTTTGTTGAAACTGAACGAAAAACACCGCTATGCCGTCATTGAAATGGGCATGAACCATTTTGGCGAGTTGTCTTTGCTGACCCGAATTGCCAGTCCGAACGTTGCTCTGGTCAATAATGTCTTGCGCGCGCATGTCGGTTGCGGTTTCGATGGTGTTGGCGACATTGCCAAAGCAAAAAGTGAAATCTACGAAGGTTTGCTTTCAGACGGCATTGCGCTGATTCCGTGTGAAGATGCCAATATCGCTACATTTGAAGCGGCTACTGCGCAATTGAACGCTCAGACTTTCGGCGTTGCCAGTGGCGATGTCCATGCAGAAAATATTGAGTTGAAACCGTTGTCCTGCGAATTTGATTTGGTGCGTGGCAATGAACGTGTTGCCGTGGTGTTGCCAGTCCCCGGCCGCCACAATGTGCATAATGCCGTAGCGGCAGCGGCTCTGGCTTTTGCGGCAGGTTTGAGCCTTGCCGAAGTTTCAGACGGCCTGAAAAATTTCAGCAATATCAAAGGCCGTCTGAATATCAAGCAAGGCATTAAAGATGCAACTTTGATTGACGATACTTATAATGCCAACCCCGACAGTATGAAAGCCGCCATTGATGTGCTCGCCGCTATGCCTGCGCCGCGTATTTTTGTAATGGGTGATATGGGTGAATTGGGTGAGGATGAAGCCGCCGCCATGCACGCCGAAGTTGGCGCGTATGCACGGGATAAAGGCATCGAGGCCGCGTATTTTGTCGGCGACAACAGCGTTGAAGCAGCGGAAACGTTTGGAGCGGAAGGTTTGTGGTTTGCAGATAAAGATCCGCTGATTCAAGTGTTGAGCCACGACTTGCCTGAACGCGCTACTGTATTGGTCAAAGGCTCACGCTTTATGAAGATGGAAGAAGTGGTTGAGGCACTGACGGATAAAGAGGTTGTCTGAAAATGGGGCAGAAAAGAAAACGACCTATACTGTTGCAGTTTATCGTTTTAATACTAATAGTAGCAGCAGTTTTATGGCCTGCGACAGTGTGGCTTTACATCGAAAATGTAGGATTTGAGACAATAAGCGGAGCATACGAAATCACAAGTGGGCGTTTACTTTGGTTTTGGTTAGGAAATTTTTATTTGCTTGTGCAAGTCATATTAATGCTGGTTACTGCTGTTGGTCTATGGAGAGGTAAGGATTGGGCGCGTAGGTTGTGGCTAATTAGTTGCATTCTGTATATCGTTTACACTACAGTCAATTATTCAACTGCGAGTTGGCCGGATGTCATTATTCGCGCTGCAATTTGTTATAGCCTGTTTTGTTTACATCCCAAGGATTATTTTCAGACTCAAGAAAATAAAACTTAAGAAGGCCGTCTGAAATATGAAAAAGATTTTACTATTGGCTGGATTGCTGATTGCCGCATTTTATGCCGGAATGAAAGTACAGGCATTTATCTATGAAGATACCTGCTTGGATTTGGGCGGCGGAAAGAATCCTGGAAACTATCCGATTTGCGTGGTAGAGAAATAATCTTACTCAACAAGGCCGTCTGTAATTTCAGACGGCATACCGATTTATTTTTAATTGGGCAATAAGCCCGCTGTAACAACAAAAACAAAAAAGGAAGCCCCATGTTTTTATGGCTCGCACATTTCAGCAACTGGTTAACCGGTCTGAATATTTTTCAATACACCACATTCCGCGCCGTCATGGCAGCTTTGACTGCTTTGGCGTTTTCCCTATTGCTTGGTCCGTGGACCATCCGCAAGCTGACTGCGCTTAAAGTCGGCCAAGCCGTCCGTACCGACGGCCCTCAAACCCACCTGATCAAAAACGGTACGCCAACCATGGGCGGCTCGCTAATTTTGACCGCCATTACCGTGTCCACAATCTTGTGGGGCAACTGGGCAAATCCTTATATCTGGATTCTCTTAGGCGTCTTGCTTGCTACCGGCGCACTCGGTTTTTACGACGACTGGCGCAAAGTGGTTTATAAAGACCCTAACGGCGTGTCTGCCAAATTTAAAATGGTGTGGCAGTCCAGCGTTGCCATCATCGCCGGTTTGGCGTTGTTCTACCTAGCGACAAATTCCGCTAACAATATCCTGATTGTTCCCTTCTTCAAACAAGTTGCCTTACCGCTTGGCGTAGTCGGCTTCTTGGTATTGTCCTACCTGACCATCGTCGGCACATCCAATGCCGTTAACCTGACCGACGGTTTGGACGGCTTGGCTGCATTCCCAGTTGTACTTGTTGCAGCCGGTCTTGCCATCTTTGCTTATGCCAGCGGCCACTCCCAATTTGCCCAATACCTGCAATTGCCTTACGTTACCGGCGCAAACGAAGTGGTGATTTTCTGTACCGCCATGTGTGGCGCATGTCTCGGCTTTTTGTGGTTTAACGCTTATCCGGCACAAGTCTTTATGGGCGACGTCGGTGCGCTCGCGCTCGGTGCGGCACTCGGTACCGTTGCCGTCATCATCCGCCAAGAATTTGTCCTCGTCATCATGGGCGGCCTGTTTGTTGTTGAAGCTATTTCCGTTATGTTGCAGGTCGGGTGGTACAAACGCACCAAAAAACGCATCTTCCTGATGGCGCCGATTCATCACCATTACGAACAAAAAGGCTGGAAAGAAACCCAAGTCGTCGTCCGTTTCTGGATTATCACCATCGTCTTGGTGCTGATTGGTTTGAGTACCCTCAAAATTCGCTAAATCTCCAAAGGCCGTCTGAAACTTTCAGACGGCCATTATGTAAGGTAAGCATGCTTGCCTGAATCCTACGTCTCAAAATAAATCCCGCAATAATCCACACAGAAAGTCCCCAAACATGTACCAATCTTTTGGCGGCGCAACCGGCATCCGCACCCTGACCGACCGTTTCTACGACTTGATGGAACTTGAGCCGAAATACCAAGCCTTGCGCCAAATGCACGGCGAAGACATGACCCTGATACGCGAAAAGCTCTACGAATTTTTCAGCGGCTGGCTCGGTGGCCCGCAACTCTTTGTCGAAAAATACGGCCATCCCCAACTGCGCGCCCGCCATATGCCTTTTGCCGTCAACGTACAAGTCCGCAACGAATGGATAGCCTGCTTTGCCCAAGCCATGAGCGAACTGGACATCGACAAAGCACTTGCCGAGCCGGTTTTAATCCAAGTTTTTGCCATGGCAGATTGGTGCCGTAACCAAAACGAAGACGGTATCGAACCACCTATGCCGCCGATGGCGGTCGATCCTTGGGTGCGCGCACCGGAATTGCAGCAGATTTTGAGTAGCTATGGTGTGAATAGCTTTTTTAAGGAATTCACTAGTTAAGTCCGTCTGAAACTTCTTGGATAAAACAGGAACAATAATTTAAAAGTAAAAAGTAATAGGTTTTAAAATGAATAAGTGCTTTAAAAGAATAATGTTGGGCATGATTGCCTTGAGTTTCAGCCAACTAGTGTGGGCGGATAATGTCCCTAATTTTCAGGAAACCTTGCGGGCGGCAGAACAAGGAGTTGTTGCTGCCCAATACAATCTTGGTCAGATGTATCGTAACGGACAAGGTGTCCGTAAAGACTATGCTGAAGCGGTTAAATGGTATCGCAAGGCAGCAGAACAGAAGTATGGCGCTGCACAACACAATTTGGGCGGAATGTATTCCTATGGACTGGGTGTCCGTCAAGACTATGTTGAGGCTGTTAAATGGTATCGCAAAGCAGCAGAACAGGGTTATGTAGAAGCCCAAAACATTTTGGGTGTGAAGTATAAGGAAGGACAAGGAGTCCGCCAAAACTATGCAGAAGCAGTCAAATGGTTTCGTAAGGCGGCAGAACAGGGAAATGCTTCATCACAAAACAATTTAGGTTCGATGTATGAAAAAGGGCAAGGTGTTCGGGAAGACCATGTTGAAGCGGTCAAATGGTTTCGTAAGGCGGCGGAACAGGGGGGTGCCGAAGCTCAAAATAATTTAGGTACGAAGTATGCTAATGGGCAAGGTATTCACCAAGATTATGCACAGGCATTTAAATGGTATCGCAAAGCGGCAGCTCAGGGAAATATCATTGCACAATACAATTTAGGTGTAATGTATCTAAAAGGGCAAGGTGTACGTCAAAGTAAAATAGTTGCTAAAGAATGGTTTAAGAAGGCTTGTGCTAATGGAGACAAGCAAAGTTGTGATGTTTATCGTCAATTGGATCAGGAAGGATATTGAATCTTTACTAAAGGCAGTCTGAAAAACTAGGATAAAACAGAAATAATAATTTGAATGTAATGGATTTTAAAATGAATAAATTATTAAAAAAAATGATGGTAGCCTTGCTGGTTTTCGGTATAGGACAAACAGTGTATGCGGAAGAGGTTCCTGAAGTTCAGAAAATTTTGTGGGTGGCGGAACAAGGTTATGTTCCTGCTCAATATATTTTGGGTGTAATGTATGCTGATGGACAAGGCGTGCGCCAAGACTATGCTGAAGCGGTCAAGTGGTATCGTAAAGCAGCGAAACAGGGAGATACCCGAGCACAATCTAATTTGGGGTTGATGTATGTCAACGGAAAAGGTGTGCGCCAGGATTATGTAGAGGCAGTGCGGTGGTTTCGCAAGGCAGCAGAACAAGGGGATGCAGCTGCCCAATCCAATTTGGGTGTAATGTATGTCAACGGACAAGGCGTACATCAAGACTATGCTGAAGCGGCGAAATGGTTCCATAAGGCAGCGGAACAAGGAAGTGCTGAAGCCCAACTTAATTTAGGTGTGATGTATGCTAATGGGCAAGGTATGATCCAAGACTATGTCGAAGCGGCAAAATGGTATAGAAAAGCGGCAGAACAGGGTGATGCTCAAGCCCAATATAATTTAGGTGTGATGTATACCGACGGACAAGGTGTACGCCAAGACTATGTCGAAGCGGTTAAATGGTATCGTAAAGCTACAAAGCAGGGTGATGTCAAAGCCCAATATAATTTAGGTGTGATGTATGCCAATGGACAAGGAGTCCGTCAAAACTATGTGCAGGCAGTGAAGTGGATTGAAAAGGCAGCAATGCAAGGTCATGTCAAAGCCCAATACAATGTGGGTGCGATGTATGCTAATGGACAAGGTGTCCGCCAAAATCTAAGAGTTGCCAAAGCGTGGCTCGGTATGGCATGTAATAACGGTAATCAGCTAGGATGTGACGGTTACCGTCGTTTAGAATCGGGGTATTGAGCGGTTTATGAAATGCCGTCTGAAAAAACTAGGATAAAACAGAAACAATAATCTGAATGTAATGGATTTTAAAATGAATAAATTATTAAAAAAAATGATGGTAGCCCTGTTATCTTTGGGCTTGGTGCAGGCAGTTTGGGCTGATAATGTGCCGGATTTTAAGGAAACGTTTCAAGTTGCGAAGCAAGAAGCGGAGCAAGGAAATGCTCTAGCCCAATATCTTTTAGGTGTGATGTATGCCAAAGGACAGGGAGTCCGTCAAGATTATGCACAAGCAGTGCAGTGGTATCGGAAGGCGGCAGAACAAGGGTATGCTGTTGCCCAATACAATCTTGGTCAGATGTATCGTGAAGGACAAGGTGTCCGCAAAGACTATGTTGAAGCGGTCAAATGGTATCGGAAGGCGGCAGAACAAGGGTATGGTCTAGCCCAATCTAATTTGGGTGTGATGTATAAGGAAGGACAAGGAGTCCGCCAAAATTATGCAGAAGCAATCAAATGGTTTCGTAAGGCAGAAGAACAAGGAAATGCTCTAGCCCAATATAATTTTGGTGTGATGTATGCCAACGGAGAAGGTGTTCGTCAGAACTATAAAACTGCCAAAGAGTGGTTTGATAAGGCCTGTGATAACGGACTACAACAAGGTTGTGATGCTTATCGAAAATTGAATCAGGCAGGATATTGAATCCTTATTCAAAGGCCGTCTGAAAAACTTAGGACAAAACCAAAATGACTTTTCAAAATAAAAAAATCCTCGTCGCCGGACTCGGCGGCACCGGTATTTCCATGATTGCTTATCTGCGCAAAAACGGTGCGGAGGTTGCCGCTTATGATGCGGAGCTGAAAGCCGAGCGCGTGTCGCAAATCGGTAAGATGTTTGATGGACTGGTGTTTTATACAGGCCGTCTGAAAGATGCGCTGGATAATGGTTTCGATATTCTGGCGCTCAGTCCCGGCATCAGCGAGCGTCAGCCGGATATCGAGGCCTTCAAGCAAAACGGCGGACGTGTGTTGGGCGACATCGAATTACTGGCAGACATTGTGAACCGTCGCGGTGACAAGGTGATTGCGATTACCGGCAGCAACGGCAAAACCACGGTAACGAGCCTGGTCGGCTATCTCTGCATCAAGTGCGGGCTGGATACCGTTATCGCGGGCAATATCGGCACGCCGGTTTTGGAGGCGGAATTGCAGCGCGAAGGCAAAAAGGCGGACGTGTGGGTGTTGGAGCTTTCCAGCTTCCAACTGGAAAACACCGAAAGCCTGCGCCCGACTGCGGCGACGGTGCTGAACATTTCCGAAGACCATCTCGACCGCTACGATGACTTGCTCGACTACGCGCATACCAAAGCCAAGATTTTCCGTGGCGATGGCGTGCAGGTTTTGAATGCGGACGATGCGTTCTGCCGCGCGATGAAGCGTGCCGGGCGCGATGTGAAATGGTTTTCGTTGGAACATAAAGCCGATTTTTGGTTGGAGCGCGAGACAGGCCGCCTGAAACAAGGTAATGAAGATTTGATTGCTACGCAAGACATTCCGCTGCAAGGCTTGCACAACGCTGCCAACGTCATGGCTGTCGTTGCTTTGTGTGAGGCCATTGGCTTGCCACGAGACGAGTTGCTCGAACACGTCAAAACCTTCCAAGGCCTGCCGCACCGCGTGGAAAAAATCGGTGAGAAAAACGGCGTGGTGTTTATCGACGACAGCAAAGGCACGAATGTTGGTGCAACCGCCGCTGCGATTGCCGGTTTGCAAAATCCGCTCTTCGTCATTTTAGGTGGAATGGGCAAAGGGCAGGACTTCACGCCCCTGCGCGACGCGCTTGCCGGCAAGGCAAAAGGCGTGTTCCTGATCGGCGTCGATGCGCCGCAAATCCGCCGCGATTTGGACGGCTGCGGTTTGAATATGACCGACTGCGCCACTTTGGAAGAAGCGGTTCAGACGGCATATGCCCAAGCCGAAGCGGGCGATATCGTGTTGCTCAGCCCGGCTTGTGCAAGCTTTGATATGTTTAAAGGCTATGCGCACCGTTCGGAAGTGTTTATCGAAGCATTCAAAGCTTTGTAAGGCCGTCTGAAGGATGAGAGTCGGGTTGAAAATCGGTTTGGCGGCAGTCGTACTTTTGGCTGTCGCCGCTTCGGTGTTCTGGTTTGCTGCGCCGATTCGTACTACGACCACTATTGCCACGCCGAGTGAAACGCCGTTGCCTGAAGATGCAGTTATCGACAGATTGGTTGTGCATAAAAGCAAACGCACCATGTCGGCGTACTCGCAAGGAAAATTACTGAAAATCTATCCCATTTCGTTGGGCAAGCAACCGGTCGGGCATAAACAGTTTGAAGGCGACGACAAAACGCCCGAAGGAAAATACCGCATCAATGAGCGTAATCCCAATAGCGGCTACCATAAAAACCTCGGCGTTTCCTATCCTAACGAAACTGACAAAGCTTATGCCGAACAACACGGCAAAAGCCCGGGCGGGCTGATTAAAATCCACGGCATGAAAAACGGCTGGGGTTTTATCGGCAAAAAACACCTGCAAAAAGACTGGACCAATGGCTGCATCGCAGTCACGGACGAAGAAGTTGACGAACTCTACCGCAGCGTAAAACACAATGCGGAAATTGAGATTCTGCCGTAAACCATGTGCGACATTGCTTCAAAGGTCGTCTGAAAACGTCAAGGCGGTTTCAGACGACCTTTTTGCAGCAGCGGCAAACTTGTTCTTTGCCTTATCCGGTGTTACTGTTTCTTAAAAATTGCCTATGCGGACAAACGGCGAAAAGGCGGGCAGCCATGCCTGACCGAAAAAACGTGTGTTCATCAATCCGAAAGGAAAACCCATGAATTTTCAAGACTACATCTGTTACGATGCCGTCGGTTTGGCAGAGCTGATCCGCAAAAAAGAAGTGTGTGCCGATGAAGTGTTGCAGGCTGCTTTAAGCCGCTTGGACGAAGTCAATCCCAAGCTCAATCTGTTGGCGCACGATTTGCGCGAACGCGCGGAGGCGTGGCAGGGGTCGTCTGAAAATGCCGATACGCCGCTGGCGGGCGTGCCGTTTTTGCTCAAAGATCTGCTGGCGGATTGGGAAGGCGCGCCGACATGGTCGGGTTCGCGCATGATGCAGCATTACATTGCCAAGCAAAACAGCGATTTGACCCAGGCCTATCTCGATGCGGGGCTGCGCGTGTTCGGCAAAACCACCACGCCCGAATGGGGCGCATATGCCGTTACCGAAACCGAAATTTACGGCATCACGCGCAATCCGTGGCATTTGGATTACACCGCAGGCGGCAGCAGCGGAGGTGCTGCGGCGGCAGTGGCTTCGGGCGTCGTACCCGCAGCGCACGGCAGCGACGGCGGCGGCTCCATCCGCTTACCCGCGCACAACTGCGGCGTGTTCGGGCTGAAACCTACGCGCGGCCGCAGCAGTTACGCGCCGAACGCATCGGAAGCGTGGCAAGGCTTGGTATGCGACCATGTGTTGACCCGCAGTGTACGCGACAGCGCGGTTTTGCTGGACATCGCCGCCCAAACCCAAGCCCGCGCCCTGTATGCCTGCCCGCCGCCGTCCGAAAACGGTTTTGCAGGCAGCCTGAAACAAGAAACAGGTCGTCTGAAAATCGCTTTTTGGAAACAGGCATGGTTCGGCGGCGGCAACGACGAAGGCACGGAAGCCGCGTTCGCCCATAGTTTGAAACTGATGCAAGACGCGGGACACGAATTGGAAGAAGCCACGCCCGATTTTGCGCCGCCTGAACAGCTCAACCGAGCCGCCCGCATCATCGTCATGGGCGAAACGGCAAAACTGTTCTACCAATATCAATACGAAACCGGACAAAAACTGCCGCACCGCCTGCTTGAGCCGACAACGTGGGCAATGATTGTGCAGGGTCGGCAAATCAGTGCGGGCGAAATGGCATGGGCGCGCGACGTGATGCTGGCGCAGGAACGTGCCGCCAAAGCATTTTTCACGCGCTACGACGTGTTGATGACGCCCGTCTGCCCGCGCACCACGCCGAAAATCGGTGAGATGATGCCACCGCCCGCCGCACAAAAAGCCATGCGCCTGCTGTTTGGCACGCTGCGCTTGGGTTTTCTGTTGAAAAACAACCCGTTTTTAGAAAAAGAAGCCGCTGCCGCGCTGCAACACGTCGGTTATACGTCGCCGCTGAACATGAGCGGCAACCCCGCCATGAGTGTGCCGCTTTACCGGCATAACGGGCTGCCCGTCGGTACCCAGTTCGCCGCCGCACACGGGCGCGAAGACACGCTGCTCCGCCTCGCCGCGCAGTTGGAACAGATACAGCCGTGGGCGGAAATACCGCAGTTGGCTTAGGGTTTGCATTAGATAAAAAGTAGCCTATTTTCCTGAAGAAAAGATTTATACAAGGCCGTCTGAAAATATAAAAGCGTTTTCAGACGGCCTTTTGCCGGTATCAAAGGGTAGGGGAGGGCGCAAAGAACGTCGGAATCCGACATCTTTAAAGATTCTGAATTGTTGGTTTGGAAATAAACCTTTAAAATAACGTTAATTCATTTTTTCAGACGGCCTCTTGCCCATTTGCAGGCCGTCTGAATATTTTATTCAAGCCGTTACGGATGTTTTCATGATTAGTCTTTCCAAAATGCTTGACCGGCCGATTGCGCGCGATGGTCGGAAGTTTGATGTTTCTCTCTTGTGGATGGTCGTCTTAATGACGGTCTTCAGCCTGATTATGATTTATTCGGCTTCTATTGCGTATGCGGCATCGGAAGGGGGCAGCCAGTTTTCTTTTGTGTCTAAGCAGGCAATGTTTATCCTGTTTACGGTGGCCATATGCTTGCCGCTTTTCCTGCTGAAAATGAGCTTCTGGCGGCGGATTATTCCGTTTTATTTTGCTGTTTCGGGTTTGCTGTTGTTGTTGGTATTGTTTGTCGGCCGTGAGATTAACGGCGCGACGCGCTGGATTCATATCGGGCCGCTCAACTTGCAACCGACTGAATTTTTCAAATTGGCGACGGTCTTGTACTTGTCCAGCCTGTTTACGCGCCGTGAAGAAATGTTGCGCGATTTGGATTCTTTGGGTTGGTCGTCTTTGTTTACCGGTATTGGCGATTTGGTGTGCAGCCCTTTTAAAAGTGAAGCTTGGGTAAGGGTAAAGGAACGCTTCCGCAAGTTTAAGACCTTGATTCTGCCGATAATGTTGGTGGCGGTCGGTTTAGTTTTGATTATGGGTCAGCCGGACTTTGGCTCGTTTGTCGTGATTGTCGTGATTACCATGGGTATGCTGTTTTTGGCAGGTTTTCCGTGGAAGTATTTTGCCGTATTGGTGGCGACCGTTGTGAGCGGTATGGGCTTGTTGATTTTGGCCGCACCTTACCGTATGGCGCGTGTGGCGGCGTTTTTGGACCCTTGGAGTGATCCTTTGGGTAAAGGCTATCAGCTGACGCATTCCTTGATGGCGATTGCGCGCGGCGGCTGGTTTGGCGAGGGCTTGGGTGCTAGTTTGGAAAAACGTTTCTATCTGCCTGAAGCGCACACGGACTTTATTTTTGCCGTCATCGGCGAAGAATTCGGCTTTTTAGGGATGCTGGTTTTGGTGTTCTGCTACGGCTGGCTGGTGTGGCGCGCGTTTTCCATCGGCAAACAGGCGCGTGATTCGGGCTTGATGTTCAGCGCGTACATCGCCAACGGCATCGGCATTTGGATTGGTATTCAAAGTTTCTTCAATATCGGTGTAAACATCGGTATCCTGCCCACTAAAGGCCTGACTTTGCCGTTTATGTCTTACGGCGGTTCGGCTGTCTTTATCATGCTGGTGTGCATTACTTTGTTATTGCGCATTGATTATGAAAACCGCCAAAAAATGCGCGGTTATTCGGTGGAGTAAAACCATGAGCGGTAAAACTTTTATGCTGATGGCCGGCGGTACGGGCGGTCATATTTTCCCTGCATTGGCGGTTGCCGAGTCGCTGCAAAAGCGCGGCCATCATGTGATTTGGCTGGGCAGTCAGGATTCGATGGAAGAGCGTATCGTGCCGCAATACGGCATACGTTTGGAAACGCTGGCCATTAAAGGCATACGCGGCAACGGTATTAAGCGCAAGCTGATGTTGCCGTTTACGCTGTATAAAACTGTCCGTGCGGCGCAGCAGATTATTAAGAAACACCGTGTCGAGTGCGTTATCGGTTTTGGCGGTTTTGTTACTTTCCCTGGTGGCTTGGCGGCAAAAATTTCCGGTGTGCCGATTGTGATTCACGAGCAAAACGCCGTAGCCGGTTTGTCCAACCGCCAACTGTCGCGTTGGGCAAAACGTGTCCTGTACGCTTTCCCCAAAGCATTTCAACATGAAGGCGGATTGGTGGGTAACCCTGTCCGTGCTGATATTGCGGCATTGCCTGTTCCCGAAGAACGCTTTGAAAACCGTCAAGGCCGTCTGAAAGTTTTGGTGGTGGGTGGCAGTTTGGGTGCGGATGTATTGAACAAAACCGTTCCGCAAGCTTTGGCATTATTGCCTGAGGAGGCTCGTCCGCAAATGTATCATCAGTCCGGCCGCAATAAATTGGGCAACCTGCAGGCAGATTACGATGCTTTGGGTGTACAAGCCGAGTGCGTCGAATTTATTACCGACATGGTGTCCGCCTACCGCGATGCCGATTTGGTGATTTGCCGTGCCGGCGCGCTGACGATTGCCGAGTTGACGGCTGCAGGTTTGGGTGCATTGCTGGTGCCATATCCGCACGCAGTGGACGATCATCAAACAGCCAATGCGCGCTTTATGGTGCAGGCCGAAGCTGGTTTGCTGCTGCCGCAAACTCAACTGACGGCAGAAAAACTGGCCGAAATCCTCGGCGGATTAAACCGTGAAAAATGCCTGAAATGGGCGAAAAATGCCCGTACCTTGGCGTTGCCGCACAGTGCGGACGATGTGGCGGAAGTTGCCATCTCTTGTACCGAATAAGCAGGCAGACTTCGATTCAAGGCCGTCTGAAAAGTTGATTAACGGCGTTTCAGACGGCCTTTATTGCTTTTGTTAAAATTCCTTTACAATAAAAGCATAGCGCAGAAGCGGATAGCCCTTTAAAATAACGCCTTTACGCACTAAAAACCAACCGGAACGCAACGTTATGATGAAAAATCGAGTGACCAACATCCATTTTGTCGGAATCGGCGGCGTCGGCATGAGCGGTATTGCCGAAGTTTTACACAATTTGGGCTTTAAAGTTTCCGGTTCGGATCAGGCGCGTAATGCCGTTACTGAACATTTGAGCGCTCTCGGCATCCAAGTTTACCCAGGTCATACTGCCGAACACGTCAATGGCGCCGACGTGGTCGTTACCTCTACTGCGGTCAAAAAAGACAATCCGGAAGTCGTTGCGGCGTTGGAACAGCAGATTCCCGTGATTCCGCGCGCGTTGATGTTGGCAGAATTGATGCGCTTCCGCGATGGTATCGCCATTGCCGGTACGCACGGTAAAACCACAACCACCAGCCTGACCGCCTCTATCCTCGGCGCGGCAGGTCTCGACCCCACTTTTGTTATCGGCGGCAAACTCAATGCCGCAGGTACCAACGCCCGCTTGGGCAAAGGCGAATACATCGTTGCCGAAGCCGACGAGTCCGATGCGTCTTTCCTGCATTTGACCCCGATTATGTCCGTCGTCACCAATATCGATGAAGACCACATGGATACCTACGGACACAGCGTCGAAAAACTGCATCAGGCGTTTGTCGATTTTATCCACCGTATGCCGTTCTACGGCAAAGCGTTTTTGTGTATCGACAGCGAACACGTCCGCGCGATTTTGCCCAAAGTGAGCAAACCTTACGCCACTTACGGCTTGGACGATACTGCCGATATCTACGCAACCGATATTGAAAACATCGGGGCGCAAATGAAATTTACCGTTCATGTCCAAATGAAAGGACATGAGCAAGAGCCGTTTGAAGTTGTTTTGAATATGCCCGGCCGCCACAACGTCCTCAATGCGTTGGCGGCTATCGGCGTTGCGCTGGAAGTTGGCGCATCGGTTGAAGCGATCCAAAAAGGCTTGCTCGGCTTTGAAGGTGTCGGCCGCCGCTTCCAAAAATATGGCGACATTAAGTTGCCAAACGGCGGAACTGCTTTGCTGGTGGACGATTATGGCCATCATCCTGTTGAAATGGCAGCAACTCTGGCCGCCGCACGCGGCGCATACCCTGAAAAACGTTTGGTCTTGGCTTTCCAACCACACCGCTATACCCGTACACGCGATTTGTTTGAAGACTTTACCAAAGTCCTCAATACCGTTGATGCGTTGGTGTTGACCGAAGTTTATGCCGCAGGCGAAGAGCCGATTGCCGCGGCCGACTCCCGCGCTTTGGCGCGCGCCATCCGCGTATTGGGCAAACTTGAGCCGATTTACTGCGAAAACGTTGCCGATCTGCCGCAAATGCTGCTGAATATTTTGCAGGACGGCGATGTTGTGTTGAATATGGGTGCCGGCAGCATCAACCGCGTTCCGTCTGCATTGGTGGAATTGTCGAAACAATCATAATAAACAGGCATATTGGCCTTTGAGGACAGATAGGTCGTCTGAACAATATTCAGACGGCCTGTATCAGTATTTAAGAAAGTGGAAATTATGCAGAATTTTGGCAAAGTGGCCGTGTTGATGGGTGGCTTCTCCAGCGAGCGCGAAGTTTCGCTGGATAGCGGCGCCGCTATTTTGGCTGCCTTGAAAAGCAAAGGTGTCGATGCCCATGCGTTCGACCCCAAAGAAACCCCGTTGTCTGAATTGAAAACACAAGGTTTTCAGACGGCCTTCAATATTCTGCACGGCACTTTCGGCGAAGATGGCGCGATTCAAGGCGCGTTGGAACTGATGGGTATTCCTTACACCGGCAGCGGTGTAGCCGCTTCTGCGCTGGGTATGGACAAATACCGCTGCAAACTGATTTGGCAGGCTGTGGGCTTGCCTGTTCCTGAGTTTGCCGTATTGCATGACGACAGCGACTTTGATGCCGTTGAAGAAAAATTGGGCCTGCCGATGTTTGTGAAACCTGCCTCAGAAGGCAGCAGCGTTGGCGTGGTAAAAGTCAAAGAAAAAGGCCGTCTGAAAAGCGTTTACGAAGAATTAAAACACTTGCAGGGCGAAATCATTGCCGAACGCTTTATCGGCGGCGGCGAGTATTCTTGCCCGGTATTGAACGGTAAAGGCCTGCCGAGCATTCATATTATTCCAGCTACTGAGTTTTACGACTACGAGGCTAAATACAACCGCGACGATACGGTTTATCAATGCCCGTCGGAAGATTTGAGTGAGGATGAGGAAAACCTGATGCGCGAACTGGCCGTGCGTGGCGCGCAGGCGATTGGTGCGGATGGCTGTTCGCGCGTGGACTTCCTGAAAGATATGGACGGTAAGCTGTATCTTTTGGAAATCAATACCTTGCCCGGTATGACCAGCCACAGTTTGGTACCAAAATCTGCAGCCCATACCGGCGTGGATTTTGCTGATTTGTGTATTGAGATTTTGAAGACCGCTCATGTGGGATGATGCAGGCGCACTGGGTCGGCTGACCCGCAGGCTATTATTGCTGATGACTTTTCTGCTGATAGGTTCGGGCATAGCTTGGCTTTACAATTCCAAATATTTCCCTGTGAAACAGATTGCCATTCAGGGTAAGCTGAAATATGCTTCCGGCAAAGAATTGCAAACTGTTGCACGAGAACATATCAGGGGTAATATGTTCCGCGCCGATATTGATTCGGCGCAGGCCGCTTTTCAGGAATTGCCTTGGATTGACTCGGCAATGGTGCGCCGCCGTTTTCCGGAAACCGTGGAAATTATCCTGACCGAGCGCGTGCCGGTTGCACACTGGCGCGCTGGCGGCTTGGTGGACAGTAAGGGCAATGTGTTTGCCGCAAGCCTGAAACAAGACCTGCCTATATTTGAAGGGCAGCAGGGGACAGGCAAAGACATGGTCAAACATTATGCGGACTTTTCCGGTATTTTGAGTCCGTTGAAACTGACCATCAAAGAATTGATCTACACGCCGCGTTCGGCATGGCTGCTTGTATTGAACAACGGCATTACCGTGCGCTTGGGGCGTGAAAATGAAATCAAACGTTTGCAGCAGTTTGCCCAGATTTGGCCATCGTTGCTGCGCAAAAAACAAAGTCGTATCGAGTATGTCGATATGCGTTATAAGGATGGTTTTTCAGTCCGTTACAGGCCGTCTGAAAACCCTTCCGACAGTGAATAGCCGATTAGACGTGAAGCAATCTTGTTTCAAAAATAATCAAACCGTCAGTCAGACAACATAGCGAACGAGCAATTATGGAACAACAACAAAATAAATATATCAGTGCCTTAGACATTGGTACGTCCAAGGTCATCGCCTTAATCGGTGAGATTCGGGAAGATAATGAAATCCACATTGTCGGCTTGGGCCAAAGTCCTTCACGCGGCCTGCGTGCAGGTATGGTGACCAATATTGACGCTACCGCGCAAGCCATTCGTCAGGCGGTAGAAGATGCCGAGCTGATGGCAGATACCAAAATTTCCCACGTTGTCACCGGTATTGCCGGTAACCATATCCGCAGCCTGAATTCACAAGGCGTAGTCAAAATTAAAGATGGCGAAGTATCGCAAGCCGACATCGATCGTGCCATCGAAACTGCCAAAGCCATCAATATTCCGCCTGATCACAACATCTTACATACCGTGGTTCAAGAGTACATCATCGACAACCAACCCGGTGTGAAGGAGCCTATCGGCATGAGCGGCGTGCGTTTGGACACCCGTGTACACATCATTACCGGTGCGAACACTGCTTTGCAAAATATCCAAAAATGTATCCAACGTTGCGGCCTGCAAATGGATCAAATCATGCTTCAGCCTTTGGCAAGTGGTCATGCCGTTTTGACTGAAGACGAAAAAGATTTGGGCGTGTGCGTCATCGATATCGGCGGCGGTACGACCGACATCGCGGTTTATACCAATGGCGCCATCCGCCATACTGCGGTTATTCCCGTTGCCGGCGATTTGATTACTAAAGACTTGGCACAAGCCCTGCGTACGCCGCACAGTGCAGCCGAGTACATCAAAATCCATTACGGTGCCGCCATTCCGACTATGGACGGCTTGGATGAAATGATTGAAGTTCCTAGCGTTGGCGACCGTCAATCACGTCAAATTTCACGCCGCGTATTGGCTGAAATCATCGGCCCGCGTGTAGAAGAGATTTTGGAATTGACACTGAACGAATTGCGCCGTTCCGGCTTCCCTGAAGAAGTGCTGACTTCCGGTATCGTTTTGACCGGCGGTGCTTCTATGTTGACCGGTATTGTTGAGTTGGCCGAAGAAGTCTTTAATTTGCCGGCACGTATCGGTGTTCCACAAGAAATGGGCGGCGTATCCGAACGTATCCGCAATCCACGCTATTCAACAGCAATTGGCCTGCTTCAGACGGCCTATGCCGCAGAAGAGGGTGAACAAACCAGCCGAACCGGTGCGATTGCCCTGAATGATTCAGGCAAAAAAATGGGTCTGTGGGAAAAAATCCAAAGATTCTTCAGAGACAATTTCTGATAAAAGCGTTCAGGGCAGGCGGTGTAAAATCCGTTTGTCCTGAATATTTAAGTGGAATTAAACAGTTTTAAATAATTGCTAAGTGAATAATTTAAAACTTGTATATTTTCTGTTAAAAATTGTAGTAAAAATATAACGCCGACAGCCGAATGGTAAGAAGATTTTTGCCAGTATCAGGATACTTCTTATATAATACGGATAATGAGTTATTTTGGAACCGTCCTTATAAAGCGGGGCGCGGAGGATTATTGAATGGAATTTGTTTACGACGTAGCAGAATCAGCAACGAGCCCTGCTGTTATTAAAGTTATCGGTTTGGGTGGCGGCGGCTGTAATGCCATCAACAACATGGTTGCCAACACTATTCATGGTGTTGAGTTCATCAGTGCCAATACCGATGCGCAATCATTGGCTAAAAATAATGCGGCTAAACGCATTCAATTAGGTACAAACTTGACTCGCGGTTTGGGTGCCGGTGCAAATCCTGAAATCGGTCGCGCCGCTGCTCAAGAAGATCGCGAAGCCATCGAAGATGCCATCCGTGGTGCAAACATGCTGTTCATCACTACCGGTATGGGTGGTGGTACTGGTACCGGCTCTGCTCCTGTTGTGGCTGAAATCGCTAAAGAAATGGGTATTCTGACCGTTGCAGTTGTGACCCGTCCGTTTGCTTATGAAGGTAAACGCGTACATATCGCTCAAGCAGGTTTGGATCAGCTCAAAGAGCGTGTCGATTCCCTGATTATTATCCCGAACGATAAATTGATGACTGCCTTGGGCGAAGACGTGACCATGCGTGAAGCTTTCCGTGCGGCAGACAATGTACTGCGTGACGCGGTTGCCGGTATTTCCGAAGTGGTGACTTGCCCTAGCGACATGATCAACTTGGACTTCGCCGACGTGAAAACCGTGATGAGCAATCGCGGCATCGCCATGATGGGTTCAGGTTTCGCGCAAGGTATCGACCGTGCCCGTTTGGCTACCGATCAAGCTATCTCCAGCCCGCTCTTGGATAACGTTACTTTGGATGGCGCACGCGGTGTATTGGTAAACATTACCACTGCTCCTGGCTGCCTGAAAATGTCTGAGTTCAACGAGATTATGCGTATCGTCAACCAAAATGCACACCCTGAAGTGGAATGCAAATTTGGTGCTGCCGAAGATGAGAGCATGAGTGAAGACGCTATCCGTATTACCATCATTGCTACTGGCTTGAAAGAAAACGGTACTGACAACCAACTGCGCGCTGCTGCCCGTACCCAACAATTGGTACGCGGTGCGGAAGAAGCGCCTCAAGCTCAAAGCCAAAGCAGTGCTGAAAGCCTGGTTCGTACCAACCGCAATATCCGTTCTATGAATCTGACTGCGGCTGATTTCAGCAACCAGTCTGTACTGGATGACTTTGAAATTCCTGCTATCTTGCGCCGTCAGCAACATACTTCTGATAAATAATCAGGATCATGTATGAAAAGACCTGCCTTAAAGGCAGGTCTTTTTTATTAGTAAAATATACTTAAGGCCGTCTGAAAATTTTCAGACGGCCTTAAGTTCAAATAAAGCAAATAACAAGCTTACCCTTTATTTAGAATTTGTTTGTTTTCGCCCTCGCGGCGCAATTCTTTAGGCAAGACAAATACAATGCTTTCTTCTGCGCCTTCTCCTTCGCGTATGGTCTCGTGTCCCCAGTCTTGAATGGTTTGCAAGACTTCTCGAACCAAGACTTCGGGCGCAGATGCCCCGGCAGTGACACCGACCTTGGTTTTGTTTTCAAACCATTCTTTTTTCAGATAGGTAGCATTATCGACCATATAGGCATCAACTCCGCGCAATGCGGCTACTTCACGCAAGCGGTTGCTGTTGGAAGAATTGGGCGAGCCGACAACAATCACGAGATCGCATTCTTCGGCCAATTCTTTAACGGCAGTTTGACGGTTGGTTGTGGCGTAGCAGATGTCTTCTTTGTGCGGATTGCGGATATTGGGGAAGCGTTGGTTTAAGGCCGCAATAATATCTTTGGTTTCATCCACCGATAAAGTGGTTTGGCTGACATAAGCAAGCTTATCAGGATTTTTGATGTTCAGTCCGGCTACATCTTCCACTGTCTCAACCAAAAACATTTTACCCGGGGGCAACTGTCCCATCGTGCCTTCCACTTCGACGTGGCCTTTGTGGCCGATCATGATGATTTCGTAATCTTGCTCATCGAGGCGGGCTACTTCTTTATGAACTTTGGTGACCAGAGGGCAGGTGGCATCAAAAACGCGGAAACCACGTTGTGCCGCTTCTTCCTGTACGGCTTTGGATACGCCGTGAGCAGAGTAAATCAGTGTGGCACCCTTTGGGACATCCGCCAAGTCATCGACAAAGACGGCACCTTTTGCCCGCAGATTGTCCACGACGAATTTGTTGTGAACGACTTCATGGCGGACGTAAATGGGTGCGCCGAATTCTTCGAGTGCACGTTCAACAATGCTGATAGCACGGTCAACACCGGCACAGAAGCCGCGGGGATTGGCAAGGATAATGGTTTTTTGAGTCATGTGTGTTCCGTTTTCAGACGGCCTTTGTGTCGTTTGAAGGTGTTTTTTTGTGCAGCAAACCATCTAATACCAAGCAAACTGCGCCAACGCAGATAAAGCTGTCGGCAATGTTAAATGCGGGGTAGAACCAGTTTTGCCAATAGAAAAGCAGAAAATCGACAACGTGGCCGTGAATCAGACGGTCAACCACATTGCCAATTGCGCCGCCGATAATCATGGCTGCCCCCAGTTTGCCCCAGCGTCCAAACTCATCACGCCAAATGGCACGGGCCAAATACAGGCTGATAACGACGGCCAGACCTAAAAAGAAGAATTTTTGCCAGCCGCCCTGGTCGGCCAAAAAGCTGAATGCCGCGCCAGGATTATAGGCAAGGGTCAGGTCAAAAAAGTCTGGAATGATATTGAGGCGTTCGCCTTCGGTAAAGTGTTTCAAGATTTCCCATTTGCTCAGCTGGTCAAGAATGATGGCAACGAGGGAAAGTAAGAAAAAGGGAATTTTTGCAGTAGAGGATGAACTCATGTTTTCAGACGGTTTATGTAGTAAAGGGCTTATTTTACCTGAAAGCAGGCTGGAAGTGTTTGCGATGGCATCGACGTTAGGCCGTCTGAAAATAGAAACGCCGCCACTTGAATGTATCAGATGGCGGCGTGGTAAGTATGTGCGGGCTTATTGGTTTTTAAGCAATGGGAAGCCCAGTTTCTCGCGGCTTTCAACGAATTTTTGAGCAACGATGCGGCTCAGTGCACGAATACGGCCGATGTAGGTTGCGCGTTCGGTAACAGAAATGGCGCCGCGTGCATCCAATAGGTTGAACGTGTGGCCGGCTTTGAGTACAAGCTCGTAAGCAGGCAGGGCAAGACTGGTGTCTTCAACTGCAAGCAGGCGTTTGGCTTGTTCTTCATAGTCGTTGAATTGGCGCAAGAGCCAATCGGCATCGCTGTATTCGAAGTTGTAGGTGGATTGTTCGACTTCGTTTTGATGATAAACGTCGCCGTAAGTGACGATGTTGCCATCAAGGGTTTTTGCCCAAACGAGGTCGTACACGTTTTCCACGCCTTGCAGATACATGGCGAGACGCTCGATACCGTAGGTAATTTCACCGAGTACAGGGGAGCAGTCGATACCGCCGACTTGTTGGAAGTAGGTGAATTGGGTTACTTCCATGCCGTTGAGCCAAACTTCCCAACCCAAGCCCCAAGCGCCGAGAGTAGGGTTTTCCCAGTCATCTTCGACAAAGCGGATGTCGTGTACTTTAGGGTCGATACCCAATTCGCGCAGGGAGTCGAGGTAGAGGTCTTGAATATTGGCTGGGGCAGGTTTGAGCGCAACTTGGAATTGATAGTAGTGTTGCAGGCGGTTGGGGTTGTCGCCATAGCGGCCGTCTTTAGGGCGGCGGCTGGGTTGAACGTAAGCGGCAAACCACGGCTCCGGGCCTAAGGCGCGCAGACAAGTGGCTGGATGGGAAGTACCGGCACCGACTTCCATATCGAAAGGTTGGATAACGGTGCAGCCTTTGTCTGCCCAGTAGTTTTGTAATTTGAAAATAATTTGTTGGAAGGTGAGCATGGTGGATGGAATAGGTTGGAATAAAGAGGGTATTTTACTGTTTTGAGCCTGTTTTGGATAGGCTGAAGGAAGTGGCGCAGTTTATTTGCCGTCCAACAGGTCTGAAAAGGGGTCGTCTTCCGAAGAAACAGTGTATTTTTCTTGCGCCCATTCGCCTAAATCAATGAGTTTGCACCGTTTGCTGCAGAAAGGACGGTAGGGGCTGTCGGTGTTCCAAACGACTTCTTTGTGGCAGGTTGGACATTTTACAACAGGAGCGGTCATGCAGTTTCTTTCAGAGTTTGTGCAATGGATTGATAGTATTGATGCAAGCGGGCAACCTTGATTTTTGCTTCTTCCAAGCTATGGGTATTGTCCAATACATCGTCGGCATGAAGCAGTCTGTCAGATCGGGAAGCTTGGGTTGCCATGATTTGACGCGTTTGTTCTTCTGAAAAACCATTGCGTTGGTGTACGCGTTTGATTTGGACGGACTCCGGAACATCTACAACCAAAATGCGGTCGGTCTCCGCTTTAAATGCCGGATTCTCAATCAAAAGCGGTACATCGACAATGCCGTAAGTAGAGGAAGCAAGTTTTTGTTTCTGCTGTTGGATTTTGTTTAAGATTAACGGTAGAAGCAGATTTTCCAGTTGTTTTTTTGATTGAGGCCGTCTGAAAACTTCTTCCCGTAAAGCCATACGATTCAGACGGCCTTCGCTGTCAAAAACCTCATCGCCGAAAAGCTGGCGGATGGCAGGAAGGGCTTCGCCGTTTTCAGCGGTCAGTGAACGGCTGATGGCATCGGCATCGATAATGGGTACGCCAAGCTCGGCAAACATTTGGGCGATAGATGATTTGCCGCTACCGATACCGCCGGTCAAGCCTATCCATAATGTCATTATCGGAATCCTGATTGTACGAGCCACCATTGTACCAGTTGGGTAATAGGTGCATTGGCAACCAAAATAATCCATCCTGCTACAGCAAGGCTGGGACCAAAAGCAAAATATTGGCCTTTACCGACACGGGCGATGAGTGCGCCTAACAACCCGACTAAGGCAGCCATGAAGATCAGAACAGGTAATATCCCTACGCCCAGCCATGCACCGAGTGCGGCCAAAAGTTTGAAATCGCCATTGCCCATGCCGATTTTACCGGTCAGAAGTTTATAGACGGCGCATAAAGTATAAAGGCTCATATAGCCTGCGATTGCACCCCAAACGGCTGAATGCAGGGGCACAAATGTATCGTTCAGATTAAACAGCAGGCCGATCCAAATTAGGGGCTGAGTCAGGCTGTCGGGTAAATATTGCGTATCGGCATCGATAAAGGTCAGCGCAATCAATATGGCAGTCAGAATCAATCCGCCAATAGTCGCCCATGACCAGCCGTATTGCCACGCGATAATACCGAATAAGACACCTGTCAGCAGCTCAATCAACGGATAGCGTATGCTAATATGGGTTTTACAGGCGTGGCATTTCCCACCTAGGAAAACATAGCTGAGGATGGGTATATTTTGCCAAAATCTGATCGGACTTTTGCATTCAGGACAGCGTGAATTCGGTTTACGCAGATTAAATGGCTGTTTTTCTTCGTCTGTCAGCTTGATGCCCAAATGTTCTTTAGAAAATTGTGTCCATTCACGTTCCATCATTATCGGCGTGCGATAAATGACGACGTTCAGAAAGCTGCCAATCAGTAATCCCAAAATAACGGCTAAAGAAATGGCGAATGGCGCAAGAACGGAGAGGGCGTCGATGGCAGAGTAAATACTATCAAGCATATCAACCTACGACATTACCCAAGTTAAACAGCGGCAGATACATGGCAATCAGCAAAATACCGATGAGCGAACCCAATACCACCATGATGATAGGTTCCATCAAGTGAGACAATCGGGAGACGGAGTTGTCTACTTCATCTTCATAGAATTCGGCGGCTTTGTTCAGCATATCGTCCAAAGAGCCTGACTCTTCGCCGATGGCCGCCATTTGGATCACCATATTGGGGAACATATCTGTACTTTGCATACTGGATGTCAGCGACAGACCTTGGGTTACCTTGGCGCGGATGTCTTGAGTGGCTTCTTCATAAAGAATATTGCCGGATGCGCCTGCAACTGAATCTAATACTTCCACCAAAGGAACGCCGGCTGCGAAGAGGGTGGAAGTCGTACGTGCCCAACGGGCGATGGTCGCTTTTCGGACGATGGTGCCAAAAACAGGCAGTCTCAAAATAAAAGCATCGATTCGTTTTTGGAAAGTAGGTGATTTTTCATGGAGTTTGTACAGGCCGAAGGCCGAAACAATCAAAAGGATGATCATAATCCAGCCGTAGTCGACGAATAAATCAGACAAGTTCATGACAAGTTGGGTAAGGCTTGGCAGCTCTGCACCCATATTGGCATAAACTTCTTTAAAGGCAGGCAGTACAAACATCATCATGATGAAGATAAGCGCAATCGCCACCACGATAATGGCAATCGGGTAGGTCAGCGCGGTTTTAACCTTTTTCTTAATGGCTTGGGTTTTTTCTTTATAGACAGCCAGTTTGTCCAATAAGCTTTCCAGTACGCCGCCGGACTCGCCTGCGCTGACCAGATTGCAATAGAAGCGGTCGAAATATTTTGGATATTTGGAGAATGATTTACCCAATGCGCTACCTTGTTCGACATCGGAGCGAACCTGCATCAGCATTTCGGTCATGCTCGGATTGGAGTGGCCGCGAGCAACGATTTCAAAAGCCTGCATCAGCGGCAAGCCTGCCTTCATCATCGTTGCCAGTTGGCGCGTAAACACCGTGATGTCTTCTTGTGTAATACGGCGTTTGCGTGCGGTTTTGACTTTGCTGATACGTAAAGGACGAATGCCTCTGCGTTGGAGTTTTTTGCGTGCTTCTTCTTCGTCTTTGGCAACTACTTCACCACGGACAAGACGTTCGGTCTCGATGTTTTTTCCTTCAAATGTAAAACGCTTGCCTTTGCTTCTTGAACCGAACAGACTTCTTTTTTGCTCTGCTTGAGCCATGAGTTATCCCTTGTTAGTAAGAAATAAAGCGGACTGTTTCCCCGTGCCGCTTTATTTTAATTTTCGAAAATATGGCAGTTTAGTCATTGGTATGAGCAGTCACTTCTTCCAACGAGGTCAGGCCTTGCATGACTTTCATGAGGCCAGCACGACGCAAGTCTACCATGCCTTCCTGATAGGCCATGTTCATGATATCAACTTCTGTACCGTTGTTCATAATGACTTTTTGCATTTCATCGCTGACCGGCATGACTTCATAAATACCGACGCGGCCTTTAAAGCCTTTGCCGCGGCAGCTGTCGCAGCCAACCGGGCGGTAGAGTTTCCAATCTTGAGCCAAGTCCGCATCGGTAAAGCCGGCTTTTTTCAATGCCGGAACCGGCGGGCGCTCAACTTCACGTTTGCAGTTCGGGCACAGTCTGCGCAACAACCTTTGCGCCATAATTAGGCTGACCGAGCTGGCGATGTTGAAAGGCGCGACACCCATGTTCAAAAGGCGGGACAGCGTGGCCGGTGCATTATTGGTATGCAGGGTAGAGAAAACCATGTGGCCGGTTTGGGCGGCTTTAATGGCGATGTCGGCGGTTTCCAAGTCACGAATCTCACCGACCATAATAATATCAGGATCTTGACGCAAGAAGGATCGGAGTGCGGCGGCAAACGTCAGACCTTGTTTTTCATTGACGTTGACTTGGTTGACGCCCGGCAGGTTAATCTCGGCCGGATCTTCTGCCGTCGAAATGTTTACATCTTCCGTGTTCAAAATACTCAGGCAGGTATAGAGCGAAACAGTTTTGCCCGAACCTGTCGGACCGGTAACCAATACCATGCCGTAAGGGCGGTTGATGGCCTCAAGCAGCATTTCTTTTTGGAAAGGCTCTAAACCGAGCTGGTCGATATTGAGCGATGTACCATCGGAATTTAGGATACGCATCACCACTTTTTCGCCAAACAATGTCGGCAACGTGCTGACACGGAAGTCAATCGGACGGCCGTGTTTATGGAAGGCAATTTGAATTCTGCCGTCTTGCGGAATACGTTTTTCGGAAATATCCAAACGCGCCATCACTTTAATGCGTGATGCCAACTGGCCGCGCACGGCGACAGGCGGCTGTACGACTTCACGCAATTGTCCGTCCACGCGGAAACGGACGCGCGCCATTTGTTCGTAGAATTCAAAGTGGATGTCCGATGCGCCCGCGTTCAGGGCATCGGATAAGGTTTTGTGGATGAAGCGGGGGATAGGGCCGTCTTCAGCTTCCTCATTGTCGATATAAAGCGATTGCGATTGCTGCGTTGCTTCATGTTCGTCGTTGATTTCTTTCAGAATGGTTGTCGAACGTTGACCCAGCCATTCCAGCAATGAGCTGAGCTGGTCGTCGGGAACCACTACCAAGTCGACACTTAAACCTGAAGCAAAAGCGATTTTTTGAAAGTTTTGGATTTGGGTCGGATCGGATACGGCGAAATAAACCTTGCGTCCGCGTTTGAAAATCGGAATGCAACGGTTTTGCACCATTTGCTCTTCCGTCAGAATGTCGCTGACTACATTATTGCGCGGGTAGTAGTGCAAATCCAAAAGGGGATAGCTGAATACGCGCGCAACTAACTCCCCCAAAGCTTTAGGGGAGATGATGCCGTCTGAAAACAGGTTGGGCAGGATTTCTTTGCCTGATTGTAAAAGATTGTTGTAATGTTCCGCTTGTTGATTTGAGATGGTCTGGCTTTGAACCAAAACACGCAATAATCCGACACTCATTTTATTTTCCGTTTCTTGTGCAGTTTTCCCTTTAATTTAGAGGAAAGCCGTATTATTTTATCATTATTATGATTAAAGCATATGTTTAATTATGCAAATCTGCTTAAGTTGCAAAGACATGCTTCTGCTTTAATTGTATTTTTATTTCAGACGGCCATTATAAAGCAAGGAGAATAGGCGTTAAACTCGATATTTTTGGATTATGATGAAAAAACAACAATTTTGTCGTATAAATCCAATCAATAACGAAATTATATTTCATGTTGCTATCCCTTGTTGGGAGACGGCGGAAAAGGTTGTTTTGATGGACAGACGGTTAGAATTTGAAATATGAAAAGGCCGTCTGAAAAGAGGAAACACATAATTTCAGACGGCCTCTGTTTTTGATTCTCTTATCCGTAAATCTTGGTTCGGATTTCGACGAGGGCATTGATTGCCAAAGTGCTGTTTACAGCTTCCGGTAAATCGGACTGGGCGAACAAATTTTCTACTTCGTTAATCAATGTTTCTGCACGCGCCAACAGTTCATTGTAAGGAAAAGAACCGCGCTTGATGGCCAGCAATTCGTCACGATTGGGACGGCGTGGACGGATTTCGCCATGAAGGGCAATATCGCGCGCGGTCTCAAGCAGGCGGAAAGTGTGCATCATATTTTTTGCGTCGTAACCGTGACCGTGCGCCTGCGTGCCTTGATAGCGTGTTTCGTTGCGTTCTGCCAGCCATTGTTGATAAGAGGCATATTCGCGGCAGTAGCTGCTGTATCCGTCTTGGTTGAAGGATAGATGGGCAAGCGGTGATTCGCCTTCTGGAATGGTGCTGAGTGAAAGCGTTGAGGCTTCGGGTTTGGGTGCAATACCATGGTAGCCAAGTGTGCCGTCGGCATCGTAAAACAGCGCATAAAGTTCTCGGGCGTGGGCTATTTTGATTAAGCCTGCATGCCTTTGCTCCATTCCGCGTTGCGAAAGCCAGTGTTGCAGCGGTACAGTTTGCGCGCCTTCTACGATGTGGCAGAAATCAAGGATGCTTTTCTTTTCAGACGGCATCGGATTGCTGATTTTTTTATTCAATCCCCGTGCTTTTTTGATTTGTCCGTAGGCATAGCCTGCAAAACTTTGCTGACAGGTTTTAGAGATAAACCATTCGGTTTTAAATGCATCCATCAATGGCGAACGGTATCGCACACAGTCGGAAGGGGAAGCCAGCAGCTCTAGCGTGTTTGGATTACTTTGCAACAGCAATTCGATAAACCGTCCCAGTTCGTAATACACAATATCGTTGGTTTCATTGCTGATTTGTTGGATGTATTCCATGCCGTAAAACATGGATTTAGGCAGGTAAAACACGCCTTTGATGTCGGTATCGGACTCGGGCGTTGCCAAACCGTAGGCGCGGCTGCCGGACACGGCTTCAAGCAGAATCAGGTTTTGCGTATGCAAGTCTTCGAGGGTCAGCATATCCAGACGGCCTTTTACGGATAAATGGTTGCCAAGGTGGAGCGGAACAATTCGTTCAAAGGCCCGCTATCGGCAGGTTCGGCAGCAGGGGCAGACAAGGCAGAAACTTCGTTATATAGGTCAACAGTCAGCTTTTGCAGCTCTGGCGATAATGTGTGCAGATAACTTTCGTCTTGTCCTGCTTTTAATGCGACTAGATCAGTAATTTGGGTAGCACAATCTGTCTGCCACTCATTCATCAACTCAACCAAAGTCATTGGCGGAATACCGCCTTGTTTCACTGCCCAGCGTGCCGCCAATAAAGGGCGTAAGACGTAAAACCATTTCTTCAATTTAATCGGCTGCGCCAAATCCATGGCTTTCAAAGCATTGCCGGCGATACCGCGATAATGGTGCAACAACGCGGCGGCTTGGACGTATTGGGGCGCAAGTTCGTTCAGACGGCCTATGAATGCCTCATCTTGTGTATAAACAATCGGTGAACGCAGCCATTCGAGCAATACGGCATTGCTTTTTCTCAACAGGCGCAAAGCCTTGCGGATGTCCCAGCCGCCTACGTCAAACCATTGGTTTTCAATAAATTCAAACGTATCTTTTGCTTCATCAATTTGCAGATAATGTTCTTGCGGACGGATATAAATGGCGCGTACATCATAATCGCTGTCGGGCGAAGCAAAGCCCCATGCGCGGCTTCCGCTCTCCGCCGCCAACAGAAAATACAGTGGTTCGGCAAGTGAAATTTGAGTCAGTTTTTCTTGAATAGTTTGTTTCATTACGTTTTCCTTCTTTTTGCAGAAAGGCCGTCTGAAACTGAGCAATCAGGTTTCAGACGGCCTTTTATCTATTCAAATCCGATAGGATTGATTAGGCTTTGTTTTTCAGACGGCCATGCAATTCCTGTACGCTGTATACGCCTAAGTGCTCGCGGCTTTTTGCGCCTTCGCTCATGGCTTCGCCGCCCGCGATGGTGGTGTATTGCGGTACGCGTTGGGTAAGGGAAGTGCGGCGGATGCTGTGGCTGTCGGTAACTGATTGTACTGTGCTGCCGACGGTGTTGACCACCAGTGCGATTTCGCCGTTTTTAATTGCGTCCACGATGTGTGGGCGACCTTCCTGCACTTTGTTGACCGCTTGCACGATGATGCCGTGTTCTTTCAAGTATTCGGCGGTACCGCGTGTGGCGCAGACACCGTAGCCGAGTGCTTGGAAGTTTTGTGCGGTTTTGACGATGAGCGGTTTGTCTTCGTCGCGTACGGCGAGGAACACTTTGCCGGTTGTGCTCAAGCGTTCGCCTGCACCGAGTTGGGCTTTGAAGTAAGCTTCGCCGAAGCTTGCGCCTACGCCCATGACTTCGCCGGTAGAGCGCATTTCAGGGCCGAGAATGGTGTCCACACCCGGGAATTTGATGAATGGGAACACGGCTTCTTTAACGGCATAGAAGTCTGGGATGACTTCTTTTTCTACGCCTTGCTCTTTCAGCGAAATGCCTGCCATCACGCGTGCGCCGACTTTGGCGAGCGGTACGCCGGTAGCTTTGGATACGAACGGTACGGTACGGCTGGCGCGTGGGTTCACTTCCAGTACGAAGACTACGCCGTCTTGTACGGCAAACTGTACGTTCATCAAGCCGACTACGCCCAGTGCGTATGCCATGGCTTTGGTTTGACGACGGATTTCATCTTGAATTTCTTCATCCAATGAGTATGGAGGCAATGAACAGCCGGAGTCGCCGGAGTGGATACCTGCTTGTTCGACGTGTTGCATGATGCCGCCGATCACGACGTCTTGGCCGTCTGAAACGCAGTCTACGTCCACTTCGATGGCGTTGTTCAAGAAGAAGTCGAGCAATACAGGGCTGTCTTCGGAAACTTGTACGGCTTCGCGCATGTATTTTTGCAACTCTTCGGCAGAGTGAACAATCTGCATGGCGCGGCCGCCGAGTACGTAAGAAGGACGGACAACCAACGGATAACCGATTTCTTCGGCTTTAACGAGGGCTTCTTCTTCGTTGTGGGCGATGCGGTTGGGCGGTTGACGCAGGCCTAAGTCGTTCAACACTTTTTGGAAACGTTCGCGGTCTTCGGCGGCGTCGATACTGTCGGCGGATGTGCCGATGATGTTTACGCCGTTTTCAACCAATGCGTTGGCGAGTTTGAGCGGGGTTTGACCACCGTAATGCACAATCACGCCCCACGGGTTTTCGGTGCGGACGATTTCCAACACGTCTTCCAGCGTCAGCGGCTCGAAATAGAGGCGGTCGCTGGTGTCGAAGTCGGTGGACACGGTTTCGGGGTTGCAGTTGACCATAATCGTTTCAAAGCCCGATTCGCGCAGGGCGAGCGCGGCGTGAACGCAGCAGTAGTCAAACTCGATGCCCTGACCGATGCGGTTCGGGCCGCCGCCGAGAATCATCACTTTTTTACGGTCGGAAGGACGCGCTTCGCATTCCTCTTCGTAAGTAGAGTAGAGATAGGCGGTTTCGGTGGCAAACTCGGCGGCGCAGGTGTCGACGCGTTTGTAAACCGGATGCAGGTTCAGCGCGTAGCGGTGTTCGCGGACTTCTTTTTCGCTTACGTTCAATAATTGTGCCAAACGCTTGTCAGAGAAGCCTTTGCGTTTCAGACGGCGTAAAGCGGCATAATCCAAGTCTTGTAATTGGCCGTCTGAAACTGATTTTTCTTCTTTCACCAAGTCTTCGATTTGTGCCAAGAACCAAGGATCGATGGCGCAGATTTCGTGGATTTCTTCCAGCGTGAAGCCTGCACGGAACGCATCGGCTACAAACAGCATACGCTCAGGGCCCGGGTTGGCCAGTTCGCGGCGGATTTCCGCTTTATCTTCACTGCGAGGGTTGAAGCCGCACAAGCCGGTTTCCAAACCGCGCAAGGCTTTTTGGAAGCTTTCTTGAATGGTACGGCCCATCGCCATTACTTCGCCCACCGATTTCATCTGCGTGGTCAGGCGGTCATCTGCGGCAGGGAATTTTTCAAACGCAAAGCGTGGGATTTTGGTCACGACATAGTCGATGGAAGGCTCGAATGACGCAGGGGTGCGACCGCCGGTAATGTCGTTGCGCAACTCGTCCAGTGTAAAGCCGACAGCCAGTTTGGCCGCCACCTTCGCAATCGGGAAGCCCGTTGCTTTGGAAGCCAGCGCGGACGAACGGCTCACGCGCGGGTTCATCTCAATCACAATCATCTCGCCGTTTTCAGGGTTCACCGCAAATTGCACGTTCGAGCCACCCGTGTCCACGCCGATTTCGCGCAATACCGCCAACGAAGCGTTGCGCATGATTTGGTATTCCTTGTCGGTCAATGTTTGTGCAGGCGCAACAGTGATGGAGTCGCCGGTATGCACGCCCATAGGGTCGAAGTTTTCAATCGAGCAGATAATGATGCAGTTGTCGTTTTTATCGCGTACAACTTCCATCTCGTACTCTTTCCAGCCGAGAACGGACTGCTCAATCAGCAACTCATGCGTAGGCGACGCATCAAAACCGCGTTCGCAAATTGCCAAAAATTCGTCTTTATTGTAGGCAATACCGCCGCCCGAACCGCCCATGGTGAAAGAAGGACGAATCAGCGTCGGGAAGCCGACCTGTTCCTGCGCCGCCAAGGCTTCGTTCATCGTGTGGCAGACAAAGGATTTCGGGCAGGAGAGGCCGATTTTCTCCATCGCCTCCTTAAAGCGGCCGCGGTCTTCCGCCTTGTCGATCGCGTCTTCCGTTGCGCCGATTAACTCGACATTGTATTTCGCCAACACGCCGTTGCGCGCCAAATCCAGCGCACAGTTCAGCGCAGTCTGGCCGCCCATCGTGGGCAGAATCGCGTCGGGCCGCTCTTTGGCGATAATCTTCTCCACCGTCTGCCACATAATCGGCTCGATGTAGGTAACATCCGCCATTTCAGGGTCGGTCATAATCGTGGCGGGGTTGGAATTCACCAGAATGACTTTATAGCCTTCTTCACGCAAAGCCTTGCAGGCCTGTGCGCCCGAATAGTCAAATTCGCAGGCTTGACCGATAACGATAGGGCCGGCGCCGATGATAAGGATGGATTTTAGGTCGGTACGTTTGGGCATGGTGTTTTACCTTAGAGATTTCAGGTTATTTAAAACTATATTTAACGGGATTGCTGGCACCCCGTTTACGATATTCTTCAGGCAGCCTTTTACGTTGGTATTTTTGGCGGACTTCATCATTTTTAGAAAGTGATTCGCCGTGAAAACCAAAACGTCCTACTATGGTTTCATTAAGCTCAGGAAAATTTTCCTTAGTAGCTGGCAGCCATTCATGCGCTTGTAAAACATCCACAATTAAGCCTTTTTCAACCGCCAAGATGTAATGCGCACGTTTTGCCCGCTCAACATCAAGCCGCCAGGCTAGGCGAACAGCATCATAAGCCGATTTTTCTTTATCTAAAGAACGATTAATATTAATAATCAATAGATTATGATCGCTGTCAAATTGTGCAACAGGTGCATCGTATTTATCTTGTATTTCAGATACATGCATCGAACCAAATTCACTATTGCCATGTCCGCTTTGTTCATTTGATAGCCCCGGATAGGCATCTATTAAAGCAGCTTCTACTTCAAAAGCGGTTTTCTCATTCATGCCATGTCGATGAATGACATGGATAACTTCCAATTTGGCTTTTTGGATAGCGCGAATCCTACTATATTTTAAATTCAGTTCATCTTCGCCATCTTCCGCTATTTTCAAACATTGTTTCAAATGTTCAAAAACCCGGTTGTCTTTGCCTTTGCCTACATAAAAAGTTTCACCATTTCTTGGGTCAATTAAGCGGTAAACGTAATATGCAAGGGCTTTGCAAACTTCAGATGAAAACTTGTCCATATTCTTTTTTCCTCAAATGTATTTAGATAGCAAGCTATTAGCTTGTATGCAGGGTGCGTGCGATACGCACGCGTTCTCCATTTTCCCTGCACTTTAACCCATCGCGTGCGTGCCTTGCGGTACATATTAAAGGCCGTCTGAAAAAACGCTCGCGGGGTTTGTTCCATCTGCCTTGCGATAAAAAACTACCTGAAAAATTCCTGCTATTGATATTTTGGCCACTTTTTTCAGACGACCGTTTGCGTTTTTATTTTGCACAGGCCGTCTGAAAACTTCCTTAAAAACTAGTGATAAATGTAATCAAACCCAAAATAATGCCTGGGGCGTTTGCCAGTATGATGGGGTAGTCGCGTTTTTCTTTCAAAAAGCCGTAGGCAAACCATAATGTGCAGTTGATGGCGGCGACGAGGGGTTGCAACGGCGAGCCGGGGTTGCCGGCAAGGTTGTTTTGGATTTGCGGGATATAAGAAACGTACATACCGACGCCGGCCAGGGTGGCGGTGACGGAAAGAATGTGCATTTGTTTTTCAGTCATTGGTTTTCCTTTCTGATTAGACGATTGGGTTTTCAGGCTGTACAGATGTTGAGAGGGGGCTGAATTTATATTTTTGAAGTTTGGTTTTCAGACGGCCTGTTGTCGAGTTGAGTGTGGCCGTCTGAAAAAATCAGCTTTATTGTTTTGCTGCTTTGATATTGTCAATGAATTTGTCGAATAGATAGCCGACGTCTTGCGGGCCCGGGCTGGCTTCGGGGTGGCCTTGGAAGCAGAACACGGGTTTGTCTGTCAGTTCGATGCCTTGCAAGGTATTGTCAAACAAGGATTTGTGGGTAATGCGTGCGTTGGCGGGCAAAGTGTCGGCATCGACGGCGAAACCGTGGTTTTGGCTGGTGATAACGACTTTGCCGCTGTCCAAATCTTGTACAGGGTGGTTGGCACCGTGATGGCTGAAGCGCATTTTCAGGGTTTTCGCACCGATGGCGAGGCTGATCAGCTGGTGTCCCAAACAAATGCCGAAAATCGGTTTGCCGCTTTCCATCAGTTTTTGTACGGCTTTGATGGCGTAGTCGCAAGGTTCGGGGTCGCCGGGGCCGTTGGACAGGAATACGCCGTCAGGATTGAGTGCCAATACTTCTTCCGCGCTGGTTTGCGCCGGAACGACGGTCAAGCGGCAGCCGCGCGAGGCGAGCATGCGCAGGATGTTGGTTTTCACGCCGAAATCGTAGGCGACGACGTGGTAAGGCTGTTCGGAAGGGGTAACGAAACCTTTGCCCAATGCCCATTCGCCTTCGGTCCATTCGTAAGTTTCTGTGCAGGAAACTTCTTTTGCCAAATCTTTGCCGACCATGCTGCCGAATGCGGCAATCAGTTCTTGTGCTTTTTCAACGGTGGCATCCGCACCGGTCAAGATTGCACCGCCTTGCGAGCCTTTTTCACGCAACAGGGTGGTCAGGCGGCGGGTATCAATGTCGGCGATGGCGACGGTTTTGTTGCGTACCAAATAGTCGTGCAGGCTTTCGGATGCGCGGAAGTTGCTGTGCAAGAGCGGCAGGTCGCGGATAATCAAACCGGCGGCGTAAACGCTGCGGCTTTCTTCATCTTCGGCGTTGGTGCCGGTGTTGCCGATGTGTGGGTAGGTGAGGGTAACGATTTGTTTGCAGTAGGAAGGGTCGGTCAGGATTTCCTGATAGCCGGTCATGGAAGTGTTGAACACGACTTCGCCGGAAGTCGAACCTTCGTAACCGATTGATGTGCCGTGAAATACGCTGCCGTCAGCGAGAACGAGAAGAGCCGGAGTGGTCATGATGGAATCCTGTTTGCCTGATGATGGTCGGTTCGAAAAAAATGGGTCAGGCCGTCTGAAAAATAAAAATTGTTTACAAAAAAGACAGCCTTCGGAAATCTCGGCTAAAAAAAAACACGCTCCGCAGCTTTGATTTTGCTGTGTAACGTGCTTTTTCAGACATAGCGGTCTATGCCGTAGAAGCAGTGTATTTTAAGTCAAAGTAATAGGAATTTCAAGCGTAGAGCAAATAATCGATAATTTAAAAACGTTTTATCTTTACGGTACAGTCTCTTGCTTTTGAAATGCTTGATGAATAAGGCTGAACTAAATATTCAGTCAGGCCGTCTTAAAACTGAGCAGACAGATTGTTTCATTTTTGTTGTGTTTGAAATGCAGGTGTAGGGAAATTCAGCCGAATCAAACATGAAACAGGCTGTTTATGCTAAAATCGTAGCCCCATAAAAAATAAAAACAACGTCATTTTTAGCTGAGATTATCCGATGAAAAAAGAACACATTATGCAAAACGCTCCATCAGGCCGCCATCGCCTCATTCATGCAAGCGTCGCTTCCGCTTTAGCGCTTATCAGCATTTCCGTTCAGGCAAATACGCAGCAATTTGCCCAAACTCCTTTTTACCTGCAAAACAAAACCGACGTCAGCGGCCAACCCAAAGTCAAACACAATATTATGTTTTTGATTGATGACTCGGGCAGTATGCAATGGAATGTGCAAGGTAAGGAAACATCTGTATGGGCTGATAAAAGAATAACGATTACTAAGGAGGCTCTAAAGTCAGTATTGCAAAAGTATGGCGAAAAACAACAATTCCAGTGGGGTTTGCAAACCCTGCATAACAATGGTCATACCGATACTCCGGATAGGATGGGCTTTACTGATAATTGGCAGGACATTCAAAGGAGAGTAGATGGTATCGACCCTGGTCATGCTACGCCAATCACGCGCCGCTACTATGAAGTAGTCAAAAACTTTGTGATGCCCAACATCAAATACCGTTGTCAGAAGTCTTATGTGATTGTGATGTCGGATGGTGATGCCAATATGAGTTGTAGTAACCAGATTCCAGGTGAAGATCCTCGCTTATCTCGTAATACTAACTTCAACTACGATAGGGATTATTACTATTCAAACTATTACCGCGATATTGAACGTAGTGCGGGTACGTCTGCATACCAATATTTTGGGCCGTCTGAAGTGAAGGCTAATGATGATAGCTATGGGAAAGGTAAATTCTTTGATGGTGGAGGTCGTATCAAAGGATACTTTGATTTTCTACCTTATCAATATGATAATGATTTTGGCTTGCCTGAGAATGAAAAGAAATTGCTATGTCAATCTAGTAAATATAAGCATGAGTATGATCCTAATTATGGTAGGTATATGTGGGTAGCTGCAGGCGAAATTATTGTTCCTTATTGGGATAGGAACTATAAGGATGAAAAACGCGGTATGCGTTTCTTTAGCCAGACTTTGGCAGAAAAAGACATTAAAACAGCAAAAGATGGCAAAGATGATGCAGGTAAGAGCTGGGATGGTGATCCAAGCGATCCCAAGGGTGTAGATTACAGCAAGCAATTGGTTCAGACTTTTACTGTGGGTTTTGGTGAGGGGATCTCTCAAGTAGGGAGAGAGTATCTGGAAAAGGGTGCGAGCCGTCCAGACTGGTATTTTAAGGCTGAGAAAAAAGAAGATTTGCTTGAAGCCTTTAAAACCATTGTCGACAATATTGAAAATGACAGCAAAAATACGAAATTTGAAGGCGCTTCTTCAACTGCACCAGCAACGACTAGTACAGGTATTCCCGATATGGCGGCAACGGTTCATTTGAATACCGGCTCTTGGAGCAGTCAGTTGCGGTTTTATAAATTAAAACGCGATGGTACGCCTATCAATACGACTGAGTTTGTTCAGCCATCATTTAATAACCGTCTTACTTTGGTTAATGATGGCAGTAAGACCTATTTCATCGATAGAGCTGCAGATAATGCTTCAAACGCCGATTTTGGCATTTCAGACGGCAGTGCGAAAGATAAGTTGGAATGGAAAAATGCATTGCTGAAATGGACTGGCCGAGCAGGTGGTGATGAAGCCATCAAAGCGGATGCAGAGACAAAAGGTTATAGTCAGTCTTATCGAATTCGTCCGACTGACCCTAATGATCCAAATAAAGATGAACGTAATTTGGGCGATATTTTAGACGGTTCGGTTGCGGCTATTGGCGATAAGCGCGACAACCGTCAAGAGTTTTTGGTCGCCGCTGCCAATGACGGCATGGTACATATTTTCCGTAATGGTACGCCTAGCAATCCTTATGACTTGAAACTCAGCTATATTCCGGCAGGTATGGAACGTGAGGACGAGAAAGGTCAAGCAACAACTTTAGGCAAAGTTCTGAAAGATATTGCACGCGATGGTTACGGCTCCAACACGCCACACCGCTATATGGTCAATGGTGGCTTTGTTCTCCGCCAAACACCTGATAAGCAAACCTTTATGTTTGGTGCGATGGGTCAGGGTGGACGCGGTGCGTATGCGTTGAATATCGGTGCAGTGGCTAACAGTGATCGTAGTGGTTGGAATACGACTGTGCCTTTGTTTGAAACAAAAAAAGGCTCTGACAATAAGCTCGGTTATACCATTGGTTCGACACAAATCGGCCGTGTTTCCATCAAGCGCGATACTACTCCGGTCAATTTGAAATCTGATGTGCGCTATGCGGGTTTCTTGGCTAGCGGCTATCGTACTGAAGATGTGAACAGTGCCGACAATGAAACGGCTTTATATGTCTATGATATGACGGGTAAAGAAGCTGGTACGCAAGATGCCGGTAAAAATGTTTCCAGTGCCGGCAAGCTCTTGGCTAAAATTCCTGCGCCGAATGGTAAAGGCGGCCTCTCTACCCCCACTTTGGTAGACACCGATTTTGACGGTATTGTCGATATTGCCTATGCAGGCGACCGTTATGGCAATATGTTCCGCTTCGACTTGAGAGGTAAAACCGAGTCTGAATGGTCGGCGCAAATGATTTTCCAAGGCTCGGGTAATCAACCGATTACGTCTGCGCCTGCGGTATCACGCCGCAGTAAAGATAAGTATGTCGTCATTTTTGGTACGGGTAGCGAGATTTATCAGAATGAATTGACCAATACCAATGGCCAAATCAATGCCGTTTACGGTATTTACGACGATGTGTCTACTGATGAATCCAAAAAAGCGGTTTTGGCAAACATCAGTGAGTTGGAACAGCAAACCAGAGAAAGTGAAGGCGAACACATTTATGTCAGCGACAATAAGGTAGGCAAAGACAAAAAAGGCTGGAGTCTGACTTTAGACCCGAATGAACGTGTGACTGTCAAACCGACGATGATTTTGCGTACAGCCGTTGTAACCATCCGTAAGTATGAAACCAAAACAATTCATACTGATTCTTCCAGTACCGATGTTTGTTTGCCGGATAGTACGTCCACACAAACGACAGCGAAAACGATTATTCTGGGTGTAAATGCTGAAAACGGTGGCCGTTTGGGCTTGCGTGATGCGCGTATCTCCAGAAAGGATCGTACATTTTTTATCAAACGTGAAAATAATGGCCAGATTTATTACGCCAACGGTATGACTTTTGATGGCGTTATCAACTTTACTTATATAAATTCCAGCAAAGCCGACGATTCTCCGGTAACTGCCGATGGCGATAGCGGCGGCACGGGTACGGATAAGGAGTTGAACGCCACGCCGAGCGTGCCAAACAATAAATGTTTCGCAACCAAAGGTGATCGCAGTCTCTTGTCTAACCAACTGGTCAGCCTGAAAGTAGAAGGCCGTACATGCGGACTCAAACGCATCAGCTGGCGTGAATTGTTCTTTTAATTGGTAAGGCTTAAGCATCGAGGCCGTCTGAATTTTTTCAGACGGCCTTTTCTGTTGAGTGGTAGTAATTGAGAGATGCTGGATTAAAAAATGGAAAACTTTGTTTGTGGATATAACAAGGTTTGATCAAATTGAGAGCTTGGATAAAGTTAACCGACAGACTTAGGCTATTCTTTTTTAATTTTCTACTATTTGGCTAAGAAGTTAAAAGGCCGTCTGAAAATATCTTTTCAGACGGCCTTTGATTTAAAAAGAACTAATCAAGGAGGGCATTTTAGATGCTGTTTTTAATGATTTTCCGCAGGGTGGAGAGTTGCCGGCGGCTGACGGGCAACGGGGTCGGAATATCGAGAATTTTAGCGCTCCATGTGGATGCGGATTCGTCGTTTTCATCATCGTCCAGTCGAATCAGGCTGTCGAGGGTGTGGCGGAAGACGAGGGCATTGCGGTGGATGCGGATGACTTTGTCGCCCAGCAATTCTTCCCAGTAAACCAAGGTCTTCGGTAATTCGTAGCTTTGGCCGTCGCCGGTAAACAGATAGACGGTTTTGTGTTCCGCCATCAGGTAACGCGCCTGTTGCCATGGGATTTCAACCATGCGCTCGCGGTTGTACACTTTGAAATGGGTGAAGCTGTCTGCTTTTTCGCGGTTTTTCTCGATGATGCGGTCAAGCGCGGTTTGCAGGCGGGTCATTTTGATCGGTTTGAGCAGATAGTCTGCGGCAGCCAGCTCAAACGCGCGCAGGGCGTGTTCTTCGTAGGCTGTGGTGAATACAATTTCCGGCTGGCGTTTGGCGGTACGCTTAATGCGTTCGACAAACTCGAGACCGTCGATTTCCGGCATGCCGATGTCGGCAAAGACGATGTCGACTTCGTGGACGCTCAACCACTCCAATGCTGGCATGGCATGGTGAAAGACGTTGAGCAGTACGACATTGCACTCTTCCAATAATACACGTAAGCGTTCTGCTGCTAATACTTCGTCTTCTACAATAATGGCACTTGGCATAGCGGTATTCTTTTTGTCGTATCGTGGGAGATCTGCCGCGCTTTGTCATCCTCAATAACGCGTCAGCCGTATGTTGTTACAACCTTAAAATTATCAGTTTGTGACAATTTTAGGAAATTTTTAAAATATACATGATTTTTTGCTTCTTGCGGCATGGTTTGGGATGAATCGGAAGATTACTTACATAATTTTATGAAATATTGTAATACCTAGAGTAATTTTGTTGTAATTGCGCTAATTCAGTCCGTGATAATGGACGATTTTGGGATTTTGTCCATTTGCCAGTGTGCTACCGCCCAATCGAGCAATTCTTGCGGACGGTTCACGGCAGGTGCATCGGGTAGGTTGAGGTAGGTTAGGACTTGGCGGAGAAGTTGTTCTTTTTGATTCAAATCCAAAGCCGGTGCAAGGGTTTGTTTCGACCATTTTTGCCCTTGGTTGTTGGTCAACAGGGGAAGGTGCGCGTAGGCCGGTGTGGGAATGCCGAGGCATTGTTGCAGATAGATTTGGCGCGGCGTGGAAACGAGCAAGTCCTGACCGCGGACAATATGGGTTATTCCTTGATCGGCATCATCGGCAACCACGGCAAGCTGATATGCCCAATAGCCGTCGGCACGAAGCAGGACGAAATCGCCGATATCGTGTGCCAGATTTTGTGCGTAATGTCCGACAATGCCGTCTGAAAAACCGATTACGCGATCGGGAACTTGAATGCGCCATGCCGGCGTTTTGTTTTGCGTGTCGGGCCTTTGCTGAGGATTGCGGCAACGGCCGTTATATACAAATCCGTCTGCGCCATGTGTTGCCGCCGCCTGCCAGTCTTTGCGGCTGCAATAGCAGGGATACACCAGCCCGGCTGTTTTGAGGCGGTCGAGGGTGTCTTGATATAGGTCGTAACGGCGGCTTTGATAGGCGACTTCGCCGCCCCACTCAAAACCGAAAGCTTCGAGTGTGCGCAAAATGTCGGCAGCGGCGCCGGGCATTTCGCGCGGGGGGTCGAGGTCTTCAATGCGGACCAGCCATTTGCCCTGATGAGCGCGTGCGTCGACATAGGAGGCGACGGCGGTCAGCAGGGAGCCGATATGAAGCAGGCCGGTAGGGCTGGGGGCGAAACGTCCTATATACATGGCAGGGTGGTTTTGTAGGGCAGGGGCAGTATGCCTGCACGGTATTCAAATCGTGATAGAAAAGGGCGTGCCGTACACGCCCGAATTTGGGTTTCAGACGGCCTGAGACTTTTCAAAATGATTTAAGTTTCTCGACCATCCGTTCAATCCGCTTAAGCCAAGGGAGCAAGCAGTTTGGCGAAAGCGTCTTCAAATTGTTTCAAACCGTCTTCCTGCAAACGAGTTGCCAAAGTTTCGACATCAATGCCGAGTTTGGCGGTTTCGGCAAGCTGCGCTTGGGCTTCGTCCACACCTTCGGTCAAAGTGGCTTTGGCGGTGCCGTGGTCGATAAAGGCTTTGAGTGTGGCATCGGGAACGGTGTTGACGGTATGGGCGCCAATCAGGCTGTCAACGTACAAAGTGTCAGGATAGGCAGGGTTTTTCACGCCGGTAGATGCCCATAGAAGTTGTACGCGGTTGGCACCTTTTTCGGCAAGTGCGGCAAATTCGCTGCTGCCGAAGTATTGTGCCCAATCTTGATAGGCGGCTTTGGCCAGTGCAATGGCGACTTTGCCTTTGAGATGGTCGGGCAGGGTGGCGTCCAATGCGGCATCAACACGGGAAATAAAGAAGCTGGCGACAACTTGGATATGGGAAACGTCGTGTCCTGCTTTCAAACGTTTAGCAATGCCGCGCGTGTAGGCCGCATAGGCTTTGAGGGTTTGGGCACGAGAGAAAAGCAGGGTCAGGTTGACGCTGATGCCGTCTGAAACGAGGGTTTCAAGCGCTTCGATGCCTTCATCGGTTGCCGGTACTTTAATCATGACATTTTTACGGCCGATGGCGGCGTGCAGGCGGCGCGCTTCTTCAACTGTGCCTTGCGCGTCTTTGGATAATTCAGGCGAAACTTCGAGGCTGACGAAACCGGTTTTGCCGCCGGTAGATTCGTGTTCGGCAAGACATACGTCGCAGGCGGCTTGTACGTCGGCAACCGCCATGGTTTCGTAGCGTTGTTTCGGGGTAAGGTCTTGCTGTTTAAGCGCGGCTACTTCATCGGCGTACAGGGCATCGCCTGCAAAGGCTTTTTGGAAAATGGCAGGATTGGAAGTTACGCCACATACACCTTGCTTCAGCATTTCTGCCAATTCGCCGCTTTGTACCAGCGAACGGGAGAGATTGTCCAACCAGATTTGTTGTCCTAATGCTTTAACGTCCGATAAAATAGTCATCTCTGATTCCTTTTACATAATAGGTTTGTTTGTGAAGTGGCGGTAATGCTACGCCGATTCGATGAATTTGAACAGTTTACAGCCGATTAATTTGGGCAAAACAAACCTAAATTCAAGCACGAAAGGTGGCTTTGATGGCGGAAAACACACTTTATCTCGACTGGGCGCGCGATGTATTGGATACGGAAGCCGAAGGTTTGCGTGAAATTGCGGCGGCTTTGGATCATGATTTTGTCCGTGCGGCAGAAGCGTTGTTGCACTGCAAGGGCAGGGTCGTCATTACCGGCATGGGCAAGTCCGGACACATCGGCCGCAAAATGGCGGCGACCATGGCTTCGACCGGCACGCCTGCGTTTTTCGTCCATCCTGCCGAAGCGGCGCACGGCGATTTGGGCATGATTGTGGACCACGATGTCGTGGTTGCCATTTCCAATTCCGGCGAAAGTGACGAAATTGCGGCGATTATTCCGGCGTTGAAACGCAAAAACATCACGCTTATTTGTATCACTGCCCATCCGACTTCCACCATGGCGCGTCATGCCGATATCCATATTACCGCGGCGGTTTCCAAAGAAGCCTGCCCGCTCGGCCTTGCGCCGACTTCCAGCACGACCGCCGTGATGGCATTGGGCGATGCGCTGGCGGTGGTATTGTTGCGTGCACGCGCGTTCACGCCCGATGATTTTGCTTTAAGCCATCCGGCCGGCAGCTTGGGCAAACGCCTGCTGTTGCGTGTGGCGGATATTATGCACAAAGACGAAGCCCTGCCTGCCGTTTTGTTGGGCACGCCGTTGAAAGAGGCCATTGTCCGCATGAGTGAAAAAGGCTTGGGCATGTTGGCGGTAACCGATGCCGAAGGCCGTCTGAAAGGCGTATTTACCGATGGCGACTTACGCCGTCTGTTTCAAGAACGCGACAGCTTTGCCGGTTTGAAAGTGGACGACATCATGCACGCTTCGCCGAAAACCATCTCCGCCGACCGCCTGGCCACCGAAGCTTTGAAAGCCATGCAAAGCGGCCATGTGAACGGTTTGCTGGTGGTCGAAGAAAACGGCATGCTGATTGGCGCGCTGAACATGCACGATTTATTGATGGCACGAATTGTCTGAATCGACGGCAAAAACGTTTTCAGACGGCCTTATGCTAGAATAGGCCGTCTGAAATAAGGAAACCTTATGCAAAACCTCTCTTCCGACCTGCAACAACGCGCTTTAAGCATCAAACTGCTGATACTGGATGTGGACGGCGTTTTGACCGACGGCCGCATTTTTATCCGCGACAACGGCGAAGAAATCAAATCGTTCCACACTTTGGACGGACACGGTTTGAAAATGCTTCAGGCCAGCGGCGTGCAAACGGCGATTATTACCGGCCGCGATGCGCCTTCCGTCGGTATCCGCGTGAAGCAGCTCGGTATCAACTATTACTTCAAAGGCATTCACGACAAACGTGCCGCCTACGCCCAATTACGCGAACAGGCCGGTGTGGAGGAGCATGAGTGCGCCTTTGTCGGCGACGATGTTGTCGATTTGCCCGTGATGGTGCGTTGCGGATTGGCGGTTGCCGTCCCCGAAGCGCATTGGTTTACTTTGCAATACGCCCATTATGTAACCCGACGTTCCGGCGGCGCAGGCGCGGTGCGTGAAGTGTGCGATTTGATTATGCAGGCGCAAGGTACGCTTGAACCTGCTTTGAAAGAGTATGTACGATGAAAATCAGATGGCGTTACGGAATCGCCTTTCCGCTGGTGTTGGCCGTTTCACTCGGCGCACTGGCGGCGTGGCTCGGCCGCATCAGCGAAGTGCAGGTCGAAGAAGTCGTCCTCAATCCGAATGAGCCGCAATATTCGATGAAAGGCATCAACGGCAAACGTTTTGACCAAGAAGGCCGTCTGAAAGAAAACCTGAGCGCGGTCGATGCCGTCCAATATCCCAATAGCGCGGACGTGCATTTGGACAAACCGCATCTTTCGTTTTATCGCGACGGCAGCCTGTTGTACGAAGTCGGCAGCGACAAGGCCGTGTACAATATTCAAAACAAAAAAGTCGTTTTTGAACAGAATGTTGTCTTAAATAAAGCGGCAGATGCCAAGCGTTTGGCCGGCATCGTCAAAACCGAACGTTTGAATGTCGATACCGAGGCGCAATACGCCCATACCGACAGCCCGGTTACTTTCCAATACGGACAGTCCGGCGGTCAGGCAAACGGCATGACTTATGACCACAAAACCGGTTTGCTGAATTTCCCTTCCAAAGTGAAAGCCACAATTTATGATACAAAAAATTTGTAAAACCTTAGCCCTTGTTGCCGTTTTTGCCGCCAGCCCGGCCTTTGCCCTGCAAAGCGACAGCAAGCAGCCGATTCAAATCGAAGCCGACCAAGGCTCGCTTGACCAAAACAACCAAAGCACCACCTTTTCCGGCAACGTCATCATCAAACAAGGCACGCTCAATATCCGTGCCGGCAGCGTAACCGTTTCGCGCAACGACAAAAGCGAGCAGTTGATGAAAGCCACCGGCTCGCCCGTCAAATTCAGCCAAGAGTTGGACGGCGGCAAAGGCGTGGTCAACGGCCAAGCCAATACCGTGACGTATTCTTCCGCAGCCAACCTCGTTACCCTGTCCGGCAATGCCAAAGTACAGCGCGGCGGCGATGTGGCCGAAGGTGCGGTCATCACGTACAACACCAAAACCGAGGTTTACACCATCAACGGCAGCGCTAAATCCGGTGTGAAATCCGCCGCGAAATCCGGCCGCGTCAGTGTGGTCATCCAGCCGTCCAGCACGCAGAAAAACAAATAAGAAAACACACAAAAAGGCCGTCTGAAAAAGGTTCAGACGGCCTGAGGTCAATATCGAAAGTCAACAGAATATGAGCGCAAACAACAGCCGTCTTGTGGTTCAAGACCTGCAAAAAAGTTTCAAAAAACGCCAAGTCGTCAAAAGCTTCTCCCTTGAAATCGAAAGTGGCGAAGTCATCGGCCTGCTTGGCCCCAACGGCGCAGGTAAGACCACCAGCTTTTACATGATTGTCGGCCTGATTGCCGCCGATGCAGGCAGCGTGATGCTGGACGGACAAGAGTTGCGCCACCTGCCCATTCACGAACGCGCCCGCCTCGGCGTCGGCTATCTGCCGCAGGAAGCCTCGATTTTCCGCAAAATGACCGTGGAACAAAATATCCGCGCCATTTTGGAAATCAGCATGAAGGACAAAAGCCGCATCGATGCCGAACTGGAAAAACTGTTGGCCGATTTGAACATCGAACGCCTGCGCAACAACCCCGCGCCGTCTTTATCCGGTGGCGAACGCCGCCGTGTCGAAATCGCGCGCGTGTTGGCCATGCAGCCGCGTTTCATTTTGTTGGACGAACCTTTTGCCGGCGTTGACCCGATTGCCGTCATCGATATTCAGAAAATCATCGAGTTCCTCAAATCACGCGGTATCGGCGTATTGATTACCGACCACAACGTGCGCGAAACCCTCAGCATCTGCGACCGCGCCTACATCATCAGCGACGGTACGGTATTGGCTTCAGGCAAGCCGGATGATTTGGTCAACAATGAACGAGTCCGTTCGGTTTACTTGGGTGAAAATTTCAAATATTGAATGTATATTTGACGGTATATGAAGCCCTCATTTTGATTGAGGGCGGCTATAAATATTGGAATAATCACTACAAATACAAATATAATACTGATAACCTAATCTTTCAGACGGCCCGTCAGATACAAGCCGTCTGAAAAACTATCCATACATTTCGAATCAAACACTATGTCTTCACTCGTCCTTAAACTCAAACAGACCCAGCAGCTCAACCAGCGGCTGCAGCAGTCTCTGCGCATCTTGCAGATGTCGGGTCTTGAGCTTGAGCGCGAAGTGGAAGACTGGTTGTCGGACAATCCTCTGCTTGAGCGTCCGGAAACCGATGAGTTTGCCGACAGCGGGCTCAACCGTGCCGTCACCATGCCGCGTGCCGGTCAGCAGTTGGGCGGCGACGATGCCGAAGATATTTGGAGCAACATCGCCGAAGAAGAGGATTTCAAACACTATCTGCATGCCCAAGTGTGCGAGCATCCGCTCTCGCAAGTGGAAGCGGCCTATGTTCATGTCTTGATTGATTTTTTGGACGAACAAGGCTACCTCACCGACAGCCTTGAAGAAATCATCGACCACACGCCGTTGGAATGGATGCTGGACGAAGAAGCCCTGCAAAATGCGCTGGACGTATTGCAAACCTTTGACCCGCCCGGCGTGGCGGCGGCCGATTTGACCGAGTCGCTCATGCTGCAGCTGATGCGTTTGCCGGCTTCTCCGGCCAGACAAATGGCCGCGCATTTGGTGCAAAGTTCGCTTCAAGATTTGGGCAAAAACCGCAAACAAAACGTTCTGCGTTTCCGCAAACTCTATCCTCAGGCCGACAGTGAAACCATAGAAGCCGCGCTCGATATGATTGCCGGCTTGAATCCTTATCCGGCTTACGGCTTCGCTTCTGCCACCCCTACGCCTTATATCCAGCCTGACGTTTGGGTGAGAGAGGGCAAGGACGGCTGGGAAGTCATCAGCAACGAAGCGGCTTGGCCGAAGCTGCAGCTCAATCAGGAATATTGTGACCTGATGAAATCGGCGGAAGAGGGTGCGCCGGAGTGGAAGGAAAAAATCAGCGAAGCCAAACAGCGCATTGATTCTTTGGAACTGCGCAAAAGCACAGTCCTCCGCCTTGCCGAGTATATTGTCAAAAATCAGGAAGATTTTTTCGTCTTCGGCGAAATCGGCCTGTCGCCCATGCTGATGAAAGATGCCGCCGCCGAATTGGGTTTGGCGGAAAGTACCATCTCGCGCGCCGCCAATCAGAAATATTTGTCTTGCCCGCGCGGCCTGTTTGCGTTACGCTATTTCTTCACACAGGCAGTGAATGCCGACGATGACGGCGAAGGGTTCAGCCAAGGCGCAATCAAAGCCGTATTGAGCCAGCTGATTGAAAGTGAAGACAGTAGCAAACCTTATTCGGACGAGACCCTCGTCAAATTATTAAAACAACGCGGCATTGAAATCGCCAGACGTACAGTTGCAAAATATAGAGAATCATTAGGCATACCACCGGCACACAAACGAAAATTTACCGAGTAGATATATTCCGATCCGTTTTGACGGACTAATCAACCGAAGGAGCTGTATCATGAATCTGAAAATCACCGGTCTGAATTTTGATGTTACCGAAGCCATCAAAAACTATGTTTCCGATAAGTTGGCACGAATCAATCGCCACGCTGACAACATCATCTCCGTGACCATTACGCTCTCGGTGGAAAAAGTCAATCAAAAAGCCGAAGCTGATGCGCATTTGGCAGGCAAAGATTTGCACGTTGAAGCGATTGAACAGGATATGTATGCCGCGATTGATGTTTTGATGGACAAACTCGACCGCGCTGTTTTGAAACATAAAGAAAAAAGCGGCGATGTCCGCAGCACTGTCAAACCTGCTGCCGAATAAAGTTTTTGTATGATAAAGGCCGTCTGAACTATTCAGACGGCCTTTTGTTTGTTAAGGAGATTTAGCCTTGCAAACGGGTATTCACTTTTTCGCCATTCCATGGTGCTACTTTAAACAGCAGCAACATGCCCGGTATGCCCAAAGCAAAACATAGCCAGTAGAAATTAAAGTAACCCATCGCTTCAATCAGATAACCTGCCGAAGCATTGATAAATGTACGTGGAACGGCTGACAGACTGGTAAAGAGGGCTAATTGTGTGGCTGTAAATGCAGGATTGGTTTCACGAGCCATATAGGCAACAAATGCTGCTGTACCCAGACCTACGCCCGCTGCTTCTGCACCAATTACAGCTGCAAGCATCATTTGTTCTGTCAGTGTGATGGTTTCAAACTTGCCAAAATTTGCCAACCAGGCGAAGCCTAGAATAGTAACCCATTGCGCCACGCCGAAAATCCACAAAGCTCTATTGATGCCGAGCTTTATCATCCAAATACCGCCTACAATACCGGCAATGACAGCAGGCCATAAACCGGCATTTTTGGCAATGAGGCCGATGTCGGTTTTGCTGAAGCCCATGTCCAGATAAAACGGTGTAGCCAAAGAAGTGGCCATGCTGTCGCCCAGTTTGTAGAGAAAGATAAACAGCAATACCAATATGGCCTGTTTGATTCCTTTGCGGGAGAAGAACTCACTGAAAGGGTCAGAGACTGTTTGGGCAAATGTACGCGACACAGATGGTGGAATGTCAGACTCTTTGGCTAAAAACAGGGTCATCAGCAGACCGGGCAGCATAAATAGTGCAGTAATGATGAATACGTTGTGCCAAGGCATCAAGTCGGCCAAGATCAAGCTGAGCGAGCCGGGTACCAAAGCAGCGATACGGTAGGCATTGACGTGGATAGAGTTGCCCAAGCCTAATTCTTCATCTGACAAAATTTCGCGGCGAAATGCATCCAATACAATATCTTGGCTGGCAGAGAAAAAGGCGACCACCAACGATAAGCCCATAATTACATATAAATGCTGAGCAGGATTTAGGAAGGCGTAAATGAGCAAGGTCAGCAGCAAACCAATTTGCGTAACCAGCATCCAACCGCGTCGCCGTCCTAAAAAAGGTAATCTGACCAAATCAATGACGGGAGACCAGATAAATTTCCAAGTGAAAGGCAGCCCGATAAGTGCCATCAGGCCGATGGTTTTCAAATCGACATGTTCGCTGCGCAACCATGCCGGAATCAGGTTGATCAGAAAATAAAGCGGCAACCCCGAAGTGAAGCCTGTAAAGATACAAATCAGCATTTTGCGCGAAAAAATCTTGCGCCAAGTGCTGGGTTGGGGTGCGGTTGTCATAGTGGAATCAATAAAAAAGAAAAGGGATATTGTAGCAAAGATGGGGAATATGGCGAATGAGCTTCTGCTATCTTTATTGAATAAAGGCCGTCTGAAACTTTGACAAATTAAGTTTCAGACGGCCTTTTGTTGGAACAACTGGTTTGGCGGGCAACGGAGACTTCAGGACGGAAGAAGGGTTGCTTGGGTGTATTTATAAAATTGAAGTTAAGAAAGTTTCAGACGACCCCTAGAGATCGTTTGAACGATGAGAAATATCAGTGGTAATTTGTGCCGTCAGTGTAGCCGTTTCCTGATTTGTCCACAGCAAAAGCAGAAATCGGACCGACCGTTACTGTCCCTTTAGGCTGAGTTTCTTGGTAATACTCATATGCTGCAACACCCATACCAGTTGCAGCACCAACAGCAGCACCAATTGTGCCACCGACCATAATAGCTGGTCCGGCAGGAATACTGCCAAAAGCTATACCGACACCCAGACCAATACCTGCACCAATTGATCCTCCTATTTATGCACCATTTGCTCCTCCTTGAAGGATTCTCTCTCCTAAGCCTCCTCCATAAATTAGTTCCAGATCCTCAATGGATAGTTCAATCATGTTATTTTTCCTTTTCAAAAAAATTAGATGTAGAATATTGAGTCAATACACCCAATATGGAAAAAATAATAAAAGCATGAATATAAATCATAAAATCAACATTATCTCCTTGGTAGCTTTCATAAATAAAAACGATTGGTATTGATATACAAATTAAAATGTACAGGTACTTTGAAATTACCAGTAACTTATACACAAATTTTGATTTCATAGCCTAGTCTTTCATTTGAATAAAATCTACCCTAATCAACTTTCCAACCAACTTCCTAACTTCTTCATGCTTTCCCTGATTGAAGTTAACCAGTAGATTTTTCAACAATATGTATATTATGTTAAATAATAAATGGTAATTGTCACATTCAAATATTAAGGATAACCTACTTTGAAACTATATCGCTTTGATGCGTAATTCTATAAAAAACATTGAATTTTCATGTTTTCTATTTATCCAGTATTTTGGAGTTGATAAGTGAGAGCAAAAAACTTTGGAAATCTACGATTCTCCTTCCAACACCTCATCATTTCTCTAGAGAATTTAGGCAAAGGCGATATTGATAACTCATTTCATTAAATGGAACCAAATGAGAATGATTTATTTATAAAATCCTTTTAAATTAATGGGTTACAATAAAAATTGATAAAATAAAATTGACTATTCTCAATAAAATGAGTAAAATTCATCCGCAAATACAAATTTTGTATTGTGATACATCTATTAACCGCATTAAGAAAAGGAGTTAGTTATGCTAAGTAAGTCAATTACAGCAAAATTAAACGAACAAATTAATCTCGAGTTGTATTCATCAAATGTCTATTTGCAAATGAGTGCATGGTGCCATAAACATGGTTATGAAGGCGCTGCAGCATTTTTACTTCGTCATGCCGATGAAGAATTGGAACATATGCAAAAGTTGTTTACTTATGTGAGCGAAACCAGTGGAATGCCTTTGTTAGGTAAAATTGACGCCCCTAAACACGATTACGCTTCATTAAAAGAAGTTTTTGAAACAACACTTGAACACGAAAAACTAGTGACATCTAAAATTAATGAGTTAGTTGAGAGTACTTTTGCAGAAAAGGATTACTCTACTTTTAACTTCTTACAATGGTATGTAGCTGAACAGCATGAAGAAGAAAAATTATTTAACAGTATTGTTGATAAATTCAAACTTCTTGGTGAAAGTGGTACAGCGCTCTACTACATTGATCGTGAATTAAAAACTTTATAAGAATAGGAGAAATAAAATGTTATCAAATAGCGTGATTAAACTATTAAATGATCAAATGAATTTAGAGTTTTATTCTTCTAACTTATATTTACAAATGAGCGCCTGGTGCGAACAACAAGGTTTCGAAGGAGCTGCAAAATTTTTATCAGAGCATGCGGCTGAGGAAATGCAGCATATGCGTAAACTCTTCACTTATTTAAATGAGACCGGCGCATTGGCTATCATCACACAAATTGATGAACCACCTCATCAATTTTCATCATTGAAACAAGTACTTGAATTAACTTATGAACATGAAAAGTTAATTACCTCTAAAATCAATGAATTAGTTGGTAGAACTTTTGAAGAGAAAGACTACTCTGCCTTTAACTTCTTACAATGGTATGTGGCTGAACAACATGAAGAAGAAAAATTATTCAGTGGAATTTTGGATAAATTAAATCTTCTTGGTGAAGATGGTAAAGGTTTGTTCTTAGTTGATAAAGATTTAGGCGCATTAACAACAAACAACTAATCAAGTCTGATGAAAAAGGCTAAGTCATTATCGATTTAGCCTTTTTTTATATCAAAATCTAGCTACTTTTGTCTAAAAGTGCGGTGCTTTAACGGTTCATTCTTACCGCCGATTAGGTTTTGAAATGCCCGTAAGACAGGCAGATATGCTTGTCTTACGGGCATTTTATTTTCAGACGGCCTTCGATCTTGCGTTGCAGTTGCGGTAGAAGGCGATCAGACCGTTGGTGGAGCTGTCGTGTGCAGGCGTGCCGCGTTCGAGTTCGGGTTCGATGGTTTTGGCCAGCTCTTTACCGTATTCCACGCCCCATTGGTCGAAGGGGTTGATACGCCAAATCACGCCTTGAACGAAAGTACGATGTTCGTAAGCAGCCATCAGCATGCCGAGGTTGAAAGGCGTCAGGCTGTCGATGAGCAGGCTGTTGCTCGGACGGTTGCCGGGGAATTCTTTTTGCGGTGCAAGGCGGTCGCGTTCGTCTTGGGGCAGGGCGGCCAATTCGATTTGCACTTCGTCTAAGGTCTTGCCTTTCATCAGCGCTTCGGCTTGGGCAAAGGCGTTGGCAACGGTAAAGCGGTGTTGGCGGTGGTTGCCGTAGATTGTGGTCATGGGGACGATAAAGTCGACGGGAATCAGACGCGTGCCTTGGTGTAGAAGCTGGAAGTAGGCATGTTGGCAGTTGACGCCTTCATCACCAAAGACAATGCCGCCGGTGGTGCAGGAAACGGGTTGGCCGTCTGAAGTACGCTGTTTGCCGAGGCTTTCCATATCGAGCTGGTTGAGCCACGGGGTAAAGAGGCGCATGTTGTGGCTGTATGGGACAACGGTTTGGCCGTCTGAATGTTGGAAGTTGTTGTACCAAACGTTGATGAGCGCCATCAGGACGGGAATGTTGTGGCGGAATGGCGTTTCGAAGAAATGGGTATCCATCGCGTGTGCGCCGGCCAGCATTTTGCGGAATGCTTTTTCGCCGACGGCAACCATCAGCGGCAGGCCGATGGGTGACCAGACGGAATAGCGGCCGCCGACCCAGTCGGACATGGCGAAGACTTTGTCGGGGGAGATACCGAAGTTTTGGGCTGCGGCCACATCGGCGGAAATGGCGCAGAAGTGGCGGTAGATGCCGGAATCAGGCAAACCTGCATCGCGGTACCAGGTGCGCGCCGCATAGGCATTGAGCAGGGTTTCCGGTGTGCGGAACGATTTGCTGGCAATGCTGAATACGGTGGTCTCGGGATTGAGGCCGAGAAGGGTTTGGGTCAGGTCGGCATCATCGGAGTTGCTGACAAAGTGGACGCGGATGTTTTGCCAATAGGGTTGCAGCGCCTGTGTGGCCATGCGCGGGCCTAAATCGGAGCCGCCGATACCGATGTGAACCAAATCGGTAATCGGTTTGCCGGTAATGCCTGCGTGGGTGCCGTCTAGGAGTTGGCGTGCGAATTCGAGGGTGCGGTTGAGTTCGTGATGAACTTTGGACACGATGTTTTCGCCGTCGACGTAAACAGGTTTGGCATTGGCAGGCAGGCGCAGAGCAGTGTGGAGAACGGCGCGGTGTTCGCTGGTGTTGATTTTTTTACCGCTGCTCATGGCCTGTATATATTGTGGCAAATCGGCTGCTTCGGCCAGTTGGCACAATAAGTCAAGGGTGTTTTCATCTAGGCGGTTTTTGCTGTAATCAAATAACAAACCGTGCAGAATTTCGTGCATATTATTGAAACGTTCGGCATCTGCGGCGAAGCGTTCGCGCAGGGTAACGTGTTGAGTATCGGCATGATGGGCTTCCAAGGCTTGCCATGCGTCTGAGTATGCGGACATCTCGTTTCCTTAGTATGTAACGGTAAAATAAGCAGAATAGATAGGTATTTCCTGCTTTTTTGTAGTGGCTTGTAGTTTAACAAATTTGAACAGATTTTGGGAGATGGCGTGGGCGGTTTTGTTTAAGAAATGTATGCGAAATGCAATAGAAACGGTTGATTATCATCAAGTTTCTGTAAAAAAGGGGGTATGACACCGATGTCTGCTGTGTTATCCTATGTAACATTATTGAAATCTTGTCGGGGCGGGTCCGTAAGATGGCTACAATTTATGATGTCGCTGCTTATGCTGGGGTATCTCCTAAGACGGTCAGCCGGGTGATTAACGGCGATGCGCCGGTCAGTGATAAAACCCGTTCCAAAGTAGAAACAGCGATTGCTGCTTTGGGCTATATCCCATCTTCTGCGGCACGGATTATGCGGTCACACCGTTCCGGATTGGTCGGTCTGATTACCGGCGCCATTTCGCGGACAGGCGAGAATACGGGCGGACACGGCATACCGGATATGTTCTTGATTAAGGGCATTCAGCAGCGGATTCGCGCACAAGGCAAGATTTTGATGATTGCCGACATCGATAATAAGCCGGGGCAGCCCGGTCAGATGGAGCCGCTGATCCGTACCTTTATGGAGCATCGTGCCGAGGGGATTTTATATGTGGCAGGTTTCCATCAGGAAGTATTGCTGCCGGAAGTGCCCAGTCGTTGCCCGATGGTGTTGGTCAACTGTTTTGATTTGGCAGGTACACCGTCGGTTTTGCCGGACGACGAAGCAGGGCAGTATGGCTTGGTGCGCCGAATTATCCAAAGCGGGCACAAGCGGATTGCTTATGTGACTTTGCAGCCGGGCGTGGAAGCGACAAGATTGAGATTGGCTGGATACCGCCGTGCTTTGGCTGATGCGGATATTGTCTTCGATCCTGATTTGGTGCAAACTGGTTATCCTGACTTCAGCAATGATAGCGGGTCTTTGATTTCGGCTATTTTGAAGCTGCTGTCTTTGCCGCTTCCGCCGACGGTAATTTGCTGCGGCAACGATGAAATGGCAGTACGCGTGTACGGGATTTTGAGGACGCGCGGCGTGCGGGTTCCCGAGCAAGTTTCGGTTGCTGGCTATGATAACCACAGCGCGATTGCGGAGACGCTGTTTCCGCCGTTGACCAGTACCGAACTGCCGTATCTGCGTATGGGTGCGATAGCGGCGGATTTGCTGTTTCAATACATCGAACATCCGGCCGGTACGGCTCAGCCCGTCAAGGTTGTTGGGGAAACCATCTGGCGTCAGTCTGTGATTAATAAATAGTTTCAGACGGCCTGAAAATAAGCTTTAAACAACACAAACACACATCAAAATAAGATTCATGTAAACGGTCAAAATAAAGGCCGTCTGAAAACGGAGTTGCCTCAGTAAAAAGGGCAGCCCAAATATAATAAAAGCGTCATACCGCTGAAATTGGAGTTTGTTGTTTCCATAGTTTATTACCCAGGAGTAGCCTTCCTATGAAAATCTCCCCACAAGTGGCGATGACACTTCGCCAGATTATGCTGATGAACTTCGGTTTCTTCGGTATTCAATATAGCTTCGGGTTGCAGCAAACTGCGATTAACCCGATTTTCAGCTTTCTTCATGCCGACCCGAGCCAGTTGCCGATTTTGAATATGGCAGGTCCGATTACCGGTTTGCTGGTGCAGCCGATGATTGGTGCGATGAGTGACCGCACTTGGGTGCCGGGATTGGGCCGCCGCCGTCCGTATTTCTTGATCGGCGCCATCGGTTGCAGCCTCTGCCTCTTTATTTATCCGCACGTTACCGCCTTGTGGGTGGCCGTATTGCTGCTGTGGCTCTTGGACATCAGCAACAACACGGCAATGGAACCTTTCCGTGCCTTTATTGCCGATACCGTTCCTGAACACCAGCAATCCACCGGTTTCTTGATGCAGTCTGTGTTTACCGGCTTGGGCATTACCCTGGCCAACGTTTCCCTCTATATCTTCCAACAAATCGGCTGGTTGCAACAAACTTCCGAAGCGGGCATTCCGTATTGGGTATTCGGTTCGTTTTATATTGGTGCGGTCTGCTCTATCGGTTCGGTTTTGGTTACCGTTTTATCAACGGCCGAACGCGAGCCCAGCCCTGAAGAAATGGCGGCCATTAAAGCCCAGCCGAGCGGTCCAGCCCATGCTGTTAAAGATATTGTCGTTGCCGTGCGCGAAATGCCGACTGCCCTGTGGCAACTGGCTTTGGTGTATCTCTTCCAATGGTACGCACTCTTCATCTATTGGCAATATATTTCCCACAGTATCGTCCAATCCGTTTGGAATTCGACTGTTGAAAATACCGAAGCGTATAGTCAAGCGGTTGCATGGACCGGCCTTGTAAACGCTTGCTACAATGTTGTAACCTTTATCTCCGCCTTCGGCCTGATGTGGATGGCGCGCAAATATGCCGCCAAATATGTTCACGCCTTCGCCGTGACCCTTGCCGCACTGGCCTTGCTCACCATTCCGCACATCGGCAACAAATATCTGATGTTTGCGCCGATGATTGGTTTCGGTGTCGGCTGGGCAAGTATGATGGGCGTGCCGTTTATGATTGTGGTCGGTTCTATTCCGAAAGAACGTTACGGCGTGTACATGGGTATTGTGAACATGATGATTGTGATTCCAATGCTGATTGAAACCGTATCTTTCGGCTGGGTGTACAAAACCTTCTTAGGTTCAAACCCTGCCAACGCGATGACTTTTGCCGGTGTTTTCCTCGCTATCGCCGCCGTGTTGACCTTAACCATTAAAACTGCGGCCAAACCGGCTACTGCAGAATAATAAAGTTTGATTTAAAACCAAAATGAAAAGGCCGTCTGAAACATGAAATGGTTTCAGACGGCCTTTTTTGTCGAAATGGATTCCATTTGCTGATCTGATTCGATAAGCCTTATTGTTGCTGCACTACCGTTCATCACTCAAATTGGCTATGACTACCGATTTTGCTTTACAATATCCTTCTTTAATTTATTTCGTTTTACCATCCTGATGACAGAACACATTTCCGCTTCAAGCCCATCTCCTGTCGGTGAAGACTACCTGCTGTTAGGTCAGTACGCCGAACGCGCCTATCTCGAATACGCCATGAGCGTGGTCAAAGGCCGCGCGCTGCCTGAAGTTTCAGACGGCCAAAAGCCTGTACAACGACGTATTTTGTTTGCCATGCGCGATATGGGTTTGACGGCGGGCGCGAAGCCGGTGAAATCGGCGCGCGTGGTCGGCGAGATTTTGGGTAAATACCACCCGCACGGCGACAGTTCTGCATATGAGGCGATGGTTCGCATGGCGCAGGATTTTACCTTGCGCTATCCCTTAATCGACGGCATCGGCAACTTCGGTTCGCGCGACGGCGACGGGGCGGCGGCGATGCGTTACACCGAAGCGCGGCTGACGCCGATTGCGGAATTGCTGTTGTCCGAAATCAATCAGGGGACGGTGGATTTTGTGCCGAACTACGACGGCGCGTTTGACGAGCCGCTGCACCTTCCCGCCCGCTTGCCTATGGTATTACTCAACGGCGCGTCGGGCATCGCGGTAGGCATGGCGACCGAAATCCCATCGCACAATTTAAACGAAGTCACGCAGGCGGCTATTGCACTGTTGAAGAAACCGACGCTGGAAACCGCCGACCTGATGCAATACATTCCTGCGCCCGATTTTGCCGGCGGAGGTCAAATCATCACTCCGGCGGACGAATTGCGTCGGATTTACGAAACCGGCAAGGGCAGCGTGCGCGTGCGTGCGCGTTATGAAATCGAGAAATTGGCGCGTGGACAGTGGCGCGTGATTGTGACCGAGCTGCCGCCGAACGCCAACTCCGCCAAAATCCTTGCCGAAATCGAAGAACAAACCAACCCGAAACCGAAAGCGGGCAAAAAGCAGCTCAACCAAGACCAGCTCAACACCAAAAAGCTGATGCTGGATTTAATCGACCGCGTGCGCGACGAGTCAGACGGCGAACATCCTGTGCGCCTTGTATTTGAACCGAAATCCAGCCGCATCGATACCGATACCTTCATTAATACGCTGATGGCTCAGACTTCGCTGGAAGGCAATGTGTCCATGAACTTGGTGATGATGGGGCTGGACAACCGCCCCGCGCAGAAAAACCTGAAAACGATTTTGCAGGAATGGCTGGATTTCCGCGTCGTGACCGTAACACGTCGTCTGAAATTCCGTTTGAACCAAGTGGAAAAACGGCTGCACATCCTTGAAGGCCGTCTGAAAGTCTTTCTGCACATTGACGAAGTGATTAAAGTCATCCGCGAATCAGACGACCCGAAAGCCGATTTGATGGCGGCGTTCGGGCTGACCGAAATCCAAGCAGAAGACATTTTGGAAATCCGCCTGCGTCAGTTGGCGCGTTTGGAAGGGTTCAAACTCGAAAAAGAATTGAACGAATTGCGCGAAGAACAAGGCCGTCTGAATATCCTGTTGGGCGACGAAAACGAAAAACGCAAGTTGATTATCAAAGAGATGCAGGCGGACATGAAGCAGTTTGGCGATGCACGCCGCACGCTGGTGGAAGAAGCCGGACGTGCTGTGCTGACGCAGACCACCGCCGATGAGCCGATCACGCTGATTCTGTCGGAAAAAGGCTGGATACGCAGCCGTGCCGGACACAACCTCGATTTGAGCCAAACCGCGTTCAAAGAAGGTGACCGCCTCAAACAAACCCTCGAAGGCCGCACTGTTTTACCCGTCGTCATCCTGGATTCACTGGGCAGAACCTACACGCTTGATGCCGCTGAAATCCCCGGCGGACGCGGCGACGGCGTGCCGGTTTCATCATTAATCGAGCTGCAAAACGGCGCGAAACCTGTCGCCATGCTCACCGGTCAGCCCGAACAGTATTACTTGCTTTCAGGCAGCGGCGGCTACGGCTTCATTACCAAGTTGGCCGATATGATCGGACGCGTGAAAGCGGGTAAAGTGGTCATGACCGTGGACAGTGGCGAAACCGTCCTGCCGCCGGTTGCCGTCTATGCTTCCTCGCTGATCAATCCCGACTGCAAAGTCGTACTGGCCAGCAGCGACCACCGCCTCTTGGCGTTTTCCATCGGCGAGCTCAAAGTCATGCCTAAAGGCCGCGGTTTGCAGCTGATGTCGTTGGCCGATGGCGCATCTTTGGAACACATTATGGTAACAACCTCTCCTGAGTTTACCGTTGTATCGGTCGGCCGACGCGGTGCAGAACATCAGGAAAAACTGCGTATTGCCGATATTGACGGCAAACGCGGTAAAAAAGGCAAAGTATTGGAAATCTCAGGCCGTCTGAAAAGTTTGTCCTGAAACAAGAACAAATATATCTAAATAAATTAAATTTATACGACATTGCATGATAATAAAAAAGGTTCACTTATGAACAGAGCCAATCTTCAAGAACTGGGTAATCTGAGGGAGCGGATTCCCGGTGTAATCAACATTGCCCGAATAGCCATCGTCTTACCGCTTTTGGTTTTGCACGCTTTCGGCAGCTACACAGGTGGCAACCTGATTGGCGTTTCGTTGCCGGACGTTGAGTTTTATATCTGGATAACGTTGTATTTCTTCCTGATTATGCTCTCCGTGCTCCGCCCGGGCTGGCAGTGGCAATCCTTGGACTTGCCCAATGCCAGCGCCGTGGTCGACATCACCATGATCATGGTTTTGGTGTATATCTCCGGCGGTACGGCTTCCGGTTTCGGGATTTTGGTTTTGCCGTTTGTCGCCACGTCGTGTCTGCTCAGTTATGGCCATTACCCCATGTTGTACGCAGGTTATACGGCAATGTTGTTTATTTTGAACCTGTTTTTAGATGGCAGTATGCGTTTCGATTCGTTTAATTGGGACGCGAAATCAATGGTGAATTCTTCGATGCTGATCGGTGCAGGCTATCTGGTGGCGATGCTGACATCGTTTGCCGCCCGTTATTTGGAGCAGGCCACAGAGTCCGCCAGCCGTCATCAACTGGCCTATCGCCGTATCAGCGGCTTGAACCATTTGGTTTTGAACCGCGTACAGGAAGCGGTGGTGGTGATTGATGCGACCCAGCGCGTGTGGCTGTTTAACAAACAGGCAAAAATCTATTTTCCCAGCCTGATTATCGATCAGCAGGAAATCGTGTTCGGCGAACTGGTCGCACGCTGGCAGCGTCAACCCGACAAACCTTTTGAAACCGATATCCATATTTTTCAACACGCCATGCACGTCCGTGCCGTTCCGCTGATTCAGGAGCAAACCGAGCTGCTGATGTTGTACGTCCGCTCATTGCGTGAAGTGGCTGCGGAGGCCATGTCCACCAAGCTGACTTCGCTCGGACAGTTGACTGCCAACCTTGCCCACGAAATCCGTAATCCGATGTCCGCCATCCGTCATGCCAGCGATTTGTTGCAGGAAGGCGATGAGGCAGATCCGCTCAAGGCCAAGCTCTACAACATCATCGACAGCAATATCCAACGCATCGACAAGATGTTGGAAGACGTATCCCTGCTTAACAAACGAGACAACATCAGCCGCCAGCCGATTAATCTGATGAAATTTTGGTTGGAGTTCAAGCAGGAATTTACCTTGAATAATCCCGATGCCATCGGCTGTTTGCGCATGAATATGGACGGCAACAACCTGACCGTATTGGTTGACCCCATGCATTTGCAGCAAGTGATGTGGAACTTGTGCAACAATGCGTGGCGACACAGCCGTCAGGACGAAAACGCCATTACCGTCCTTATCCGCTCTAGCGGCAGGATGCATATTTCCATCGTCGTGGCGGACAACGGCAAAGGCGTGCCGCCCGATGTACGAAATCATTTGTTCGAGCCGTTTTACACCACCGAAAAACAAGGCACCGGTTTGGGGCTTTACGTCGCACGCGAGTTGGCACACGCCAATATGGGGCAGCTGCATTATCACCCTGAAATGAACGGGTTTGAACTGATTTTACCGAAGGAGCAAGCGCAGGATGAATAAATTGCAAGAGCCGGTTTTGGTTGTCGATGACGAGGCAGACATCCGCGACCTGATGGAAATGACCCTGATGAAAATGGGTCTGCGCGTCGATACTGCGGCTGGTGTTGAAGAAGCCAAAGACAGGCTAGACAACAACGATTATTCGCTGGTGTTGACCGATATGCGTATGCCCGATGGCTCAGGCCTCGAGGTTGTCCAATACATCGACGAGTTGATGCTCGACACGCCCGTCGCCGTGATTACGGCTTTCGGCAATGCCGACCAAGCCGTTGAAGCCTTGAAAGCAGGGGCGTTTGATTATCTGCAAAAACCGATTACGCTGTCGCAGTTGCGTTCATTGGTTAAATCGGCAGTATCGGTTTCCGATAATACTGTCGAACCCACGCCGTCTGAAAAAGTCAAATCGCAGCCTGCGCCTGTTTCTGCCGCCCTGTATAAACCCGAACCTCAGCCGGTCAAGCCTATCGTTACGCCTCCTAAGAGCGTACAGAGCGAATTTAACCGGCCTTTGACTGTTCCGGAAGGGCTCAATTCCTTAAAAGAGCGTTTTTCGGCCGGCAGCATCAATCCTGCTCTGCAACAAGATGCACCTATATTGGAAGGCGAGGACGATATGCCGCGCCTGTTGGGTACTTCGCCGCAAATGGTTGAAGTGCGTCACCTGATTCGCAGATTGGCCCGCAGCCTTGTTCCCGTTTATATCTCTGGCGAGTCCGGTACGGGGAAAGAGCAGGCGGCACGCACGATTCACGAGTTGTCCGACCGCTCTGATAAACCGTTTATTGCCGTCAACTGTGGTGCCATTCCTGAAAACCTGATGGAAAGCGAATTTTTCGGTTACAAAAAAGGCAGCTTTACCGGCGCGGATCAAGACCGTTTAGGTTTTTTCCAACACGCTGACGGCGGCACTTTGTTCCTTGACGAAGTTGCCGATTTGCCGCTTGCCATGCAGGTCAAACTCCTGCGCGCCATTCAAGAAAAAGCCGTGCGCCGTATCGGCGATGCGCGGGAAACCTTTGTGGATGTGCGCATTATTTGTGCAACCCATAAAAACCTCGAAGCTTTGGTTGAAAGTGGAGCATTCCGTCAGGACTTGTATTACCGCCTCAATGTTGTCTCCCTGCACATGCCGCCTTTGCGCGAAATGCGCGAAGACTTGGGCGCGCTGATTCTGTATCTGCTGTATAAACACCGTCACGGCAATCAAACCTACAAACTCAGCCCGAAAGCCCAAGAAGCCCTGTTGCATTACAGCTATCCCGGCAACTTCCGCGAGTTGGAGAATATCCTCGAACGCGCAGTTGCACTGACGGTCGGCCAAGTGATACAAGTGGACGACTTGCAGATTCAAAATGCCCCACAGGTTAAGGCAGAACGCAGCGGCTTCTCCTTTGACGATATTGCCGAACCTGACGCGCGCGAAACTACGCTCAATCACAGCCCCATTCCGCCGTTTGATCCGCGCACCATGCAGATACAGGATTACCTCGACCAAGTGGAACGTAGCATCATCGAGCAGGCTTTGCAGCAAACCCGTTACAACCGTACCCAAGCCGCCAAGCTTTTGGGCATCAGCTTCCGCTCTATGCGCTACCGCATGGAACGCTTGGACATCAATTAAAACGTTCAGACGGCCTGAATTTTCAAGGCCGTCTGAAACATAAGCCTTATGTACAAGATTTATTTTGACGAAACCGCATCCGCCGAACTTCGCAGCCTTGCCGAGCCGTTCGGGCTGACCGTTATCGACCGACAGCCTGAAGAAGGCAGTTTCCTTATTGCTGACGAAAGCGGCATCAGCTTGTGCCGCGCCGGTGAAAAAGGCCGTGTACGCGTTGATTTTGATGGCGGTGCCGCCCATTATCGGCGCACTAAAGGTGGAGGCGAGTTGATTGCCAAAGCCGTCAACCACACTGCGCAACCGACTGTCTGGGATGCTACCGGCGGACTGGGGCGCGACAGTTTTGTGCTTGCCTCGTTGGGCTTGAAGGTACACACTTTTGAACAAAATCCTGCCGTTGCCTGTCTACTTTCAGACGGCCTCAACAGGGCAGGGCAAAGTGAAGAAACACGGGAGATTGCCCAACGAATTATTTTGCACTTCGGCAATGCCGTTGATTTAATGCAGGAATTGGCCGCGCAAAACGGCAGCCCCGATGTGGTGTACCTTGACCCGATGTACCCAGAGCGTCGCAAAACCGCCGCCGTGAAAAAAGAAATGGCTTACTTTCACGACTTGGTCGGCGTGGCACAAGACGAAGCCGAGTTGTTGGACGTTGCATTGAATACCGCCAAAAAACGCATTGTCGTCAAACGCCCGCGCTTGGGCGAATTTCTCGACGGGTGCAAACCTGCTTATCAATACACAGGCAAAAGCACGCGTTTTGACGTTTACCTTCCGACAAGGCTGTCTGAAGACTAAAAGCAAACTTGCAACATATCAAAAGAAACCGCCGGTGTTATCAGCGCGGCGGCAAAGTGTGATATAAATACCCTTTCCCAAACTTCATTGGAGCAAACTATCATGGAATTAGTATTCATCCGTCACGGACAAAGCGAATGGAACGCGAAAAACCTTTTCACCGGCTGGCGCGACGTCAAGCTGAGCGAGCAAGGTTTGGCAGAAGCCGCAGCAGCAGGTAAAAAGCTGAAAGAGAAAGGCTACGAGTTCGATATCGCCTTTACTTCCGTTCTGACCCGTGCCATCAAAACCTGTAACATCGTTTTGGAAGAATCCGACCAACTGTTTGTTCCGCAAATCAAATCATGGCGTTTGAACGAGCGCCACTACGGCCAGCTGCAAGGTATGGATAAAAAACAAACCGCAGAAAAATACGGCGACGAGCAAGTCCACATCTGGCGCCGCAGCTACGATACCCTGCCTCCGCTGCTCGATCCTAAAGACCCTCACTCCGCCCACAACGACCGCCGCTATGCCAACCTGCCTAGTGATGTCGTACCTGATGGCGAAAACCTCAAAGTTACCCTCGAGCGCGTCCTGCCTTTCTGGGAAGACCAAATCGCTCCGGCCATTCTGAGCGGCAAACGTGTATTGGTTGCGGCACACGGCAACTCCCTGCGCGCGTTGGCCAAACACATCGAAGGCATTTCCGACGAAGACATCATGGGCTTGGAAATCCCAACCGGTCAGCCGCTGGTGTACAAATTGGATGAAAACCTGAAAGTAATTGAAAAATTCTACCTGTAAGGTAAAGGGAAAAAAGGACGTGTTGGACACGTCCTTTTTTATCTTTGTCTGTATCGAGGCCGTCTGAAAGTAGTTGATGGCAGGCGACATGAAAAAAGGACACGTAAAGCGTCCTTTATGGAGATTAAACCCGGATTACTGGTTTTTCTCGATGATTTCTTTGAGGTGAGGCATAGGGCTGTAACCGCTTTGGCTGCGGCCGTTAGGGAAGACCACGGTCGGTGTGCCGTTGAAACCGAATTGTTCGCCCAATGAAGTGGTTTCTGCAACAGGGTTTTCGCAGTTTGCTTTGCCGCTTGGGAGTTTGCCTTTACGCATCCAGTCGATCCATGCCTGGGTCGGATTAGGCTGACACCACAACAGCTCGGCTTTGCGCGCGGCATCAGGGTGCAGGCTTGGAATCGGCATCATGAAGGTATAAATCGTGATGTCGGTCATTTTTTCAAATTCATGCTCCAAGCGTTTGCAGTACGGGCAGTCCGGATCAGAGAAAACAGCGACTTTCAGTTTGCCGTTGCCGCGTACTTCTTTGATGGCTTTGTCCAAAGGCAGGGAAGCGAAGTCGATTTTGTTCAAATCGGCGGCGCGTTCTTCAGTCATGCTTTGGCGCGTGTTGACGTTGATGAGGTCGCCAACAAGCATATAGTCGCCTTTGGCATCGGTATAGATGATTTGTTTGCCGCTGACGACAACTTCATAAATGCCTTTAATCGGTGTTTCACTGACGCTCAAAACTTTCAAATCTTGGGCGGCATAGACTTTTTCCAGACGTGCTTTCAAAGAAGCGGCAACAGATTTGTCGGCAGGCGCTTCCGCTTTGGCAGCCTGTGCAGGCGCCGCGTTGGCGTTGGATACGGCAGGTTGACCGCATGCCAACAAAGGAAGGACGGCAAACGGCGTTAAGATTTTGATTAACTTGGTTTTCATGCGAGAGACTTGCGTGTGTTGAAAGTAAGGCATTGTATCAAACCTCTGTCATGTCTGCATTGTACTCAGGCTCAAATTATCGTCTGAAAATAGCTTTCGGCTGTTAAAATACGAAAAAATGATTTGATTGTTTGTATGTTCTACCACCGTATTGCCGTAAACGTGCCGCTTTCAGACGGCCTTTTGACTTATTCCCATTCCGAGCCGCTTCCTCCGGGAACGCGGGTACTTGTGCCTTTCCGCAATAAAACCGTGGTCGGGGTTGTGTGGGAAACGGATATCGCGCCCGATATGGATACGGCGCGGATTTTGAGCGTTCAGACGGCCTTTGTGGAAGAAAAGCCGTTGCCTCAAAGCTGGCGTGATTTGTTGGCATTTACGTCGCGTTATTACCACTATCCGACCGGGCAGGCAGTGTTTGTCGCGCTGCCGCAGGGTTTGAAGGAAACGCGCGCGGTGGAAATGCCGCAGCCGCCGCTGTTTTACGCGCTGAACGAAGCGGGCAGGGCGCAAACGCCGCCGCCGGCTCGGTTCAACAAAAAAGCGGCTTTATGGGACGCGTTGCTGTCGGGCGGAATGACGATGGCGGCGTTGAAGCAGATGAATGCGCAGGCGGCGAAGTTAATCGAAGATTGGGTGAAGCAGGGTTGGATTGAAACGACGGAAGCGGCAAAGTCCGTTTTAAGGTCGTGCAATGGGCAGGTTTCGTACTCTGAGTTTGTATTAAATGCCGACCAGCAGAAGGCTTCCGATGAAATTCAGACGGCCTTCGGTAAATTTCAACCGTTTCTGCTGTACGGCATTACCGGCAGCGGCAAGACCGAAGTGTATTTCGATGCGATGGCGAAAGTGTTGGCGCAGGGGCGGCAAGTGTTGTTTTTGTTGCCGGAAATCAACCTCACGCCGCAGCTTTTGAAGCGGGTGGAAAACCGTTTTGCCGACGTACCGACTGCCGTGTTGCACAGCCAGATGGCGGCAGGCAAGCGCACGCAGGATTATTTGCGCGCGATGTTGGGGCAGGCGAAGCTGGTGATCGGCACGCGGCTGGCGGTGTTCACGCCGATGGATGATGTCGGGCTGATTGTGGTCGATGAGGAACACGACGGCTCGTTCAAACAAGACAACGAATTGCGCTACCACGCCCGCGATTTGGCGGTGTGGCGGGCGAAGCAGAGCGGCTGCCCCATCATATTGGGCAGCGCCACGCCCAGCTTGGAGAGTTGGTACAAGGCGCAAAGCGGCACGTACCGCCTGCTGCAACTGACTGAACGCGCCCATACCGCCGCGCAACTGCCGCAAGTGGACATTCTCAACGTAGGCCGTCTGAAACTAGACAATGGCTTCTCGCCGCAAGCCTTACAGCTTTTGAAACAGAATTTTGAAGCAGGCGGCATGTCGCTGGTGTACCTCAACCGGCGCGGCTTTGCGCCCGCGCTGTTTTGCGGAGACTGCGGCCATACCTTCGGCTGCCCGAACTGCTCCACCAAAATGGTGCTGCACCAACGCGCCCGCCAACTGCGCTGCCACCACTGCGATCACCGCGAACCCATCCCGTACAAATGCCCCGACTGCGGCAACCAAGATCTGACCGCCGTCGGCCACGGCACGCAGCGCGTCGAAGAAACCCTGCGCGCCTTCCTGCCCAAGGCCGCCGTCGTCCGCGTCGACAGGGACAGTACCGCGCACAAAAACGACTGGGCGGATTTGTACCGCCGCATCGCCGACAACGAAATCGACATTCTGGTCGGCACGCAGATGCTTGCCAAAGGTCATGATTTTGCGCGGCTCAACCTCGTTATCGTGTTGAACGCCGACGGCAGCCTGTACAGCGCGGACTTCCGCGCGCCGGAAAGACTGTTCGCCGAGCTGATGCAAGTGTCCGGCAGGGCGGGGCGAGCCGATAAACCCGGCAAGGTGTTGATACAGACCCAACTGCCCGAACATCCCGTCTTCGCCGCCGTCAAAGCGCAGGACTACGCCGTGTTCGCCGAAAACGAATTGAACGAGCGGCAAATGTTCGCCATGCCGCCCTTCAGTTTTCAGACCGCCGTCCGCGCCGATGCGCCGCGCGTTGCCGATGCGATGGAATTTCTCAACGCCGCCAAAGAAACCCTCGCCCCACTTTTGCCTGAAAGCGTCTCCCAGTTTGGCGCCGCTCCCATGCTGATGGTACGTCTTGCCGAACGCGAACGTGCGCAAATTTTCCTCGAATCGACATCCCGACAGGATTTGCACCGCGCCGTGAGTTTGTGGGTGCAGGTGTTGCAGCAAAACCGCGACGGTAAAATCAGATGGTCCGTGGACGTTGATGTGCAAGAGGCTTGATTGAAATGGCTCAATCAATAAGGAAATAAAAGGCCGTCTGAAAATCTGTTTTCAGACGGCCTTAAGTTTTTGAATCGGTTTAGAAGAATTTTGCAGCTATATAGCCGAGTGCAAGCAGGCTCAAAACGGCGAATACAATAGCCATTGTAAGCAGAAACTGTGTTTTCTTCCTCGCTGCAAGTGCGGCCAGCTCAGGATTTTGGCCTAACTCTTCGCGTAATTGGGATTCCAATTCGGCACGGATTTTTTTACGCAGTTTTTTCTCTTCCTGCTCACGTTCATATTTGAGCTTATGGGCAATTTCGGTTTGTTTTTTATGCTCGAAAGAGATTTTTTCCTGCCATTCAATGCGCTTGCGCTGGATGGCCAGCTCATTTTTTTCTGTCAAATCAAAGTGGCAGGTTTTACATTCCTGTGCGTCGAGTTCGTCGATAATCGTCATGCAGACTGGGCATTGGATAGGGTCGGGAGTGTTGACTGCCAACACGGGTTCTTCTTCGACCGCTTCCAACTCCATAGCCTGACGGACGATCACGTCCAAACCCAAATAGCTGAAGTAATGCTGCGCATTTTCGCGCTCGTCTTGGGTACATTTTTCGGCCACAATGGCTTGCGGACGCTCGGCCAAGGCTTGAATCAGGCTCTCGACTTCGTTTTCAGGCAGGTTGTCATACAGGCAGGCATGGATGCGCTCCCTATCCGTGTTCGGCGGATAGGAAACGTATACGTCGAAAAATTTTTCTTGTTTGCTCATTGATATCCCATGAGTATTTCGACTGCGTCAACCAAATGGGTTTAGCCTAAGGTTTTGTTATTGTGTTTGAGCTGTTTTGGCTTGCGATGCAGGCAAAAACAGAGGCCGCAGTCTGAGGCAGACCGGATAGGGGGTGCCTTTGTGTCGTTAATCGGCTGGACAATGATTTTTTATTTATATGGCAATATGCATGTCCAATGTTATGTCTATTGTAGAGTAAATATTCACGCCCGATATTATTATTATAAGGTAAATCTGATATTGTTTAAAATAAATTCACACAAAAGGCCGTCTGAAGATACAGACGGCCTGTTTTTTATGGCAAAAACGGATTGTTTATACGGAGAAGGACGAACCGCAACCGCAAGTTGTCTCTGCATTCGGATTGCGGATGACGAATTGAGAACCTTGCAGGCTTTCGGTGTAGTCGATTTCCGCACCAACCAGATATTGGTAGCTCATCGGGTCAACCAAGAACGTCAGGCCGTTTTTCTGGATTTCAAAATCGTCGTCGTTTTTGATTTCATCAAAGGTAAAACCATATTGGAAGCCGGAGCAACCGCCGCCGTTGACGAATACGCGCAATTTCAAATCGGGATTGTTCTCTTCGGCGATCAGGTCGGCAACTTTGGTGCAGCAGCTGTCAGTAAAGATAATAGGGCTTTCGTCTGACATGATGTGATTCCTTTTATATGAATATTTTTACTATTGTCGCGCAAACCGTTAGTCAAGGCAAGTTTGTGCAGACAGGATCTGCCAGCTTACATGGAGGGTATGGCAGAAATTTCAAGCATCAGTATGTCAGATTTAGATGCTTCTGCCAAACCATTCTACACGGCCGATGATGGCAACGTCGTCGGTCGGGTTTTTCAAGTCGATTTCAAAAGTAGGGTAGGCTTCGTTGGCAGAAATGACGTTGACGATGCCGCCGGGTATCAGTTGCAGGCGTTTGACCAAAAGGTTTTCGTTAAGGCGCAAAACATAGAGGCCGTCGCGCGGCGTGGTTTGGCTGTGGTTGATGAGGATGGTGTCGCCATCATTCAGCACGCCTTCCATCGAGTCGCCTTTGACTGAGATAACGGAAAGGTTTTTGATGTCGCGCGTCACATAATTTTCTATCCAATAGCGTCGGAACGCCATGGCGAACATGGGCTGTTCATCGCCGACGAGCTGGCCGTGTCCGGCCGCTGCTTGGATGTCGTAACGCGGTACGAAGACAAATTCGTCTATATCGACAGGGTTGCCCAGTGTGTCGGTTGCCGTGGCTTTTGGGGCTTCGGAATCGGGGAAGGGAGAACCTTCGCCTGTCAAAAGCCAGTCTATGCTACAGCCTTTAAGTTGTTTGATTTTTTTTAGCGTTTCCGATTTCGGCAGGCCACCTTCGTTCCAGATACGGCTGAATCCGGCGATGGTCATATCGATGTCGGCGGCAATTTTGGCTTGGCGGGCTTCATCTTTCCATAAGAAAGCCAGGCGGTCTTTAAAGGTATCCATGTTTATGCCTTTATGGAGGTATGTTTTTTATATGGTTTGGACGATTTGAGTGTATTTTACCTTAGTTTTTATAAAATTGTAAGAAAAAAATTACTCAATCTAAGAAAAAGTATTGCATATTTTATTTTTTCTTAGTATTATTCGTTTTGTCTTAGATAAATCGATATTTCTAGTTTTATATTTGATTTTTCTTAGTTTGGTTTTATTTGGTTTAGTTTTTCTGACTTGAACCTGCTATATGATTATGATGAGAGGTGTGAAATGACTCGTTCGCGTAAAAATATTTTTTGGGTGCTACTGGCGTTGGTACTGGGTTTTTTTGCCCTGCCTTTCGGATCTTCGGAAGCACATGAAGCGGACGGTAATTTGACGGCTTCGGAATGCGAACGCTTGGGCAGTTTGAGTCTGGATCAGATGGACGGCAGGCTGCTTGCCTTCGCCAAAGAATGCGATATGGTGGAGGCTACCCACGATTGGGAGCAACAGTACGGCAACTTGAATGAAGAAGAAATGCTTGCCGGCGTGGTGTATGAGTGATGTTTGTGAATGAATTGATAAAGGCCGTCTGAACAATCAAAGTTTCAGACGGCCTTGTGTTTTTAATAAGGATGGCTTAAGGCATCAATGGTGCATTGGTCAGGCCGGTGGTTTCGGGCAGGCCGAACATGATGTTCATATTCTGCACGGCTTGACCGGCTGCGCCTTTAACCAAGTTGTCGATGACGGAAAGAACAATCCACACATCGTCTTGTTCGGGAGCTTTTTGAACGCTGATACGGCAAAGGTTGGCGCCGCGCACGCTGCGGGTTTCAGGTGTCGAACCTGAAGGCAAAATATCGACAAAAGGACTGTCGCGGTAGTATTCGCGCAGTAAGGCTTCAGGATCGGTATGTTCTTGCAGGTGCAGATACAGGGTGGCATGCATGCCTCGTATCATCGGAACAAGGTGTGGCACGAAAATCAGGCCGTCTGAAACGTGGTCTTGCAGTCCGGACAGGGTTTGTCGGATTTCAGGCAGATGGCGGTGGCCGCCGACACCATAGGCTTTGAAGTTGTCGCCTGCTTCGCACAACAGGGCGTGGGTGCTGGCTTTGCGTCCTGCACCGGAAACACCGGATTTACAGTCGGCAATCAGCGGCGCGTTGGCTTTCAGACGGCCAGCCTGAAGCAGTGGCAATAAGGGCAGGGAAACGCAGGTAGGGTAGCAGCCTGGATTAGCCACCAACATGGCTTTGGCGATGTCGTCTTTGTAAAGTTCACACAAGCCGTACACCGCTTGGGAAACGAGTTGCGGCGCTGCATGGGTCATTTTGTACCATTGTTCCCATGTGGGGATGTCGCGGATGCGGAAGTCGGCAGACAGGTCAATCACGCGTACGCCTTTTTCGACAAGGGACGGTGCTTCTTTCATGGCCACGCCGTTGGGCGTAGCAAAGAATACGAGGTCGCAACGGTCAAGCCCGGCATCCTCGGGCGTTTGGAATGCAAGGTCGTAAATGCCGCGCAGGCTGGGGAAGTAGTCGGCAACTGCAATACCGGCTTCGCTTCGGCTGGTGACGGCAATGACTTCTACGTTGGGGTGGCTGCTGAGCAGGCGCAACAATTCAACGCCTGTGTAACCGGTTGCACCGACGATACCAATTTTAATTTTTGTGGTCATGGTGTGGCTCCTTTGTAGGGGTAACAATGCGTTTGATTATATAGTAATTAATTGCAGTCGATCAGCGGTGCTTGTGCCAAGCTTTGCAAGGGACGGTTAAACAGGCCGTCTGAAATATAGCATGAATAATATTCGAGAGCGGGTTTCAGACGGCCTGAGCGTTTGGAAAACGCAGTTTGCGGTTCGATTTGTCTGTTGATTTGTGGTGGGTGTTTCGTCTTTATCCTATCCACACGAACACAAAATAAAAACGCAAAAAAATGCCCCCGGGTTGGAGAACCGGAGGCAAATATCCAAGGAGTAGTTCTCATCAATAAGAACTAGTTACTTGGTACTATATTCCTTGTTAGAGTTGAAAGCAAGTGCTTTGCACATTTTAACATTTAAATAATTTTTTCATTCAAATTCAGTGAGCTAACAGATAGGGATCGAATTCTGAGATGATGGTAATAGAGGATAGGCTAAGAACAATTAAAACGGCAGGTATCAGTGATTGGGAGCAGCCATACTCTGAGCATTACTCTGATGTGTGTGTACATGGCCATATTGATTGAGTCGGGGGGAAGCTGAAACCTTCTGACTAACCGAGTTGAACTAAAGTGAGGCCTTCTTCAAACTGATTGATAAAATAGCTGAAAGGCATGAAATGCGTACGCAGATGAGGAAGGGTTTGTTTTTAAATATAAATTTACAAATCATTTATTTCATTCAATTTTGATATTGTTAAACCATTGGGCCAAAAAAAGGTTGCCATCGGAAGGGGAGCCGTTGGCAACGAATGGAGGTGGTAATGCAATGAAAGCTAGATATAAGGAGTAGTACCAAACTAGCTATAAGTGACTATATCGAAACTGTAAGAAAAATCAACAGAAGTTGCCTGTTACTGGCAAAAATTTTTAGTCGGTTTGCCTAAAATCAACTTTTTGAGTAATTGCTTGGCTTGTTGATGTAGATATTAGTATTGGTAGCTCTAGCTGAATTTGTTTCTAGGCCGTCTGAAAATTGCCGGGGTTGTTCGGCTATAATGCTGTTTTGGATTTTTAAGGCCTTCGCAAAAATACGGTTTCGGGGTTTTAGGCTGAATGTGTACCCGATATGTTTGCAAAGGTTTTGGGGTATGAGGAGAATGAGATGAAGAAAGTTTTGGTGTTGCAACATGGGGATTTGGGCGCTTGCGACTGGTCGGCGTTTGGCGGTTTGGTGTCTGCGCCATTAGGAAAGTCGATGTTGCGTGTGCCGGTTGATGATGATTTTGAATTGACGGGCGAGATGCGTGCGGCGTTGATTGCGCAGCAGATAGATGGTGCGGTGTTGCCGGATGTGGCTTTTGCTGATTTGGGACTGATTGTCAGTGATATGGATTCGACGCTGATTACGATTGAGTGTGTGGATGAGATTGCGGCCGGTGTCGGGCTGAAGGATGAGGTGGCTGCAATTACGGAGCAGTCGATGCGCGGCGAGCTGGACTTTGAGCAGTCTTTGCGTAAGCGTGTGGCTTTGCTGGCCGGTTTGGACGAGCGCGTGTTGGAAGAGGTGTACGAGAATGTGTTGCAGCTGTCGCCGGGCGCGGAATTTTTATTGGAAGAGTGCAAACGGAATGATGTGAAGTTTATGCTGGTGTCGGGCGGATTTACGTTCTTTACAGAACGTCTGCAACGGTGTTTGGGCTTGGATTTCCATTTTGCGAATGTGTTGGAAGTGGAAAACGGCAAGCTGACAGGCCGTCTGAAAGGGCGGATTATCGATGCGCAGGCTAAGACGGATTTGTTGCGTGAATACCGTGAACGTCTGGGTTTGGCTCCGTGGCAGGTGGTGGCGATGGGCGATGGTGCGAACGATATTCCGATGATACGGGAGGCGGGATTCGGCATTGCTTATCGGGCGAAACCGAAAACTGAAGCGAATGCAGATGCGTGTGTGCGCTTTGGTGGTTTGGAACGGATACGCGGTTGGTTTGCGTAAACGGTTTGAGGATGTTTGTCAGTCAGGCCGTCTGAACAATCGGGAAACCGGTTTCAGACGGCCTGATGTTTTATAAGGCGATAAAACGGTAGCCTTCGGCATCGACTTCGAGAATGGAGGCGTAATTGTCGCGCCAGTCGCCAAGTACGATGCGGGTGTAATCGGCGTTGCGATGGATGTTTTCGCGGTGGGTATGGCCGTGGATGAGTAGGGGCGTGTGGAAGCGTTGGACGGTTTCGTGGGTAAAGGTTGGATTGACGTCCATGATGTCGGCGGTTTTGTGTTGTTTGTCCTGTTTGCTCTGCTTGCGGATTTTGGTGGCGATGTTCAGTCGGAGTGTGAGCGGCAGGAGCAGAAACAGGCGTTGCAGCCATTTTTGATGGACGGTACGGCGGAATTTTTGATAAGAATGGTCGTCGGTGCAGAGAGTGTCGCCGTGACAGAGCAGGGTGGGTGTGCCGAATAGGTCGATAACGGCGTACTCGGGCAGTAAGGTCATGCCGGTATTGCGGGCGAAGGCTTTGCCGATGAGGAAGTCGCGGTTGCCATGGATAAAATAGCAGGCAATGCCGCGCTCGGTCAGGCTGCGGATGGTTTGTTTGATGGTTTGAACCAAAGGGCTGTTTTCGTCATCGCCGATCCAAAAATCGAAAAGGTCGCCAAGAATGTATACGGCTTGGGCATGAACGGCTTTTTCTTGGATAAATTTTTGGAAGAGTGCGGTCAGTTGAGGATGGGATTCGCTCAGGTGCAAATCGGCGATGAAGTAAATCGGCATGATGATGTGGGACGTGTGGGAAGGGTTTTATTATAACTTGGGTTGTCGCGTTTGGATTTGGGCTTGGTGTTTTTCGTTGTAATGCGGTGATTTTATTGTTTTGATTTGGTGTGATAAAGGCCGTCTGAAATATTTTTTCAGACGGCCTTTGTGATTTATTGGGTTTTACCCTGATAGGTGATTTGTTTCAGCGTCTCTTCTTGGTACAAGTCACTGATGGGGACGGTATAGAAGAATTCGTTGCTGCGGACAAAACGGTTGACCAAGTCTTTGTCGAGATGGAGAACGTGGTGCCGCAGTTTGTTGAAGCCTTTGAATATCATGGTGCTCCAACGCATATAGCCGTCTGAATTGGGGCGGATGTCGTTCATGGCATCAAGGGCGAGAAGTTTGCGGTTTTGCTCTTCTTTATCCAAAGGATGGGAATAGATGCTTTGGAAGTAAAACGGTTGCTCGGAGGATGGCGGCAGGCTGAGGGAAGACCCTACTTTGCCGATAGGGAAGTCGTCGCTCAGATAATGTATGGTGTGCAAAAACAGATTGCCGCGGCGGTAATCGATTTTGCGCAGGGCTTCGATGGTGGCCAGCGCAGTATGTTGATGGTCGGGATGCGCATCAATATTGGGGGACGGCGTCACAATAATATCCGGCTGGAACGTTTCTATCAGATAGCCAAGGTTGTCTACCAAGCTGGTCCAAGTCGAGCCGGGCTTGAGGTGTTTCGCCAATGGGGAGGTATTGGCACGGCGGAAAATATCGACATCGGCCGTATCGATTTTGGTCGATTTAATCTCTTTTTCCGGATTTTGGCGCATGGCGGTCAAAGTGCTGTCGAAGTAGCCTAGTTGCAGGATGTTTTCAGACGGCACACCGGCCAAAAGGGGAACGGTCAGGCTGTTCCAAACGCGCATCCGGCCTTTTTGCAGATATTGTGCCTGGGTGTCGCAGTCGCATGTGCTGTAAAGATTGCCATAGTGGAAGCTGCCGCCTTCGCTGGCGGTTAAGGTGCAGATCATTGAATTGGCGGCGTGTTTTTCATACAAACCGTATGCGCTTAATTCGGCATCGTCAGCATGAGGCGCGAGGACAAGGATTTTTTTGCCGTCGAGGTTTTCACGCGGATAAACAGAGAGTTCGATTTCTTGATCGGCCAAAGTCAGGTATTTGCCTTCTAAACGGACGGTTTTGTCGCTGTCGGAGAAGGTGTCGCTCAGATTGATATAGCGCACGCCTTTTGCGCCGTATTCGAAATATTGCTTCCATTTGCCTTTGGATGAAATAGTTTCCACAAAAGGCAATACCAGCAATCCTGCCCAAGTGGATTTGATACGGATTTTGGCAATAACGGTATCTTGCCCGCTGATAGTGGCAGGTAAAGTCAGGCTGCCACCCTTGAGGGTAGCATGCGTGGTAGAGGGAAGGGAGGGATAGTTATAGTCTTGGTGTGTGTTATAGGCAAACTGTTTTTTGTGAATAATTGAAGTAATAATAAACAACAAAATAAAAAAAGTCAGTATCAGCCCCGTCAGTATCAGAAACATTGTTTGGTTCCTTTATTGTTGTAACAGTCATGATAGTGCTTGTGGAGCTTATTTGTTTGTTTTTCTTACAAACGGTTGTTTTTTATACTCTAACGTCATTAAAGTGAACGTTTAAAATAAAACAGTTTATGAGTTGATTATATATAAACGACTAAAATACAGAAAGGCCGTCTGTAAAATTTGAAAGAAATTTCAAAAATTTCAGACGGCCTTGATATTTTAAAGGTTAAGCCGATAAATTACGCTTCTTTTGTTTCAACTGCTTTCTGACGCAGACGCAGGCTCAATTCGCGAAGTTGTTTGTCGTCGACCACATTAGGTGCATTGGTCAGTAGACATTGTGCACGTTGTGTTTTTGGGAAGGCAATCACGTCGCGGATAGATTCGGCACCGGTCATCAGGGTAACCAGACGGTCGAGGCCGAATGCAAGGCCGCCGTGAGGAGGCGCACCGAATTTCAGGTTGTCCAAGAGGAAACCGAATTTCTCTTGTTGCTCTTCAGGGCTGATTTTCAGCGCGGCAAACACTTTCTCTTGTACGTCTGCACGGTGGATACGGATAGAGCCGCCGCCGATTTCCCAGCCGTTCAATACCATGTCGTAGGCACGAGCCAGGCAGTTTGCAGGGTCGGAAACCATCAGGTCTTCATGACCTTCTTTAGGCGCGGTAAACGGATGATGTACGGCTACGTAGCGGTCGGCTTCTTCGTCGTATTCGAACATTGGGAAATCGATAACCCACAAAGGTTTCCATTCGTCTACGAAGTAGCCGTTGTCTTTACCGTGTTCCAAGCCGACTTTAATACGCAATGCGCCGATGGCTTCGTTCACAACTTTGGTTTTGTCTGCGCCAAAGAAGATGATGTCGCCGTTTTGCGCGCTGGTACGCTCGATGATTTCTTTCAGGGCGTTTTCAGACAGGAATTTGACGATTGGAGATTGCAGGCCGCTGTCTTCGCCGTTGGAGAGGTTGCTCACATCGTTTACTTTGATGTATGCCAGACCTTTCGCGCCGTAGATCCCGACAAATTTGGTGTATTCGTCGATTTCTTTGCGGCTGAATTTTGCGCCGTTCGGTACACGCAAAGCGACCACGCGGCCGCCTTTCATGTCGGCTGCGCCACGGAAGACTTTGAATTCTTCCGTTTTCATCAGGTCGGTCAACTCGGTAAATTTCAAGTTGATGCGCATGTCCGGTTTGTCAGAGCCGTAGTAGAACATGGCTTCAGAGTAAGGCATGCGTGGGAAGTCGCCCAAATCTACATTCAAAGCATCTTTGAAGACTTGTTTGGCCATGCCTTCGGTGATGTCCATAATTTCATCCTCGTTCAAGAACGAGGTTTCCAAGTCGATTTGAGTGAATTCAGGTTGACGGTCGGCACGCAAGTCTTCGTCACGGAAACATTTGGTGATTTGGTAGTAACGGTCGAAACCGGCCACCATCAGCAATTGTTTGAACAATTGTGGAGATTGAGGCAGAGCGAAGAATTCGCCCGGATGAACGCGGCTTGGCACGAGGTAGTCGCGTGCGCCTTCCGGAGTGGAGCGGGTCAGCATCGGCGTTTCGATGTCGATGAAGCCTTGCGCGTCCAAGTAGCGGCGAACGCCCATGGCCACTTGGTAACGCAGGCGCAGGTTGCGTTGCATGGCAGGACGGCGCAAGTCGATAACGCGGTTGGTCAGGCGAACGTTTTCGCTGATGTTTTCATCGTCGATTTGGAACGGAGGTGTAGCGGCAGCGTTCAAGACTTCGATTTCTTTGGCAAGGATTTCGATTTTGCCGGAAATCATTTTGTCGTTGGTCGTGCCTTCGGGACGGTTGCGCACGCGGCCGGTAATGCTCAAAACGTATTCGTTGCGGGAAGAGTCGGCAGCGGCAAATGCTTCCGGAGTATCAGGGTCGATAACGACTTGAACGATGCCTTCTCGGTCGCGCAGGTCGATAAAAATCACACCGCCGTGGTCGCGTCGGCGGTGTACCCAGCCTTTGACGGTAACGGTTTGGTCTAAGTATTGCTCGCTGATAAGGCCGCAATAGTTGGTACGCATATTATTTCCTTGTTTATATATTGAAGTGTTTAATTTATAACTAAGAAATTGGTAATTATGGTGTCCAACCAATTTCTGTAATTTGAATCACATTTTTAATTTTTTTAAAGCCTACTTCCATTCCTGAGTTTTCGGCTTCGGGATAAGTCTGTGCTACAAACACATGATTCTTATTTTTCCAATTAATATTAATTTCTACTTCATTTCTAGAAGTTTTATATCGACGATTTTTATTTGGAAGAACGTTTGGGGCCTCGCCTAGATTTTGAGTTAGATTGCGATATTCTTGATAAGCTTCATTTATAGATGAGCCATGATAAGTACAATTCCTTTTCCAACCCTCTGTTACATTAATGGGTATGATTTTTTTGCATGAAAGCTCCCCTGATGAAAATGCTAGTGAGCTATATGTAGCTAGAAAAATAATAGATAGTATTTCCCGTTTCATGATTATTCCTGTGAGTAAAATGTGAGGAGATTTATTTACGGATTAGTGCTGTGGCAATGATATTGGCATGGTTGTGTGAGTCATTCTCTTTGCCTTGTGTAACCATGCTTAAAGTATTTCCTAAATATCTTTGAAATTAAATATGTAGGGAGCTATTCCAGTTACCGCGCAGTTCTCCGCTTTATAATAACTACGTTTCCAAAAAATCGCAAAATTGCTATTACATTCAATCATATTTAGATACTTCTAGTAAGTTCGCAGTCTGTGTAGGTTGCCAGTCATTATGAATTAGTAAGTGCGAGCTTTGTGGTAATTCCTTAGTGGTTATATTTTTTGGGATAGGCTAAATATTATGATTAATAGATATTTATGCATTATTCTGTTGTTAAGAATTTGATTAATAAGTGCTATAAACTATCAGTTTTTTTATCTTGGATGGTTTTAATTTGTATTTCATCCGGCATCACCATGCCCAGTGAAATCACATATTTCAATGCCTGATCCACACTCATGTCCAGCTCGCGAACGTCGCTTTTTTTAACCATGATGTAATAGCCGCCGGTCGGGTTGGGCGTGGTTGGGACGTAAACGGAAATATAGTCGTCATCTTGCGGCAGGCTGCCTTTGAGTTTGTCGGGAATATGGCCAGAAACAAAGGCTATCGTCCAAATGCCCGGTTGCGGAAAGGGAACCAGTACGGGGGTTTTGAACGAGCGGCTGCTGTCGGAGAGCAGGGATTCGGAAACTTTTTTAACGCTGGAGTAGATGGATTTGACGACGGGGATCCGACCCAAAAGGCTGTCCCATGCGCCGAGAATCCGTCTGCCCAATACATTGGCGGCGAATACGCCGGTAACGAACAAGACGACGGTGGCGGCAACAATGCCCAAGCCAGGTATGTTGAATCCCCAGAAATGCTGGGGCTGCCAGCTTTCCGGTAATAGGTTGATCAGTTTGTCGGCGGCGGAGATGATATAGCTCATCGCCCAGATGGTTACGGCAATCGGCAACCAAACCAGCACGCCTGTAATAAGGTATTTCTTTAAAGCCTTGGCGATTTTTCCGCTTTCGGCTGCGGCTTCTGTCATCTTTGTTTCATTCCGGCAAGTTTTGCCCAAACTTTGCATTATACGCGTTTGGACGCTAGGAAACGAGTATTTTAAACGAATGGCTTGTTTTGTTTTATTGTTTCAGACGGCCGCTTTGATTGCACAGGCCGTCTGAAACAATATGAGGGAATCAGATACCGTCCCAGTCGTTGAACATCAGGCCGAAGCCGATGCCGTTTTGTTTGTGGTTGTAGTCAATCAAGCTTTCGCCGTAGCCGTGGAAGCCGCGGACAACGCCTTTGAGTTTGCCTTTGATGGGGAAAGTATAGGCCGCTTCAACGGCACCGCGTCCGCTTTTCGGGTTGTAACGCAGGACGGAATAAACATTTTGCTTATCGTTGAAACGGTATTGGACTTTTAAGTCGCCGTAGCCCATGTATTTGTTGATGTCCGGATTGTCATCGTCATCCCCTTTTTGGTCGAAGGCACGCATCCAAACTCTAGGAATAACGGTCAGCTTGCCCCATTCCATACCGGCCATGGCGTAAACGCGGTTCCATGAGCGTGATTCGGGGCGGCTTTGACCGTTGGATTGGTGAACAAAACCTGCGCCAACCATGCGCAGTTTGCCGCCGAAAGGCAGGTCTGCTTTAACGGGTTGGGTAATGAAGATTTCAGGCTCGTAGTCGGTATTGCGGAACGGAGCGGATTTGCGGCCTTGGTTAAAGATTTGCCAGTCGGATTTTTGGGTGTAGCCAAACCATACGTCGGCACGGGTCTTGAATAAATCTTCGGCAATCTTGCTTTTGAAGGAAACCTGCATTTTGGTTTCGAGGCGTTTTTGCTCGCTGAATTTTTCCTGTGTGGTTACGCCGCGACTGGGGGATTCCGGGTGGTAGTTGGGGCTGCTGTTGTACCAAACGGGCATGAGGTACATAGGGTTGTGCTCGCGTACGCTCAACAGGCCGCGAGTGTCGTTTTTATCCAAATCGTACATCAGGCTTAAAGGCGTGTAGCTGTCGGCAGTTTCGCTTAATACGTCGTCTGAAATATTCGGATGGGTAGGGTTGTCGAATACGATGGCCGCTTCTTTTTTCTCAATGCTCTTGCGCACGCTTTTTTCGAGGTCAACCGGTGTTTTGACGGTTTCGGTTTGCGCTTGCGGCAGTGGGGATTGAGGGGGGAGTTGCGCCGAGTAGATGTTGTCGTAACACGCCAAACGGGTGGCGTTGTCTTGAATGGTGGTGCAGTGTAGGGCGGTATCGGCGGCGGCCAGCGGGGCTGCGGCAATGAATCCGATACTTAGGGAATGTTTCAACATCTTGTTCATGAGAGTTTCCGTTGTTTTTCAGACGGCCTGATGAAAGGGTAAATAGGTTTATTCAGTCGGTTTGGGCTATAGAATACGGCAATGCCCCTGAAAGGCAAGACCTCAGGGGCATCGTATCAGCTCGATTATCCTGCTTTGGTTGTCAGGATTTCCGGCATCTGCGTCAGTATTAAGCCAAAGCTTTTACTTTAGCAGACAGACGGCTTTTATGACGGGCTGCTTTGTTTTTGTGGAATACGCCTTTGTCAGCGATACGGTCGATGACTTTAACGGATTCTTGGTAAACTGCTTGAGCAGCAGCTTTGTCGCCGGCTTCAACTGCTTTCAACACTTTTTTCACAGCGGTACGGAATGCAGTACGCAGGCTGGCGTTGTGGGCGCGTTGTTTAACCGACTGGCGGGCACGTTTGCGGGCTTGTGCGCTGTTTGCCATATTGAATATCTCCTGAAAAATAAATTCTGTAAACGCGCAATTTTAAAGACAGATTTCCTTATATGCAAGCTTTTTCTCTATAAACGCGCGCAAATCAGCCGTATTTTGCCCAAAAACGACAGCCGGTGCAACGCTTTTGGGAAAAAGATGATGTTGCTTTGCCTTATTTCAATAAAAATCAGATGGATATTGCTTTTCGTTTGCTTACGTTTCCATTACAATAGCCTAACTCTGCGCCGGGGTGTTTATGGGGTGCAGGGTTTCTTATTTATTGACATTAACCACTCTTTCATCAGGAATCTGCCCGTATGAAAAAATCTGTATTAGCCGTATTGGCCGCATTGTCTTTGGCCGCGTGCGGCGGTGGCGAGAAAAAAGCCGAGCAACCTCAAGCAGGCAGCGCGCCTGCTGCCAATGCCGAGGCAGCCGCTACCGATACTTTGAATATCTACAACTGGTCAAACTACGTTGACGAAAGTACAGTCGAAGACTTCAAAAAAGCCAACAATTTGAAGCTGACTTACGATTTGTATGAAAACAACGAAACGCTGGAAGCCAAAATGCTGACCGGCAAATCCGGCTATGACTTGGTTGTGCCCGGTATTGCCTTCCTGCCGCGCCAAATTGAGGCGGGTGCATACCAAAAAATCAATAAGGATCTGATTCCGAACTATAAAAACATCGACCCTGAATTGCTGAAGATGTTGGAAACCGCCGACCCGGGCAATCAATACGCCGTTCCATACTTCTCAGGTGTGAATACGATTGCGATTACGGCGAAGGGCAAGGAGCTTTTAGGCGGAAAATTGCCTGAAAACGGCTGGGATTTGCTGTTCAAACCTGAATACACCAACAAGCTGAAATCTTGCGGCATCGCTTTGTGGGATACCCCGAGCGAAATGTTCCCAATCTTGTTAAATTACTTGGGTAAAGATCCTAAAGGCTCGAATCCTGAAGATTTGAAAGCGGCGGCGGAAGTGTTGAAGTCTATCCGTCCTGATGTGAAACGTTTCAGCCCTTCCATCATTGATGAATTGGCGCGCGGCGATATCTGCTTGGCGGCAGGTAACGGCGGCGATTTGAACTTGGCCAAAGCGCGTTCCGAAGAAGTGAAAAACAACGTCGGCATTGAAGTGTTGACGCCGAAAGGCATGGGCTTCTGGATTGAATCTTGGCTGATTCCGGCCGATGCGAAAAACATCGTCAATGCCCACAAATACATCAACTACACACTTGATCCCGAAGTGGCTGCGAAAAACGGTATCGCCGTAACCTTCGCACCTGCCAGCAAACCTGCACGCGAAAAAATGCCTGCAGAGCTGGTGAATACTCGCTCTATTTTCCCGAACGAGCAAGACATGAAAGACGGTTTCGTCATGCCTCAAATGAGCGCAGATGCGAAAAAACTGTCTGTCAACTTGTGGCAAAAAATCAAAGTCGGTTCAAATTAATTGTGAGCTGATTGTTTGAAGCAAAGCAAAGGCCGTCTGAAATTTTTCAGACGGCCTTTTTGATGTCCCAATCTTTATCGTTTCAAAGCCAAAGTCAATACGCCTGCGGTTACCAAGCCTAAGCCTATCCACTCCTGCGTGCTTGGGCGTTCGTCTAAGAAAACAACGGCCATCAGGGCGACCAAGACCAGGCTGAATTTGTCGACGGGTGCAACTTGCGAGGCGTTGCCCAGTTGCAGGGCTTTGAAGTAGGCAAGCCAAGATGCGCCGGTAGCAAGGCCGGATAGGATGAGGAATGTCCAGTTGCGGCCAGTAAAGCCGTTCACGCCCTGCCATTTGCCGGTGTAGGTTAAAAACAGTACTAAAGCGGCGAGAATGACCAAGGTGCGGATAAAGGTGGCGAAATCTGAATCTATACCCTGTAAACCCATTTTGGCGAAAATGGCGGTCAATGAGGCGAAGCCTGCCGATGCTAATGCCCAAAACAGCCATGCGTTGCTGCTCATGTTTTATTCCTTTGTTTCAAATTGTTGACAATATGAATCCGCTTGTTGATGAAATATCGAAATTTTCACTGCGGTTTGTCTTTGGAAAACGCTATAATAGAACTAATATTCTTTTTCTTCCAGCCGTCTTTATTATATTGTTTCAGACGGCCTTTCCCTCTCTCAATAAAGGAAAATCATGAGCTTCAAAACCGATGCTGAAATTGCCCAGTCTTCCACCATGCGCCCGATTGGTGAAATTGCCGCCAAGCTGGGTTTGAACGTTGACAACATCGAGCCCTATGGTCATTACAAAGCCAAAATCAATCCTGCCGAGGCATTCAAGCTGCCGCAAAAACAAGGCCGTCTGATTTTGGTGACCGCCATTAATCCGACTCCTGCGGGTGAGGGTAAAACCACTGTAACTATCGGTTTGGCGGACGCATTGCGCCATATCGGCAAAGACTCGGTTATTGCTCTGCGCGAGCCTTCTTTGGGTCCGGTGTTTGGTGTTAAAGGCGGTGCGGCAGGCGGCGGCTATGCCCAAGTTTTGCCGATGGAAGACATCAACCTGCACTTTACCGGCGACTTCCACGCCATCGGTGCGGCGAATAACCTGCTCGCCGCCATGCTCGATAACCATATCTATCAAGGCAATGAGTTGAACATCGATCCGAAACGCGTGCTGTGGCGTCGCGTGGTCGATATGAACGACCGCCAGTTACGCAACATCATCGATGGTATGGGCAAACCTGTTGACGGCGTGATGCGTCCCGATGGTTTTGACATTACCGTTGCCTCTGAAGTGATGGCGGTATTCTGTCTTGCCAAAGACATCAGCGATTTGAAAGAGCGTTTGGGTAACATCCTTGTTGCCTACGCCAAAGACGGCAGCCCTGTTTATGCCAAAGATTTGAAAGCGAATGGCGCGATGGCGGCATTGCTCAAAGATGCGATTAAGCCTAACTTGGTGCAAACCATCGAAGGTACTCCGGCCTTTGTACACGGCGGCCCGTTTGCCAACATCGCCCACGGCTGTAACTCTGTAACGGCCACCCGTTTGGCGAAACACCTTGCCGATTATGCCGTAACCGAAGCAGGCTTCGGCGCGGATTTGGGTGCGGAAAAATTCTGCGACATCAAATGCCGTCTGGCAGATTTGAAACCTGATGCGGCTGTTGTCGTGGCCACTGTCCGCGCTTTGAAATACAACGGCGGCGTGGAGCGTGCCAACCTCGGCGAAGAAAACCTCGAAGCCTTGGCAAAAGGTCTGCCTAATCTGCTGAAACACATTTCCAACCTGAAAAACGTATTCGGCCTGCCTGTGGTGGTTGCCATCAATCGCTTTGTGTCCGACTCAGATGCCGAGTTGGCCATGATTGAAAAAGCCTGCGCGGAACACGGCGTTGAAGTTTCCCTGACTGAAGTATGGGGCAAAGGCGGCGCGGGTGGTGCAGACTTGGCTCACAAAGTTGTCAATGCCATCGAAAACCAACCGAACAACTTCAATTTCTCCTACGATGTTGAGCTGAGCATTAAAGACAAAATCCGTGCGATTGCCCAAAAAGTGTACGGCGCGGAAGATGTTGATTTCAGCGCGGAAGCGTCTGCCGAAATCGCTTCACTGGAAAAACTGGGCTTGGACAAAATGCCGATCTGCATGGCGAAAACCCAATACTCTTTGAGCGACAACGCCAAACTGTTGGGCTGCCCCGAAGGCTTCCGCATTACCGTGCGCGGCATTACCGTTTCTTCCGGTGCAGGCTTCATCGTTGCGCTGTGCGGCAATATGATGAAAATGCCGGGTCTGCCGAAAGTTCCGGCTGCCGAGAAAATTGATGTGGACGCAGAAGGCGTGATTCACGGCTTGTTCTGATTTAGATTGATTTCGAAATAGATAAAGGCCGTCTGAAACCGAGGTTTCAGACGGCCTTTTATAATTTAAGTGAATTTCAACCGGCTTTTTAAGAAATTGAAGAAATTGTCTATCATGTCGAACATGGTATTGCGGTCTTCGCCAAACAATGAAATGCTGCGGTCTTTGCTGATTCTGTCATAAGCGGCAAAAATGGTTTTCAGCTCTTCAGTGGTCAAGCGCAGTTGCTTTTCGTACAAGATGCGGCTTAAGAGCGTTACTTCCGTCGCGTTCAAATCAGGGAAGAGATGACTGATCCACAACTCCATGGTGTATTGGACGGATCTGCTGATTTTGTCTCTTTTTTTGCTTTCTTGAGTTTGATGTATCCTGTATGACAACAAAGGCTCGGGCAGGTTGGCAAAGGTTTTGCCATGTAGGGCGCATTGCACCCACATATGGAAATCGGGAGCGGTTTCTGTCGCGGTGTAGTTTATCCTGAGGTTTTTAATGCTGTCGTGCCGCCACATGGTGGTGGGGTTGAACATGTTTTGGGCGGCAAAGGAGAGAAAGGCTTTAATGTCTTTGTCGAGCAGGGGGAGGTCACTTAAAACGGGTTCTCTTCCGGTTTGGTCGTCGAAAAAGATGGTGGCTTGGCTGCCGACAATATCGATTTCGGGATGGCTGTCTAAGAATTGAATTTGTTTTTCAAAACGATCCAAGGCGCAAATATCGTCCGCGTCCATTCGTGCCACATATTCGACCTCTACGTCTTTGAGCAGATCCATGGCAAATTGGCAGGCAAACGGCTCACCCCTGTTTTCCGGAAGGTGGAAAACCTGCAAACGTGAATCTTTGGCTGCGTAAGCCTCGAGGATTTCGCCGGTTTTGTCTGTTGAAGCATCGTTGATGGCGATGACGAAAAAGTCGCGGAATGTTTGATTCAATACCGAGTCCAAGCATTCGGGCAAATAAGCTTCGGCGCAATAGGCCGGCAAAATAACGGCGAGTTTCATGTTTGCTTTCGATGTGTTTTGATGTGTGGTTGTTGGAAGATTTTACTATAAATTTCCCAAAAGCTAAGGCCGTCTGAAACCTTATTGCCAAGTTTTCAGACGGCCTTAGTGTGAATCCGATATACGGATTATTTAACGATTTGGTTCAATTCGCCTTTGGCGTATTTGGTTGCCATTTTTTCCAAAGAAATCGGTTTGATTTTGTCGGCTTGGCCTTCGCAACCGAATGCGAGGTAGCGGTCAAGACAGATTTGTTTCATGGCTTCGACGGTTTTGCTCAAGTATTTGCGCGGGTCGAATTCGGCTGGGTTTTCTGCCATGAAGCGGCGGATGGCGCCGGTAGAGGCGAGGCGCAAGTCGGTATCGATGTTGACTTTGCGCACGCCGTGTTTGATGCCTTCGACGATTTCTTCAACCGGTACGCCGTAGGTTTCACCAATTTTGCCGCCGTGTTCGTTGATGACTTTCAGCCATTCTTGCGGAACGGAGCTGGAGCCGTGCATCACGATGTGGGTATTCGGCAGGGCTTGGTGGATTTCTTTGATGCGGTCGATACGCAATACGTCGCCTGTGGGCGGACGAGTGAATTTGTATGCGCCGTGGCTGGTGCCGACGGCAATAGCCAATGCGTCAACGCCGGTATCTTTAACGAAACGTACGGCATCTTCAACGCTGGTCAGCATTTGGTCGTGGGAAAGTTTGCCCACTGCGCCGACGCCGTCTTCTTCGCCAGCTTCACCGGTTTCGAGGTTGCCCAATACGCCGATTTCGCCTTCAACAGACACGCCGCAAGCGTGGGAGAAGTTAACGACGGTACGGGTGGCGTTAACGTTGTATTCGTAAGAAGAAGGGGTTTTGCCGTCTTCCATCAGCGAGCCGTCCATCATTACGGAGGAGAAGCCCAGTTGAATGGAGCGTTGGCACACATCAGGAGATGCGCCGTGGTCTTGGTGCATCACGACAGGGATGTGCGGGAATTCTTCGACTGCGGCTAAAATCAGATGGCGCAGGAATGGGGCACCTGCGTATTTGCGTGCGCCTGCGGATGCTTGAACGATAACGGGGGCGTTGACTTGGTCGGCCGCCTCCATGATGGCACGCATCTGTTCGAGGTTGTTAACGTTGAATGCGGGCAGACCGTAGCTGTTTTCGGCTGCATGGTCCAATAATTGGCGCATGGATACGAGTGCCATGAGGAGCTCCTGAAGTAGTGAAGGGTAAATTTATCCGATAAATTATAATGTTTTTTGAAATGAAAGACTACAAGCTGTTACATTGTTTTTATATATTAACGAACAGGGTCTCGGTTTATAATGGCGTGGTATTGAAAACGGGTGTGCAAAATGGATAGGATTTCGGTGGCCGAATGTGGTAAGCCTTTGTTTCAGACGGCCTTGACGGTGCAGGTGGGCGATGTGAACTATGGCGGCCATCTGGCAAATGATGCGGTGTTGCGTTTGTGCCATGAAGTGCGGATGCGTTGGCTGGTGACGCTGGGTTGGAGTGAAATGGATGCTGGAGGGTCGGGTCTGATTATGGCGGATGCGGCGGTGCAGTATTTGGCGCAAGGTCATCATGGCGATGAGCTGTCGGTAGAAATGGGGGCGGCAGGCGTGGTCGGTGTGGGCTTTTCTTTGCTATACCGTATCCGCAGGATTTCAGACGGCCTTGTGTTGGCGAAAGTGCAGACAGGTATGGTGTGTTTCGACTATGGCAAGCAGCGTGTCTGTCGTCTGCCTTTGGCATTGAAAACGGCATTGGAGGCCGTCTGAAATGGAGGAATCAAACAATTTTGCACTCCATTTTGAACGCTATCTGAAAACCTTGCTGCAACAAGGCAAGTCGGAGCATACCGTTTCCGCTTATCGGCGCGATTTGAGCGAGTTGATGCGCCTGTTGCCTGATAATCTTGAAAACGGCCTGCCGACGCGCCGTGATTTTGTGGCGGTATTGAAAAAACTGTCGCAAAAGGGCTTAAGCGAAAGCAGCTTGGCACGGAAATTGTCGGTATGGCGGCAGTATTGCAGTTGGCTGGTGCAGATAGAAGTTATGGAAAGCGACCCGACATTTAACATGAAAGCGCCGCGCCTGCCAGAACGCCTGCCCAAAGCGCTGCCGCAGGAACCTTTAAATCATATCCTTGACCATGCGCCGGTTGATGACGAGTTGGACGTGCGCGATAAGGCCATGTTTGAATTGATGTATGGCAGCGGTTTGCGCCTGAGCGAAATACAAGGGTTGAATCTGGACGGTATCGTTTTGGACGAAGGTTGGGTCAGCGTAAATGGTAAAGGTGGCAAGCAGCGGCAAGTGCCTTTGGTGGCTAAAAGCATTGCGGCATTGCGCGATTATTTGGCAGTACGTATTGCCAAAGAGGGTGAGCAGGCCTTGTTCACCAATAAGAACGGCGGCAGGCTGGGGCAACGTCAAATCCAAAAACGCCTGCAGGCGTGGGCAGTGCGCGTGGGCAGCGCCAGCCATATCTCGCCACACATGATGCGCCACAGCTATGCAACCCATCTTTTGCAGGCATCGGGCGATATCCGCGCCGTACAGGAATTGTTGGGGCACAGCAACCTTTCCGCTACGCAAGTTTATACAAAGCTAGATTTCGACCATTTGGCGCGTGTTTATGATGAGGCGCACCCAAGGGCAAAACGGAAAAAATGATTTTGTTTGAATCAGGCCGTCTGAAAGAATGTTTTCAGACGGCCTGATGTTTTATGGATAAAAAATACAGATGATTTGAAACCATTTGAATTTTTATCGGTCTGATGAGGTTTCAATATTGGCCTGATGTGCGGATGGCATAAAGATTGTAAGAGACGATGGCTTTTACAATACCGTTTATCTTTTCAGACGGCCGCTTGTTTGATAATATTAGTAATGAGAGCTAATATCATATTATGATATGCAGCCTTTAAAACAGCAGGTCTATAAACTTTCTATATAAGCATTAATGCTTATTTTGACTGTAAAACGACTTGCAAACGGGAATTGTTGCTATTAACATAACGGAATTATGGATAAAAAACGAATTTTAACTCCAGCCGTCGTGACTTCCGTTGCGTTGATTCACGTCGGCTTGGTTGCACTTTTATGGCACGCGCACAAACCGCCTCCTGTCGAAATGGCAAATATTGAATTTGTCGATTTGGGTGATTTCGGCGGTGGCGACGGCAGTCCTGAGGGCGAAGGCGTACCTGCTGCCCCCGAGCCTACCCCCGAACAACCGAAACCCAAGCCGAAACCCAAACCTAAGCCTGTCGAGCCGCCCAAACCTGTTATCAAACCTGTGGTAACGAAAAAAGAAAAAGCGGATATCGTACAGCAAAAGGAAAAACCGAAACCTATCGAGAAACCTAAGCCCGAGCCTAAGCCGGAACCCAAACCTGAGCCGAAGCCCGAGCCAAAACCTGAACCAAAACCAGAGCCGAAGGCAGAACCTAAACCATCTCCAAAAGCATCGGAATACTCAGGCAGCAAAACCGGGCCGAACACTGCTGAAAACGGTAAAGGCAACGGAGAAGGCAAAGCCTTGGGCGGAGAAGGAAAAGGCAACGGCGGCGGTACGAAAGGTACAGGCAGCGGCCGTGGCGAAGGCAGCGGATCCGGCAGCGGTGGTGCGAAAGGCGAACATGGCTCCGGTACCGGTGGCGGAGGTGGTGGCAGCGGTACAGGTGCCGGCAGCAGTAAAGGCAATCCGGCAAAAGGAACCTGCCATATTCCAAGACCTCCGTATCCTTCACTGTCCACTGAAAATGGTGAAGAGGGCTTGGTTGTTTTGAAAGTCTTGGTTGGTCCCGGCGGTAAAGTGGATTCAATTAGTGTGAATAAATCAAGTGGTTATAGTCGTCTGGATAACGCAGCGCGTAAAGCCGTTAAGGATGGTAGCTGTCATGCAAGCGTTTGGACTGAATTTAAAGTACCTGTCAAATTCACGCTCGAATAAGTATCTAGGCCTAAGCTGATTGATTAGAAAATATATGCTGTTGGGAAATGATTTTAAATGACCCGATAGAAATTTTAATTTTATTTTTAACTTGGAAAAATTATGGATTTAAGTTTAGTTTTCAAATCAGGTGATGTGGTACTGATTGGTGTATTTGTCCTGATGTTGTTGATGAGCGTGGTAACATGGAGCGTCATCGTGATCCGTTGCATCAAATACCGCAAAGCGAAAAAAGGCAATGCTCAGGTAAAAGAGTTGATGCTGAATGCGTTTACGCTGGCTGATGCCGTACAAAAAGCCAAAGCGGTAGAAGCACCGATGAGCAATGTTGCCGATGAGTCTCTGCGCGCATACCAAAACTACCGTCAAACGACAAGCAAATCGCTGATTGACGAATTGCCTTTGAACGAATACTTGGTTGTTCACATCCGCAACAGTATGTCCCAAACCATGCGTCAGTTCGACTACGGCATGACCGCTTTGGCCTCTATCGGCGCAACCGCTCCGTTTATTGGTCTGTTGGGTACTGTTTGGGGTATTTACCATGCCCTGATCGGCATCAGCGAAAGCGGTCAAATGAGCATTGCTGCGGTAGCCGGTCCGATTGGTGAGGCTTTGGTATCGACTGCCGTCGGTCTGTTTGTAGCGATTCCGGCTGTATTGGCATACAATTTCCTCAATCGTGGTACAAAAACCATCGCGCAAGATATGGACGCATTTGCACATGACCTGCATGTCCGCCTTCTGAACCAAAAGGATTAAACCATGGCTTTCGGATCAATGAATTCCGGCGATGATGCGCCGATGTCGGATATCAACGTTACGCCTTTGGTGGACGTGATGCTGGTGTTGCTGATTGTATTTATGATTACCATGCCGGTGCTGACCCACTCGATTCCTTTGGAGTTGCCGACTGCTTCGGAAAAAGCGGCGAAAGAGGATAAGCAGCCTAAAGATCCTTTGCGTTTGAGCATTGATGCCAGTGGTGCTTATATCGTTGGGGGCGATTCCGATACCAAAGTGGATTTGGCAACGGTAACTGCCAAGCTGAAAGAAGCCAAAGCGAAAAACGAAGATGTGATTGTGGCGATTGCGGCGGATAAAGCGGTTGAATACGATTACGTCAACCAAGCCCTGCAAGCGGCGCGCGAAGCAGGTATCAGCAAAATCGGTTTTGTAACGGAAACTAAAGCGCAATAATCTCTTTGAATAAGTAAAGGCCGTCTGAAATTTGAGTAAAGTTTCAGACGGCCTTTTGTTGTATTTGGTAACTATATGTCCAGGCTGTATAATTAGCGGATTAAATTGAATAATGACAATACAGGAACCACTATGACAGAAACCATCGAACGCGACAGTATGCAATACGATGTCGTGATTGTCGGCGCAGGCCCGTCGGGTTTGTCTGCCGCCATCAAACTCAAGCAGCTTGCCGAAAAGAATGGACGCGAAATCAGCGTTTGTGTGGTGGAGAAAGGTTCGGAGGCCGGTGCGCACTCGCTTGCCGGTGCCATCATCGATCCGATTTCTTTGAATGAGCTGATTCCTGATTGGAAAGAAAAAGGCGCGCCGCTGACGCGTACAGTGACGAAGGACAGGGTTTTGTTCCTGACCGAGAAAAAAGCCTTCAACTTGCCGGTTACCCCTAATTTCGACAACCATGCAAATTATATCGCCAGCTTGGGCGAAGTTGTCCGCTGGTTGGCAGAGCAGGCGGAAAATATGGGCGTGGAAATCTATCCGGGCTTTGCCGCTGCCGAAGTGCTGTATCACGAAGACGGTTCGGTCAAAGGTATTGCGACCGGCAATATGGGCGTGGGCAAAGACGGCGAACCGACCGATTCATTCCAGCCCGGCATGGAGCTTTGGGCGCAGCAAACCCTGTTTGCCGAAGGCTGTCGCGGCTCGCTTTCCAAGCAAGTCATTGAACAATTTAAGCTCGACCAAAACAGCGAGCCGCAAACTTACGGCTTGGGCATTAAAGAAATTTGGGAAGTGCCGTCTGAAAAACATCAGCCCGGTTTGGTTATGCACAGCGCAGGCTGGCCGTTGGACAGCAAAACCTATGGCGGCTCGTTTATTTATCACTTTGACGAAAATAAAGTCGCTGTCGGCTTTGTGGTCGGTTTGGATTATCAAAACCCTTATCTGTCGCCGTTTGAAGAGTTCCAACGTTTCAAAACCCATCCCGAAATTCGCAAAACCTTCGAAGGCGGCCGCCGCATTGCTTATGGCGCGCGTTCGCTGATTGAAGGCGGTTTGCAAAGCCTGCCGAAACTCTCGTTTAAAGGAGGCGTTTTGGTCGGCGATGCGGCTGGCTTCCTGAATATGCCGCGCATCAAAGGCATCCATACGGCCATGAAATCCGCCATGCTTGCCGCAGAAGCCGTATTTCCTTTGTTAGAAAACCTCGAAGAAGTGGAAAGCTTCGACAGCGGCAAAGAGGCTACCGATTATCAGCAACGCTTTGAACAAAGTTGGCTGTATCAAGAGCTTTACGCCGCGCGCAATGTCCGTCCGTCATTCAAATGGGGCGTTTACCTCGGCTCCGTCTATACCGGTATCGACCAGATGATTTTCAGAGGCAAAGCCCCTTGGACTTTGAAACATCACGGCAAAGACAACGAGCAGCTCAAAAAAGCCGCCGAATGCAAGCCGATTGATTATCCGAAGCCCGACGGCATTTTGACCTTCGACCGTTTGAGCAGCGTTTTCCTTGCCAACCTTGCGCACGAAGAAAACCAGCCCGACCATTTGGTGCTGAAAAATCCGCAGGTCATGATAGACGTAAACTACAAAGAATACGCCTCGCCCGAAACCCGCTATTGTCCGGCCGGCGTATATGAAATCGTCGAAGAAAACGGCAGTCCGCGTATGCAAATCAACGCCGCCAACTGCGTTCACTGCAAAACGTGCGACATCAAAGACCCGACGCAAAACATCACTTGGATTTGCCCCGAAGGCGCAAGCGGACCGAATTACGGCGGAATGTAATTTACTGTTTTGAAGTCAAAACCTAAAGGCCGTCTGAAAAGTTTCAGACGGCCTCTATCCTATTATTTCATCAATGGAAGCATTATGAACACGCACATTTGGCAGGCAGGCCGATTTGAAATCTCCTTAGACAAACCGAAAATCATGGGCATCGTCAATCTGACCCCCGATTCATTTTCCGATGGCGGCACCTATTCGCAAAATGTCCAAATAGCATTGGCACATGCCGAGCAGCTGCTGAAAGACGGTGCGGATATTCTCGATATCGGCGGCGAATCTACCCGTCCGGGTTCGGATGATGTTTCTCTCGAAGAAGAATGGGCCAGGGTGCAGCCGGTTTTGACAGAAGTCGCCAAGTGGAATGTTCCCGTCAGCTTGGACACGCGCCGTACGGCGATTATGGAAAAAGCCTTGGCTCAAGGTGGCGTCGATATTATCAACGACGTTGCCGCATTGAGTGATGAAGGCGCAGTCGCATTGCTGGCGCAACAGCCGAAGACGGGTGTGTGTCTCATGCACATGCAGGGTTTGCCCAAAACCATGCAGCTTAATCCGCAATATCAAGATGTCGTCGAAGAAGTTGCGCGCTATTTAAAAGCACGCGCGGCAGAATGCGTTCAAGCAGGCATTGCCCCTGAACGCATCACGCTGGACCCCGGATTCGGTTTCGGCAAAAACCTGCAACACAACATCACCCTGATACAACATTTGCCTGAGTTGATGGACGCAACCGGATTCCCCCTTCTGATCGGCGTATCGCGCAAACGTATGATTGGCGAACTGACAGGCGAACAAGATGCCGCCAAACGCGTACACGGCAGCGTCGCAGCCGCATTGGCCACAGTCGCCCGAGGCGCGCAAATCATCCGTGTTCACGATGTCAAAGCAACGGCAGATGCCTTGAAAGTTTGGGAAGCATTGGGCGTATCGGCATAATGCCTGAATAGAAAACCAACAGGCCGTCTGAAACATTTGCCCGACATCTTGAACAAGCAACAAGTTATGCTATAATCCGCTTTTACTCTTGACGGGTCTGTAGCTCAGGGGTTAGAGCAGGGGACTCATAATCCCTTGGTCGTGGGTTCGAAACCCACCGGACCCACCAAATATTAAAAATGCCCGAGGCTTTTCGCTTCGGGCATTTTTGTATTCATTGGTTTGTGAAGGGTTGGAATATAATGTCGAGTATAGCAATTCGGTTATGTCGTCCAATATATTTTTTAGGGAAAATTCTTTTTAAAAAAGAAGGAGTAGTTTGGTGGAGTTATTGCCTTATTTTCTGTTTTGTTTAATATTTTTGTATTTTATTGCAATTATAATTAATTCAGTAATGGTATATAAAATATTAAAATCAGAAGGGGTGGATATAGGTTTTTTTGAATATCTATTTATTGGGAGTATGCAATTTAAATTTTTCAGAGTGCTGTTTGGAATACAAAAAATATCCAATAAATTTTATTTGAAAATATTAAGAATAAATTTTACGGTTGCTATGATTATTCTTATTTTGGGTTTTTCTATATTGTCTTATATTCAACATATTTAGTATAAAAAATTAACCTATTAAAAGAAAGTCGTTTATTTAAACTGCAGGGTTTTTTTATAAACCAATGCCGTCTGAAAATCTTAATTTCAGACGGCATTTTTTATTTTTCCGAGTGATACCACATACCTCTATATTGAGAGGCTGATGATTATTTCGATATAGCTGGACTGTTTTTCAGACGGCCTGAAGATTTAATCAACCATTCTGCGTATTTCGTTGATCGGGATACGCGGGGTATAGAGTATGTCGTAGGTTGGTTTGTCCAAAAGATCTTGCAGGGAGTATTGATCTAAATGATTGAAGAAGGCTTTGATGGCGCCGGTAATGATACCGGTCAGTCGGCAGGATGGGGTGATGAGGCATTCGTTGTTATCGCCCATGCATTCGACAACCTGCATCGGCTCAAGATGGCGTACAACTGCACCGATATTGATGTTTTCAGGATTGTCTGCCAAGCGTAAACCGCCGCCTTTGCCGCGCACACTGACCAGAAAACCGCCTTTGACTAATGAGGTAACTACTTTCATCAAATGGCTTTTGGAAATATTGTAAGTCTCGGCAATGGTGCCGATATTGACGAGGGTATCGTCGTTGATGGCGGTATAAACCAATACGCGCAATCCGTAATCGGTATGTTGGGTCAGATACATGGCTGGCTCTTTAGATATTTTTATTATATGTCAAAAGCGTAGTGTTTGGTGAGGGGCTGTTTGACTTTATGTGGGATTGGGTTTCATAATATCTGAAACATTTGAATTAATCCAGTTTGACAAACTGTTACCATTATAACGAACTTATGAAGCCCTTGAAACGCCATCCTGCCTTAATAGAACTTTCCCGCGAACATCATGGCTCGCTGTCGTTGTGCGTCCGTCTCCTGCGTACGCCAGAGCAAAGCCATCAGGCGGAGCTGGAGCCTCATTTTATTGAGCTTGAGCCACATTTTTTGGAAGAGGAAACCATGTTTGCGCCGTATTGGGATAAAATTGCCCCTGCGTTGCGGCAGCGTTTTGAAGGCGATCATGCCAAATTGCGCGCGATGATGGCGCATCCTGAATATATGAATGAATCATGGAATGAGGAGTTTGCTGTTACTTTGCGCGATCATGCGCGCTTTGAGGAGCGCGAGCTTTTCCCTGCGATTGAACCTTTTTTGCCTTTGCCTGAAAATGTGTAACAGGGAAAGGAGTCGATGGCCGTCTGAAAAGTTTCAGACGGCCTCTGTTGCTGTTTTATGATGATATAAAAATTGAAGGAACCACCATGACCGATTTGTTCAAACACCCGGTTTGGGCAATGGCCTTCCGCCCGTTTTATTCGTTGGCGGCTTTGTATGGCGCATTGTCTATATTGCTTTGGGGCTTCGGCTATCAGGGTACGCCTGAGTTGCCGGGTTTATATTGGCATGCCCATGAAATGATTTGGGGCTACGCCGGATTGGTTGTCATTGCATTCTTATTGACGGCCGTGGCGACTTGGACAGGCCAGCCGCCGACACGCGGTAAGGCGTTGGCCGGTTTGACCGCATTTTGGCTGTTGGCCCGCATTTGTATGTTTATTCCTGGTTGGGGGGTAACGGCAAGCGGCATATTCGGTACGATCTTTTTCTGGTATGGCGCGGTATGCATGGCTTTGCCGGTAATTCGTTCTCAAAACAAGCGCAACTATGTTGCCGTGTTCGCTATTTTTGTTTTGGGCGGCACCCATTTCGCCTTCCATCTGAAAGTGCAGCCGTTTGATGCCATTGCGCTGATGACCGGTTTGCAATCCGGTTTAATTATGGTGGCCGGATTTATCGGTTTGATCGGTATGCGGATTATCTCGTTCTTTACGTCCAAGCGCCTGAATGTGCCGCAAATTCCCAGCCCTCAATGGGTAGCGCACGCTTCACTTTGGCTGCCTATGCTGACTGCCATGCTGATGGCGCATAACATTTTGCCGGGACTGGCTGCGTTGTTTGCTCTGGCTGCCGGTGTGATTTTTACCGTGCAGGTGTACCGCTGGTGGTATAAAGCCGTGCTGAAAGAGCCTATGCTTTGGATTTTGTTTGCCGGCTATCTGTTTACCGGCTTGGGTTTGATTGCGGTCGGTCTTTCCTATTGGATTTCAAACTTCCTGAATTTGGGCGTGCACCTTATCGGCGTTGGCGGTATCGGCGTGCTGACTTTGGGCATGATGGCACGAACCGCGCTTGGCCATACCGGCAACTCCATTTATCCGCCGCCTAAAGTGGTTCCTGTCGCCTTTTGGTTGATGATAGCCGCAACGGTTGTCCGTGTTTTGGCAACCTTTGTGAGCGGTACAGCATATACGCACAGTATCCGTTGCTCCGCCGCTTTGTTTGCCGCCTCTTTGCTGTTGTACGCATGGAAATATATTCCTTGGTTGATCCGTCCGCGTTCGGATGGTCGTCCGGGTTAACGGTTTGGCGAAATGAGAAGGCCGTCTGAAAAGTTTCAGACGGCCTTTATTTATTGATAACAAAAAAGCCTTTCAGAGTATGAAAGGCTTTTATTGAAACTGTGGCCTCGCCAACAGGAATCGAACCTGTATTTTACGCTTAGGAGGCATACGTTCTATCCGTTGAACTATGGCGAGGCGGTAAAGGAGGGGATTTTAAACCTTTCCGGCAAAAAAAGACAATAAGCCGGCGGCAATCAAAGGGCCGACCGGAATGCCGCCGACAAAAGCAACACCGATGACCGTGCCGATTAATAATCCGGTTACCAAAACAGGCTGTTCGCTCATCAATGGAACGCCGCGTCCGGCAAGCCAGGCAACCAAAATGCCGATAAGGACGGCGGCAATCATTTTGAAATTGATAAACTCGGACAGCAGCGGAATCTGGATTTTACCGGAAACCAGCGGGCTCAATACACCGATGGTCAGCAGGATGATGCCCAGATACAAACCGTGTTTTTCCACCAAGGGAAGATATTGCGACAAGGCCGTCTGCTGCATGAGCAGCAATACCGCTGCCGAAATCGTAATCGAGTTGTTATTGCTGACGACGCCCAAAAAAATCAGCGTAACCAGAAACAAAGGGACAAAGCTGAAATTCATCGGATTAAGATACTCGGGCCAAAGATTCTTTTGCCAGTTGGATCATGGCTTCTTTGACTTCGCTGTCAGGCAACACGTCCAATGAAGCGATGGCTTTGTCGACGGCTTTGTTCGCCTCGGAAATCGAATACGGCAAAGCGTCGGAGTTGACGACATAGTCGTGGATTTTTTCAAAATAGCTGCGGTCGGCATTTTCCAAAGCGTGGCGCACATCGTTTGCAGCCTGCTCGGAGCCGTTTCGCATCAGGTAAATCAATGGCAGGGTAGGTTTGCCTTCTGCCAAATCGTCGCCGACGTTTTTGCCGATTTCTTCGGTTTCGCCTGAATAGTCCAATACATCGTCAATGATTTGGAAAGCCGTACCGACGTACATGCCGTAGTCTTTTAAAGCTTGCTCGTGTTCGGGGGAAGCCTTGCCCAAAATTGCGCCGACTTGCGCGGCAGCTTCAAACAGTTTTGCTGTTTTGTATTGAATAACTTGGACGTATTGCTCCTCGGTAATATCCGTATTGCCGATGTTCATCAGCTGCATGACTTCGCCTTCGGCGATGATGTTGGTCGCGTCTGCCATCACTTCCAAGATACGCATACTGCCTGAGCCAACCATCAGTTGGAAGGCGCGTGTATATAGGAAGTCGCCGACCAAAACAGCCGCCGCGTTGCCGAAGAGGTTGTTTGCCGTTTTACGGCCACGGCGCAAATCGCTTTCATCGACGACATCGTCGTGCAGGAGGGTGGAGGTGTGGATGAATTCCACCATCGCTGCCAGCGAGTACAGTTTTTCATCGTCATGCCCGACTGCTTTGCCTGCCAAAATGGTAATAATCGGACGCAGGCGCTTGCCGCCCGCGCTGATGATGTATGTGCCGATTTGCGAAATCAGCGCGACATCGGATTGAACAGCTTGATTGATGACCGCATTAACTTTGGCAAGGTCATCGGGCAGGTGGCGTTGGAAGTAAGGCAGGTTTTCGAGCATAAAACATTCTCTGTTGATAAAACGGAGCGGGGGCTCCAATGAATCTGTTTAAACCCGTACATTCGGTCGGGGAATAACGTTGCATAAAGATATCAGCAATCCAGCGCGTGATTATATCAGTTAAAAAGCATGCAACATATCTTTCAGACGGCCTTTTCACTTGTAAATAAAATAAATTTTGACAAAACAGGTAAATAGAAATAGAATAGCTCGTTTCGCACATGGTGTGCGGAATGTTAACCTAATTCTCATGGAGTTGAGTATGTACGCGGTCGTAAAAACCGGCGGTAAACAATACAAAGTTTCCGTTGGCGAAAAATTGAAAGTAGAACAGATACCAGCCGAACTCGACAGCCAAATCGAACTGACTGAAGTTTTGATGATTGCTGACGGCGAATCTGTAAAAGTAGGCGCACCTTTTATCGAAGGCGCAAAAGTAACAGCTAAAGTCGTTGCTCATGGTCGTGGCGAGAAAGTACGCATTTTCAAAATGCGTCGTCGCAAACACTACCAAAAACGCCAAGGCCATCGCCAAAATTTCACCCAAATCGAAATCGTGGCAATCGCCTAATTTCAAGTAAGTTCAGGAGTATTACAAATGGCAAGTAAAAAAGCAGGCGGTAGCACCCGCAACGGTCGCGATTCAGAAGCCAAACGCTTGGGCGTTAAAGCCTACGGCAACGAGCTGATTCCGGCAGGCTCTATCATCGTTCGTCAACGTGGTACTAAATTCCACGCAGGTGACAACGTAGGCATGGGCAAAGACCACACTTTGTTTGCTAAAGTCGACGGTTACGTTGAATTCAAAACCAAAGGCGCGCTGAACCGTAAAACTGTCAGCATCCGTCCTTACACCGGTTCTGAAGAATAATCGTTTTACGATTGAAACCGCATTCCTTTTCGGAATGCGGTTTTTGTTTGTCAGACTGTTTTGTCTGTTTGATAAAATCCGTATGTCGTGAAGCTTGATTTATATTAAGGCCAAAGTAAAAACGTGCTTACAATCGATGGCCTTTGTTTTATTCTATTGACTCTTTCTATATAATCTATCAAATGCCTTTGATTTACCCTCATGTAGCTAAACACAGTAAACTTAAGGCCGTCTGAAAAAATCCGTATCAGTTGAATACAAGGAATTCCTCCCATGAGCTTACACAGTGATATTCTCGTCGTCGGCGCAGGCCCTGCCGGATTAAGTTTTGCCGCAGAGTTGGCCGGAAGTGGTTTGAACATAACCCTGATTGAAAGAAGTCCTTTAGAAGTGTTGCAAAATCCGCCGTATGACGGCCGTGAAATCGCATTGACGCACTTGTCGCGTGAAATCATGCAGCGATTGGGTATGTGGGATTTGATTCCAAAAGACGAAATTTATCCTTTGCGCGATGCCAAAGTGTTGAATGGCCATTCCGATTACCAGCTCCACTTCCCGCAACCGACTCAGGCGCGCGGCGAGCCTGCGGACTGCTTGGGCTATTTGATTTCCAATCACAATATCCGTAAAGCCGCTTATGAAGTCGTGTCCAAATTGGACAACGTCAAAATTCTGACCGGCACCAATGTTAAAGAAGTCAAAACTTCTGACGATGAGGCGCAAGTCATTTTGGAAAGCGGCGAAGTATTGACCGGCCGTCTGTTGTTGGCCGCCGATAGCCGCTTCTCGCAAACGCGCCGCCAATTGGGCATTTCTTCCGATATGCACGATTACAGCCGCACCATGTTTGTGTGCCGCATGAAGCATACTCTGTCCAACCTGCATACCGCATATGAATGCTTCCACTACGGTCGCACCATTGCGTTGCTGCCTTTGGAAGAGCATTTGACCAATACAGTGATTACGGTGGACAGCGATAAGGCCGAAACGATTAAAAACATGTCGCCGGAAGAATTGGCGGCCAGCGTGAAAGAGCAACTCAAAGGCCGTTTGGGCGATATGGAATTGGTCAGCACCATTCACAATTATCCTTTGGTCGGCATGATTGCCCAACGTTTCTACGGCAAACGCAGCGCGTTGATCGGCGATGCCGCAGTCGGTATGCATCCGGTGACTGCGCACGGTTTCAACTTGGGTCTGGCAAGTGCCGATCTTTTGGCTAAATTGGTTCTCGAAGCCGAGCAACGTGGTCAGGATATTGGTGCGAAGAGCCTGCTGGAAAAATACAGCACCAAGCATATGTTCCACGCCCATCCGATTTACCACGGCACCAATATGTTGCTGAAACTCTTTACCAATGAAACTGCTCCGGCAAAACTGCTGCGCGGTTTGGTATTGCGTGCAAGCAATAACTTCCCGCCGCTGAAAAAACTGATTACCAAACAATTGACCGGTTAATTGTTTAAAACATAAAAGGCCGTCTGAACGATTAAAGTTTCAGACGGCCTTATTTTTTATCTGCAGCTTATTTGGCTAAAACCGATTCGGGCATTTCTTGACGGACATTTAAGGAAGTCAGTTTTTTGGTCAAGATGCTCAATACGATGCCGTAGGCGGGCAGAAAGAAGAGTGTGCAGATGGCGAGTTTGAATAGATAATCGACAAATGCGATGCCCTGCCAGTTTGCCGCCATAAATTCATCGTTGCTCGCATAAAAGGCAACGGCGAAAAACACCAGCGTGTCCAAAGCATTGCCGACAACGGTGGAAGCTGTGGGGGCAATCCACCATGATTTCAGACGGCGTAATCTGTTGAACACAAAAATATCGAGGATTTGCCCGAGCGCATAGGCGGAAAAGCTGGCCAATGCGATACGGCCGACGAAGGTGTTAAATTCGGCCAAAGATGCCCAGCCTGTCCAGTTGCCGTCATGAAAGAGGACGGAGAAGACGTAAGAGAGCAGCAGGGCCGGGAGCATAACCCAAAAAATAATCCGTCTCGCCAATGGTGCGCCGAAAATGCGCACGGTCAGGTCGGTAGCGAGGAAGATAAAGGGGAAGGAAAATGCGCCCCAAGTGGTAAAGATACCGAAAATTTGAAAGGGGAACTGCACCAGATAGTTGCTGGCGGCAATAATAAAAATATGGAAAAGCACCAGCCAGAAGAGCGCTTTCTTCTGCTGTGCGGCGGTAAATTCGTACATGGAAATCTTTCGGAAGTTTTTCAGACGGCATGAAGCCTTGCGAGACTGTGCAATAAATAAAGTCTCGCAATAAAAAGGGCGTTAGGCCGTCTGAACGGGATTATTGTGCATCGTGCTCAAACAGGCGTTTACGTGCCAAAGCTTCAAACTCTGTGCCTGCTTTGCCGTAGTTGGCAAACGGATGAATGGCGATGCCGCCGCGCGGTGTGAATTCGCCGAATACTTCGATGTATTTCGGATCCATCAGGGCGATGAGGTCTTTCATGATGATGTTGACGCAGTCTTCATGGAAGTCGCCGTGGTTGCGGAAGCTGAAGAGATAGAGTTTCAGTGATTTGCTTTCCACCATTTTGATATGGGGGATGTAGCGGATGTAGATGGTGGCAAAGTCGGGCTGGCCGGTCATCGGGCAGAGGCTGGTGAACTCGGGGCAGACGAATTTGACGAAATAGTCGTTGTCGGGATGTTTGTTGTCGAACGCTTCCAAAATTTCAGGCGCGTATTCGCTCGGGTATTGGGTTTTTTGGTTGCCCAAAAGGGAGATGCCTTGCAGCTCTTCGTTGTTGCGGGACATGAGGTTTCCTTAGTTTTTTAATGTGGGAGGTTTTCGAACCACGGGGTGCGGATTGTAATATAAATTACATGGCTTGTGCGGATTTTATAGCGATGAATCAGCAGGATAGGTTTCAGGCAGCGTGTTTTGTATTTTATGAAACCTGTTTTCCGCTTTACAATAGCAGCCAATCAACAGGCCGTCTGAAAGTATTTGTATGTCTTTAGCCCAACCCAAACGTATTCTGATCATCAAATTGCGTCATCATGGCGATGTGCTTTTGAGCACGCCGGTGGTCGATGCGCTGAAAACCCGTTTCCCCGATTGCGAAATCGATATGCTGGTATACGCCGGTACGGAGCAGCTGATTGCCGATAATCCGCAGATTGCGCAGATTTTTACCATTGATCGAAATTGGAAGAAGCTGGGCGTATTCAAGCAGTTGGCGTGTGAGAAAAATCTTTTTTCAAAGCTGAAGGCACGCGATTACGACTGGGCTTTCAATCTGTCCGACCAATGGCGCGCGGCTGTCATTGCCAAACTGTGCGCCCGTTGCAGCGTGGGTTTGGACTGCATCAAGCGCGACGGTTTCTGGTGGCGTTTCTGTCATGATTTTATCAACCATGAGCTTGATACTAGCCATCATATCGTTGAGAACCAATTGAATATCCTTGCGCCGCTTATCCAGCCGGAAGACGTGGCCGATGCGAAAGTACGCCTTTGGGTGGCGCAAGATGCAAGGGAAAGCATGCGGCAGAAATTGCGTGAGCAGGGTTGGAGCGGCGAAGATTATGTGTTGTTGCACCCGGGTGCGCGTTGGCATTTCAAATGTTGGGAAGACGGCAAGAATGCCGCCATCGTACAGCTTCTGCTCAACAGCGGGCAGAATGTCGTGTTGACTGCTTCTCCCGACACTGTCGAACAATACATGCTTCAGGAAATTATAGGTCGTCTGAATATTCCGGAGGGCAGAAAAGTATATGTGTTGTCCGGATGCTTGAGCCTGCGTGAATTGGCGGCGGCTATTGAGGGCGCCAAGCTGTTTGTCGGTGTCGATTCCGCACCGATGCACATCGCCGCTGCTTTGGATAAACCGCAAATCGCCTTGTTTGGCGCGTCATGGGTGGATAAATGGCGTCCGTATTCCGAGCAGGCGGAAGTCATTTATGCCGGCGATTATGCCGAATTACCCAACCCCGACAGTATCGACACCAACGATCCGACACGTCTGTTGAAAGCGATTCCGTTGCAGGATGTGTGGGATAGAATTTCTGCCAAATTGGAAGCGTTGGAGGCTTAAAACCGTTTACCACGATCCGTTAAACGTTTTAGCTTTGCGCCAAAATGCCCATTTGGAACGGCGGCCGATTTCCAGCGTGCCGCCGTTTTCGCCGTCTGTGGCAATGCATACGGTTTTCAGACGGCCTGAAGCGAGTGCGTCCCATAAAGGTGCAAACCAACGAGTTTCCCAGCTTTCCAAAATATCTTTGTATGCCCAAACATCGCCTGTTTGTAAGGTGGAAACTAAGTCGTCCAAAAAGATAAGGCCGTCTGAAACCGTGTTGCCTGTTTCTTGAACCATCTCAAACCAAGCCTTCAAATCATATGGCGCATCGAGTTTGGGCGTATCCGAAAAACGCGCCCATGCGCTGTCTGAAGCGACAATATCCGCAGACTGTGTACCGTCTGCATCATTCCACAGCCACAAACCGTTGATTTCCGGCAATCCTTGTTGTTCACGCGCTTGGTTAATCAGATGCGTGTGGAGAAACATTTGGATTTCCGTCTGCATGGCCAACCAAGACACCGCATCTTTGCCGTGTGCCTGACCGTCCATTTCCGGCTGTCCGCACACATCCAAAACACATTCCGCGCCCCAATCTTCAGTCTTCGGCATACTGAGCAGCCACATACTTTCGCAAAGCGGCTCGAATTGCCAATCTTTATCTTGATAAAACGCCGACAAATCCGCACATAACTGCTGCGCCTCTTCTTTTTGGATGCCGATAAATTCGCCGCTGATAATGTTGACATGGTGCATGCCCATCTGTTGCCAAACCGGAGAGGCAAAAGCGGCTGTGCGTTTTTGGCTTGTGTGGCGTAAACGTTGCACTTGGGTAATGAGGCTGCCGCTCCACAAATGGCGGCCGTAAAATTCAGACGGCCTGAGTGTTTCTTTGCGTAATATGCCGTAACGCAAAAGACGGTTAAAAGCAGGTAAGGCAAGCGCAGGCACGGATTCGTCGGCAAAACGATTGAGCGAGGGGAGGGCGAGGGTCAGCTTCATAAGCGCAAATAGATAGGAAAACCGTTATTTTACGCGACAAATGATGCGTTTCGGAACCTTGCATTCACGTACTCAAAAAGAGCCGTTCAGACGGCCGGTTTGGAAAAAACGGGCTGTCATGCTAAAATGCGTGGCGTAAATTTCAGAAAAACAGGGTGTAAATCAACACAATAGCCCTGATAATAACGTCAATCTCAAACACGACCTCATTCATTCCGAGTGAAAACCTGATTTTCAGATCGGAAAAAAGACTCAAAGTCCTTTATCCCCAAAACTGTTTAAACCAGCAGGCGGTCGCGGCAGGCCGGATGTGCCGGCATTCTGCAAACTTCAAAAACAGACCGCCCCATTAAGGATAACGCGTGATTAAAAACAAATATTCCACTCGATTCAAAGCAACCCTCTTAGCGTTTCTGCTGCCGGCTTCAGGCATCATGACCGCATACGCCATTACCGACCCTCAACCTGCACAAACCGATTTCAAAGTCGAGCGTATTTCCGAAGAGCTGCCTGCCGTTTATGTGGAAACCAATACCTATCAATCCAGCTATTGGGCGCAAGAAGCCGTCCAAGCCGGCGACTCTTTGGCAGACGTTTTGACGCGCATGGGTGTCAACCAAGAAGACATCAAGCAAATCATGGCGAAAAACAATGCCAACCTCGACATGAAAAACCTACGGACCAACCAATCCGTCAACATCCGCATCGATTCTTCAGGCCAAGTGACCGACGTTCAATTCTTTACCGATGAAGAATTGGAACGCAACTTGGTGGCTTTGGAAAAAGTCAAAGGCAAATGGCGCATCTCCAATGCCGAAATCGACATGAAAACCATGCCGACCCTGCGCTCCGTACAAATTCGCACTTCCGCTATCGGCGATATGCTCCGTGCCGAAATTCCTTCCGAAGTGTATATCCAGCTCAAAGAAATCTTTGCCGACTCGTTCAATATGAGCGATTTGGGCGAAGGCGATACCGTGCGTCTTTTGTACAACAGCATGTATTTCCGCGGCCAGCAAATGGCGGTCGGCGATATTTTGGCGGCTGAAGTGGTTAAAGACGGCAAAACCTACCAAGCCTATTATTACAGCCAAGGCAAAGGCGACGAAGAAAGCGGTAGCTACTACGACCAAAACGGTAAGTCCCTGCAACAAAAAGAAGGCTTTAATACCGAGCCTGTTGCATATACGCGCATTTCCTCCCCGTTCGGCTACCGTGTCCACCCGGTTCTGCATACCGTCCGTATGCACACCGGTATCGACTATGCCGCGCCGACCGGTACGCCGATTAAGGCCGCTGCCGACGGTGAAGTGATTTTTAAAGGTTGGAAAGGCGGCTACGGTAATACCGTGATGATTCGCCATGCCAACGGTGTGGAAACCCTGTACGGCCACATGAGCGCGTTCAGCCCTGCCGATGGCAGAGTCCGCGCCGGCGAAGTGATTGGTTTTGTCGGTACAACCGGCCGTTCTACCGGTCCGCACCTGCACTACGAAGCACGCGTCAACGGCCAGCCGGTTAACCCGACTACCGTTGCCCTGCCGACGCCGAAATTGACTCCGACCAATATGGCCGCGTTCCGCAAACAGCAAAAAGATGCCAGCACGATGTTGTCTACCATCCGCTCTTTGCCGGTTTCCGTAGCGCAGCTGGATTAATAAGATAAAGGCCGTCTGAATAAGGTTTCTTTCAGACGGCCTTTTCCATTAAAATCGATACCTCAACGCCCACGTTTACTCAGAGAAAGCTTATGTCTGCTCATCAGCCCATTATCCAATCCCTGCTTGATACCGACCTGTACAAATTCACCATGCTGCAAGTCGTGTTGCACCAATTCCCGCAAACCCACAGCCTCTACGAATTCCGCTGCCGCAACAAAGAGATGGTGTATCCGCTGGCCGATATTCAAGAAGACTTGGAACGCGAACTCGATGCCCTGTGTCAGCTGCGCTTTACCCATGACGAACTCGACTATCTGCGCAGCCTGCGCTTTATCAAAAGTGACTTTGTCGATTATCTCGAACTTTTCCAACTCCAACGCCGCTTCGTCCAAGTCAGCCCTGACGATCAAGGCCGTCTGAACATCCGCATCGAAGGCCCGATGATACAGGCGATGTTCTTCGAGATTTTCATTCTTGCCATCGTCAACGAACTCTATTTCCGCCGCTTGGAAACGCCTGCCGTCATCGAAGAAGGCGAGCGCCGTTTGCAGGCCAAAGCGCAACAGCTGAAGGAAATCGCGGCCACTCAAAATCCGAATGATCCGCCGTTCCTTATTTCCGATTTCGGCACACGCCGCCGCTACACCCTTGCATGGCAGGAACACGTTATCCGCACCTTGCTGGAAGCTGCTCCCGACATCGTGCGCGGTACCAGCAACGTTTATCTGGCCAAAAAACTCGGTATCACACCCATCGGCACCATGGCGCACGAGTTCCTCCAAGCCTTCCAGGCCTTGGACGTACGTTTGCGCAATTTCCAAAAAGCCGCGCTGGAACGCTGGGTGCATGAATACCGCGGCGACCTCGGCATCGCTCTGACCGACGTGGTCGGCATGGATGCCTTCTTGCGTGATTTCGACCTGTACTTCGCCAAACTCTTCGACGGCCTGCGCCACGACAGCGGCGATCCTTATGTTTGGGGCGACAAAGCCTACGAGCATTACAAAAAACTCAAAATCGACAGCCGCACTAAAATGCTGACCTTTTCAGACGGCCTCGATATTGAGCGTTCATGGGCGTTGCACCAATACTTCAAAGACCGTTTCAAAACCAGTTTCGGTATCGGTACCAATCTGACCAACGACTTGGGACACACGCCTTTGAACATTGTCTTGAAGCTCGTCGAGTGTAACGGCCAATCCGTCGCCAAGCTCTCCGACTCCCCGGGCAAAACCATGACCACTAACAACACCTTCCTCGCTTACCTGCGCCAAGTGTTTGACGTACCTGAGCCGGAAGAGAAAGCCTAAAAACAAAGGCCGTCTGAAATGTTCAGACGGCCTTTTTAATTAATCCATATCGCTTTCGGGCAATTCTGCCGAACCCATGCGGCGCAGGATGATATTGGTTTTGTTGTGCATCCGTTTGCTCTTAGGATGGTCTGCGTAAAACAGCGGAGCCGGAACGCGCGCCGTGAGTTTGGCGGCTTGTTGGCGGGTGAGGGCGGAGGCAGGTTTCTTGTAGAAATACTGGGATGCAGCTTCCGCGCCGAATACGCCGTAGTGCCATTCGATTGAGTTTAAATACAGCTCAAAAATGCGGTCTTTGTCGGTAACGGCTTCCATCATCGCCGTAATCGCCGCTTCTTCGCCTTTGCGGATGTAGCTGCGGCTTTCGTTAAGAAACAGGTTTTTTGCCAGTTGCTGGCTGATGGTCGAACCGCCGGCTTTGACTTCGCCGCTTTGCTTATTGCGTTTCATGGCGTATTTGATGCCGTTCCAGTCAAAGCCGCTGTGTTCGGCAAAGTTGGCGTCTTCGGAAGCAATCAGGGCTTTTTTGAGGTTGACGGAGATTTGGTCGTAAGGCACCCAGCGGTAATCCAGCTCGACATCGCGGCCTTCTTTTGCAAACTGGCTCATGCGCATGGACATGAAAGCGGTTTTGCTAGGTGCGACGGCGCGGTAGGTAATGATGTTGCCGTACACATAAGCGTTGAAGAAAATGAAGATGCCGATGGGCAGGGCAATCAGCCATTTGATGATGCGGAACATGGTTACAGGGCTTTCATGTATTCGATAACAGGGCGGATATCGGGCGTAAATCCGCGCCAAATATGGTAAGAGGCGGCAGCCTGACCGACCAGCATGCCCAGGCCGTCTGAAACTTCGGCCGCGCCGCTGCTTTGGGCAAAGTTCAAAAACGCCTGCGCCGCTTTGCCGTAAACCATATCGTAGGCAAGGCGGCAGCCGCGGAAAATTTCAGGGCTGACGGCAGGAAGCTGGCCGCTCAAGCCGCCGGACGTGCCGTTGATGATGATATCAAAACCGCCGTTCAAATCCGCCATCGGGACGGCTTCAATGCCGAAAAGCTGCGCTAATTCCTCGGCTTTGGCGTGGGTACGGTTGGCAATGACGATACGGGCAGGGCGGTGTTCTTTCAATACCGGAATCACGCCGCGCACAGCGCCGCCTGCGCCCAAAAGCAAAATGGTTTTGCCCTTGATGGCAATATTTTTAACCTGCGTGATGTCGTTGGCCAAACCGATACCGTCGGTATTGTCGCCACGTATTTTGCCGTCTTCCAACCACACCAGCGTATTGACCGCGCCGGCAGCCAAAGCGCGGTCGGAATGCTCGTCCGCCAGCGCAAAAGCTTCCTGCTTGAACGGGACAGTTACATTCGCACCTTGCCCGCCCTCGGCACGAAACGCCGCAACAGCCTCAGCAAAACCGCCAATTTCGGCACAAATGCGCCCATATTCGATGGCCGCGCCTTCTTGAAGTGCGAATTGCTGATGGATTTGCGGCGATTTACTGTGTGCAACAGGATTGCCGAAAACGGCGTAACGGGAGATAGTTGTCATGGTTGTATTCCAAAAATAGGACAGCTATTTTATAACGACGGAGGGAAGATGGGAACGCTGGAGGGTAAATGCGCTTTACAACGGCATGATATAATTTTTTGCTACCTGAAAAATCCATTTTTTATAATACAACTTTATTTTTTGATAAAAATTACAGAGGTTTGGCATGAAAAAGATGTTACTTTTAGCATTATTAACGGTGGGATTAGCAACTCAGGCTGTAGCGACAGATTGGGTAGGATTAAGCTTTAATGATGATGGTGTTACCTATGGCGATGTGGATAGCCGCACCCATAATCGGGCTTGGTTTGAGGATAGGTATAAGAAACCCCAAAAATATCTTAATAATAAGTTTATTATTCAAATGAAATCACTAAGAGAAATGGATTGCAGTAATAGGAGATATCGGATATTAACTTTTGCAGTGTATTCAAAATCAGCAAAGTTGGTTGACTCTTATACTCCTCCTTATGGAAGCAAATGGGAATATGTTTTTCCTGAAACATCTGGGGAGTATATGTACAACTTCGTCTGCAACCATGAGCCGCGATAACTGTTTTATCGGCACAGGATGAATGATTGGCTTTTCTATTTTAAGCCACTATAAACTCGGACAAAAGACGGTAATACAGATTAGATTTCGGTTTTCAAGAATACAGCAAGAGAAGGATTGTTGACAATCAAGTTGTCTGAAACTATATTCAACAGGTCAAAATTTTGGCGGGTAAGCGGTTTCAGACGGCCTTACCGTGGTAGAATAACAACTTAAACCCAATCCCTCAGGAGCTGAAGATGTCCATCAAAGACGCTGTAAAACTGATTGAAGAAAGCGAAGCCCGCTTCGTAGATTTGCGCTTTACCGATACCAAAGGCAAGCAGCACCACTTTACCATCCCCGCCCGCATCGTCCTCGACGATCCCGAAGAATGGTTCGAAAACGGTCAAGCGTTTGACGGCTCGTCCATCGGCGGTTGGAAAGGTATTCAGGCTTCCGATATGCAGTTGCGTCCCGATGCGTCTACAGCCTTCGTCGATCCTTTCTATGACGATACCACCGTTGTCTTTACCTGCGACGTTATCGATCCGGCCGACGGCCAAGGCTATGACCGCGATCCCCGTTCTATCGCACGCCGCGCCGAAGCTTACTTGAAATCTTCCGGTATCGGCGACACCGCCTATTTCGGCCCAGAGCCTGAATTCTTCGTCTTCGACGGCGTAGAATTTGAAACCGACATGCACAAAACCCGTTACGAAATCACTTCCGAAAGCGGCGCATGGTCAAGCGGCCTGCATTTGGACGGCCAAAACACTGGCCACCGCCCGACCGTTAAAGGCGGTTACGCACCTGTTGCGCCGATTGACTGCGGTCAAGACCTTCGTTCTGCCATGGTCAATGTTTTGGAAGAACTCGGCATCGAAGTAGAAGTGCATCACGCCGAAGTCGGTACCGGCAGCCAAATGGAAATCGGCACCCGCTTTGCCACTTTGGTTAAACGCGCCGACCAAACCCAAGACATGAAATACGTGATTCAAAACGTTGCCCACAACTTCGGCAAAACCGCTACATTCATGCCTAAACCGATTATGGGCGACAACGGCAGCGGTATGCACGTTCACCAATCCATCTGGAAAGACGGTCAAAACCTGTTCTCAGGCGACGGCTATGCCGGTTTGTCCGATACCGCCCTTTATTACATTGGCGGCATCATCAAACACGCCAAAGCCCTGAACGCGATTACCAATCCGTCCACCAACTCCTACAAACGCCTCGTGCCGCACTTTGAAGCACCGACCAAACTGGCATATTCTGCCAAAAACCGTTCCGCTTCCATCCGCATTCCGTCCGTGAACAGTAGCAAAGCACGCCGCATCGAAGCGCGTTTCCCTGACCCGACTGCCAACCCATACTTGGCGTTCGCCGCTTTGTTGATGGCCGGTTTAGACGGTATTCAAAACAAAACCCACCCGGGCGACCCTGCCGATAAAAACCTGTACGACCTGCCTCCGGAAGAAGATGCATTGGTGCCAACCGTTTGCGCTTCTTTGGAAGAAGCACTGGCCGCCCTCAAAGCCGACCACGAATTCCTTCTGCGCGGCGGCGTGTTCAGCAAAGACTGGATCGACAGCTACATCGCCTTCAAAGAGGAAGACGTACGCCGTATCCGCATGGCGCCGCATCCGCTGGAATTTGAAATGTATTACAGCCTGTAAAACAGCTGAAACATTTTAAATAGGAAATCAAAGGCCGTCTGAAACTGGATTTGAAGTTTCAGACGGCCTTTAGGCTTGAAATAAATGGGGGTGCTCGAATTGGGTATGATAGCGAGAAGCAATGAATCATGCTGTTTGAAAACCTTTATGGAATCGGTACTGCGTGTTAAATTTCAGCATGACAGGCCTTTTATTAAAGATATTCGCCATTATTTTATAGTGAACCAGTCTTCAAATTTAATCCGCAAGGTAAAGGCATTACTTGGCGAGAGCTGAAAGAGTCTTTCGATTCGGATAAGACAGAAGAAGATTAAAACCTCAGGCCGTCTGAAAGGATATTTTCTGTTTTCAGACGGCGTGTTTGATAAGGAAAAACATGTTTGCAAATTTTGATTTAGGCGTATTTCTGCTGGCAGTATTACCCGTGTTGTTGGCCATTACCGTGCGCGAAGTAGCACGCGGTTATACGGCGCGGTATTGGGGCGACCATACCGGCGAGCAGCTTGGACGTTTGACGCTCAATCCGCTGCCGCACATCGACCCTGTCGGTACGATTGTCGTGCCGTTGGTGTGTCTGATGATAGGCAGTTTTCTGTTTGGTTGGGCGCGTCCTATGCCCATCGATTCGCGTAATTTCCGTGATCCACGCCGCGCGTGGCGTTGGGTGTCGATTTCAGGCCCGATTGCCAATCTGATTTTGGCGTTCTTTTGGGGTTTTGTCGTCGTACTTGCTGCGTATGTGCCTGAGTCTTATCAAGCGCCCTTGGCGCAGATGGCCGGTTACGGCGTGATGGTGAACTCGATTTGGGTCGCATTCAGCCTGATTCCGATTTTGCCTTGGGACGGCGGTATTTTTATCGATACCTTCCTTAACGCCAAGCAGTCCATGCAGTTCCGTAAAATCGAGCCATACGGCACATGGATTATCCTGATCCTGTTGTTTACCGGCCTGCTGGCCAAACTGATTTGGCCGATTATTGCCATGATTCAGGCCGCAGTACAGATGGTTGTCATGCTGTTTATTTAAATGTTGTGGCTGAAAAGGCCGTCTGAAACTCAGTTTCAGACGGCCTTTTTCATTGTGCAACATGTAAATACAATTGGAAAAGTTGCTTAAAAATTGTACAATCTCAGCCCTTTCAATTTGGCGCAAACATCATGCACATCGGCGGCTATTTCATTGACAACCCCATCGCACTTGCCCCCATGGCAGGCATTACGGACAAACCGTTCCGCCGGATTTGCCGCGAGTTTGGCGCAGGGTGGGCGGTATGCGAAATGCTGACCAGCGATCCGAGCTTGCGCCATACCAAAAAAACCTTGCGCCGCAGCGATTTTGAAGGCGAGGGCGGAGTGGTGGCCGTGCAGATTGCCGGCAGCGATCCGCAGCAGATGGCGGAAGCCGCGCGGTATAACGTCGGCTTGGGCGCTCAGGTGATTGATATAAACATGGGCTGTCCGGCCAAAAAAGTCTGTAATGTGCAGGCAGGCAGCGCATTGATGCAAAACGAGCCTTTGGTTGCCGAAATCTTGGCAGCCGTTGTCAACGCGGTAGACGTACCCGTTACCCTCAAAACCCGTTTGGGCTGGCATGACGAACATCAAAATTTGCCGACCATTGCCAAAATCGCCGAAGAATCAGGCATCGCAGCCCTTGCCATCCACGGCCGCACCCGTACGCAGATGTACAAAGGCGAAGCGCGTTACGAACTGATTGCCGAAACCAAAGGCCGTCTGAACATTCCCGTTTGGGTCAACGGCGATATTACTTCGCCGCAAAAAGCCGCCGCCGTCCTCAAGCAAACTGCTGCCGACGGCATCATGATAGGGCGCGGCGCACAAGGCAGGCCGTGGCTCTTCCGCGATTTGAAACATTACGCCGAACACGGCGTTTTGCCGCCGGCCTTAAGCTTGGCAGAATGCAACGCCACCATTTTGAACCACATCCGCGCTATGCATGAATTTTATGGCGAAGTGGCCGGCGTACGCATCGCCCGCAAACACATCGGCTGGTACATCGACGAAATGCCCGACGGCGAACAGATACGCCGAGAAATCAACCGCTTGGACAGCGCCTCAGCACAATACGACACCCTTGCCGCCTATCTTGAGACGCTTTTAGAAAAAATCGACCGTTGGGTATGCCACTATCGGGAAGGCTAAAGGGTTTCAGACGGCCTCATCATTTAAAAATAAATCCATTTAAAAACAAATCCAAAGAAAGACATGACGATGAATCAAACGACGACTGACATTGCGCAATGTATTGAACAAAACTTACGACAATACTTCAAAGACTTGGATGGTACGGAACCTTGCGGCGTGTACGATATGGTGTTGCACCAAGTTGAAAAACCAATGCTGATTTGCGTGATGGAACAATGCGGCGGCAACCAATCTAAAGCGGCCGTTATTTTGGGTTTGAACCGCAATACCCTGCGTAAAAAATTACAACAGCACGGTATGCTGTAATACGGCAGGGCAATCCGTCCTGACGGTCGAAGGAGAAATAACAATGCAAAATCCGAATAAATTAAATATCCATTTCATCTTGCACGAGGCATTTGAAGTGCCGGGAGCATATTTGAAATGGGCGCAATGGCGCGGACATAACATCAGTGCAACCAAAGTGTACGAATGTGAAGCCCTGCCTGACAATGTGGACGATATAGATTTTTTGATTGTGATGGGTGGGCCGCAATCGCCTGATGAAGACAGGCAGGCATTCCCGTATTACGACCCCGAATCCGAGCTGCGCCTGATGCGTCAGGCGATGGCGGCGGATAAATATATTGTCGGCGTGTGTTTGGGTGCGCAGCTTTTATCCGTTGCCTACGGCGCGCGCCACACACGCAGCCCTGAGCGTGAAATCGGCATTTATCCGATTGAGCTGACGGCGGAAGGTTTGGCGGATGCCCATGTTTCCCTGTTGGGCAAAACCCTGAATACCGGCCATTGGCACGGCGATATGCCCGGTTTGACGGATGAGGCGGTTGTGTTGGCAACCAGTAAAGGTTGTCCGCGCCAGATTATCCGTTTTGCGCCCAAACATTATGCCTTCCAGGCCCATTTGGAGTTTGACCGTGAAGCCGTTGGGCTGCTGATTGCAGCGGACGGACGCGACAATGTGGCCGAACAAAGCCAAGCCCAAACTTATGTCCAGCATCCGGATAAAATCGAAGCGGCGGATTTCAGTGAAATGAATGCCAAACTCTTCGACTTTTTGGATTCGCTGACGCAGACAAAATAAAAAAGGCTAACCCTACAGGCCGTCTGAATAATAAATATAGAGAAGAAACGATTAACCCTTTTTAAAAGGTCGGACCATGTTCTATCAAATACTTGCCCTGCTGATTTGGGGCAGCTCGTTTATCGCTGCCAAGTATTCTTACGAGATGATCGACCCTGCGCTGATGGTTGAGGCACGGTTGTTGATTGCCGCGTTGATGGTACTGCCGTCGTGCCGCCGTCATTTGGGAAGGATTCCGCGGAGCGAGTGGAAGCCGTTGTTGTGGATTTCCTTTGTCAACTACGTTGTCGTTTTAATGCTCCAGTTTATCGGTTTGAAATACACGTCTGCCGCCAGCGCGGTTACCATGGTAGGGTTGGAGCCTTTGCTGGTGGTTTTTGTCGGTCATTTCTTTTTCAACGACAAAGCGAAAATTTACCACTGGATTTGCGGGGCGGCGGCGTTTGCCGGCGTGGGCATGATGGTAATGGGCGGTGCAGAAGAAGGCGGTACGATTGATTGGTTCGGCTGTTTGCTGATTTTGCTTGCGGGATTGGGTTTTGCAGGCGTGATACGACCGAGCCAGCAGATGATTGCCCGCATCGGTGCGCCTGCATTTACCGCGGCTTCCATGGCTGTGGCGGCGGTGTTGTGTCTGCCGTTTTCGCTGGTGTTGGCAGACAGTTATCAAATCAACTGGTCATGGGGCGGTACGCTGTCGATTTTGTATATGGGGATCGGTTGCAGTTGGCTTGCCTATCTGTTGTGGAACAAAGGCATGAACAAAGTCCCAGCCAACGTCTCCGGCCTGCTGATTTCGCTTGAGCCTGTCATTGGCGTTATCATGGCGGTGCTAATTTTGGGCGAACATTTAAGTGCTATGTCTGCGATGGGCATTACCGTTGTTATTGCGTCCACTTTTGTCGCCGGTATGTTGGCGCGTGTCAGCAACAAACACAAAAAGGCCGTCTGAAAACGGTTTCAGACGGCCTGAAGTAAGCAGTATCTTTTTTCAATAAACATTTTGGGAAAATTTCTATGAAACGTATTATCTCCCTGCTTTTGCTTGCCTGCCCCGTTTTGGCGTCGGCAGCACCCGATAACGACAAAGCCGCCGTACAGGCCGTCATTGCCAAGTATTACAACCGACCGCTTGCCGCGCACAAATGCCAGCTTACCGAGCCGCCGAAAGACAGTGAGACAGCATCTGACAATATTATGTATTGCATGAAACCCGTTGCCGACCATACCGTAACGCGCAACGGCAAAGCCGCGCGCTATGTGTTGTACACAGGTTTTGCCTACGATATGGAACAAAAAGTAAAACAGGACGCCCATGCTTCTTCGGGTCTGGCAGAATTGTTTGTTTTGGAGAAAGCAGACGGCAAGTGGGCAATCAAACAGCACGGAAAAGATAAAATCGGCGCATGGGGCGAGCCGCCGGAGAATAAGGCGTGGAAGTTTGTTCAGGTAGGCGCGCAAAACTGGGGCTACACTGTCGAGTCAAGTTATACAGGCCAAGGCGACACGACGACTTCGCAAAACTTCCTGTTTACCGATGATAGCAACCGAATCCGCAACAGCGTCATGATCAGCGGTAACGATAACGGCGCATATTACGGCAATTGCGATGAATATAAAGGGCGCGAAAAACGCCTCTGCGAAGACACGTTTGTCAGCCTAGAAGCCAAAATTGCTTTTGACAAAAGCCGTCCTGCCGTATCCGGCGTATGGGCGCTGACTGCAAAACTCAGCGGCGTATCAAGAAAGAAAAATTATAAAAATCAGAAATATATTTTCCCTTATAACGGCCAAACCCACGTCGCCCCCAAAAACTACCCCTTGGGCGGACAATAGTTCCCTTAAAAAACGCTTTGATCAAACCATTACTACCTCAAGTCAAATCCCGTGAAAGACACTCATAAAATCTGGGCCGCCCTCATCATTACCGGCATTATCGGCGGCATGGTCGGCATTGTATTAACCGAAATCATGCACACAATTCAACATCTTGCCTATGGTTACGGTTCAGACGGCCTATACGTTTCTTTCCGCGAGGGCGTATCGCAGGCAAGTCCTGCGCGGCGTATCGGCGTAATGGCCTTTTGCGGCGTGGTGGTTGGTTTGGGGTGGTGGTTGCTCAAACGCTACGGCAGGCCGCAACCGAGTATTAAAGCCGTGGTTAAAAATCCGCTCGCCGGTTTTCCGTTTTTTGAAACCGTCAGCCATGCTCTGTTGCAAATCATTACCGTCGGGCTTGGCTCGCCGCTCGGCCGCGAAGTTGCACCACGCGAAATGACCGCCGCCTTTGCTTCAGTAGGCGTCAACCGTTTCGGGTTGAGCGAAGACGACGCAAGGCTGGTCATTGCTTGCGCCTCGGGTGCAGGTTTGGCGGCCGTGTATAACGTGCCGCTCGCCTCCACACTTTTCATCCTCGAAGCCATGCTTGGCTTATGGACGCAGCAAGCCGTCGCCGCCGCATTGCTGACTTCCGTCATCGCCACTGCCGTCGCGCGCATCGGCTTGGGAGACGTGCAGCAATATCATCCGACCAACCTTTCCATCAACACCTCATTACTTTGGTTTTCTGCCATCATCGGCCCGATACTGGGCGCAACCGCCGTCTTTTTCCAGCGTACAGCCCAAAAGTTCCCCTTCATCAAGCGCGACAACATCAAAATCATTCCCTTGGCCGTCTGTATGTTTGCACTCATTGGCGCGATTTCCGTTTGGTTTCCCGAAATTTTGGGCAATGGCAAAGCAGGCAACCAACTGACCTTTGGCGGATTGACCGACTGGCAACACAGCCTTGAGCTGACCGCCGTCAAATGGCTGGTCGTCTTGATGGCGCTGGCGGCAGGCGCATACGGCGGCCTGATTACCCCGTCCATGATGCTCGGCAGTACTATTGCCTTTGCAGCTGCCGCCGCGTGGAACAGCGTTTCCCCAGAAATGTCGTCCGAAAGCGCAGCCGTTGTCGGCGCCGCCGTTTTCCTCGGCGTTTCCCTCAAAATGCCCCTGACAGCCATAGCCTTTATTTTGGAGCTAACCTACGCCCCCGTTGCCTTACTCATGCCCTTATGCGCAGGCATGGCAGGCGCAGTATGCGTAGCGAAGAAAATGGGATTTAAATAGGCAAAAACATCAGGCCGTCTGAAACCAAGTTTCAGACGGCCTTTTACAATAAAATTGTTAACAATATTTGCAAAAACCTACTGCCAAAAAGGCGAAAATAGCGGATAATACCGCCCTGAAAATTCATCCCATATCGATTAAACCTTCAACAAAGGAAATCCCATGTCTTCCATCAAACGCGCCCTGATCAGCCTATCCGAAAAGACAGGCGCAGTCGAATTTGCCCAAACCCTGACTAAGCTCGGTGTTGAAATCCTCTCTACCGGCGGTACAGCAAAGCTCTTGGCTGATGCAGGCGTTCCCGTTATCGAAGTTGCCGACTATACCGGTTTTCCCGAAATGCTTGACGGCCGCGTGAAAACCCTGCATCCAAAAATCCACGGCGGCATCCTCGGCCGTCGCGATTTGGACGAACACGTCGCTAAGATGGAAGAGCACGGCATCGGCAATATCGATTTAGTGTGCGTCAATCTTTATCCCTTCGCCGCCACCATCGCCAAGCCAAACTGCACACTGGAAGACGCGATTGAAAACATCGACATCGGCGGCCCGACCATGGTGCGCTCTGCCGCGAAAAACTGGAAACACGTCGCCATCGTTACCGATACCGCCGATTTCCCGGCCATCGCCGCCGAACTCGAAGCCAACAACGGCGCATTGAGCGACAAAACCCGTTTCAACCTCTCACGCAAAGCATTCAGCCATACCGCCCAATACGACGGCATGATTTCCAACTACCTGACCTCGCTTTCAGACGACGTCTTGAGCGGACAGCCCCAAATCGGCGAATTCCCAAGCCAGTTCAACCAAAGCTGGATTAAAGTGCAAGACATGCGCTACGGCGAAAATCCGCACCAACGCGCCGCATTCTACCGCGATATTTATCCCGCCGCAGGCAGCCTTTCCGCCTACAAACAGCTGCAAGGCAAAGAATTGTCCTACAACAACATCGCCGATGCCGATGCCGCATGGGAAGCCGTCAAATCCTTTGACGCGCCGGCCTGTGTGATCGTGAAACACGCCAATCCGTGCGGCGTAGCCATCGCCTCCAATACCTTGGATGCCTACAAACTCGCCTACGCTACCGACACCACCAGCGCATTCGGCGGCATCATCGCCTTCAACCGCGAAGTGGACGGCAAAACCGTCAAACAAATTACCGACAACCAATTTATGGAAGTCCTCATGGCGCCGAAGTTTACCGCCGAAGCCCTCGAAATCGCCGCCGCCAAGAAAAACGTGCGCGTATTGGAAGTACCGCTTGAGGCAGGTGCCAACCGCTTTGAACTCAAACGCGTCGGCGGCGGACTATTGGTACAAACCCCCGACATCCACCGCCTCAGCCGTGCCGATTTGAAAGTTGTCTCCAAGCGCCAACCGACCGAGCAAGAATGGAACGACCTGATGTTTGTATGGAACGTCGCAAAATACGTCAAATCCAACGCCATTGTCTTCGGCAAAGGCGGTCAAACCTACGGCATCGGCGCAGGCCAAATGAGCCGCGTGGACAGCACCCGCATCGCCGCCCGCAAAGCGCAAGATGCCAATCTCGACCTCAACGGCGCATGTGCCGCTTCCGATGCCTTCTTCCCATTCCGCGACGGCGTAGATGTCATTGCCGAGCAGGGCATCAAAGCCATCATTCATCCGGCAGGCTCCATGCGCGACCAAGAAGTCTTTGACGCAGCGGACGAACACGGTATCGCCATGGTCGTAACCGGCATCCGCCATTTCCGCCACTAATAAGCTGATATAAAATAAAGGCCGTCTGAAAACAAAGTTTCAATATCATGAAACCCGTTTTCAGACGGCCTTTTTCAATCATCAAACAATTTAGTGGTCTAACTGTAAATCAAGACAAAGCAACCAAGCCCTAGCCCGTCCGATTCATGCAGCAACACAACGCCGCCCAAGTCTCAAACCAACCCACTCAGAGAAAGAACCATGAAACACATCCTCCTCATCCTTACCCTCGCCACACTCACCGCCTGCGCCTCCAGCCATACCGGCGGCTACGGCTATGCCGGCAATAACGGCGCTTCCGCAGGCGTGACCCAGACATTCCGTTGGTAAGGCCGTCTGAAAAACAACACAGTTTTCTACAATAGAAAACAAACAAATCCCAAACGTAAAGGCAAGTTTTACACTTGCCTTTTTAACGCTGTCCATCGGCTTAATAGCGCATAAATTCGTATCATTTGTTCACTATTTATATGTTAGGAAACGTCAAAGGCCGTCTGAAACAGGCGATACAAACCCGTTACACGTTTCAAGCCGATCTTCAATACAAATTTCATTAATTCTCTAAATAAAAGCCCATATTTAAATCTATCACTAAAGAAACTATTCAAATCATATATTATTTAGCAATCATTATTGTTTGAGAATAAAAAAGTAAAATCAAATAGCTAGAAAAACCGTTTAAAAAAAGCAACAAGTAAATTTAACGGGCATGACCGTTGAGGCCGAAAAAGTAACACTTTATCGGAAGAGTTGATTTACGAAACCAAACGCATATAAAATTTGGACAAGGATTCCGAATGCATTGATAGAAGCTGACAAAAAGTGACTTGTTAAGAAACAAGCTGACAAAAAACGGCACATCGTTTCCCAAACTTCACAAGCTTCCCAAAATGTATCAGCATAAAATCCCATAAAACAGGCTTTTAGCTGCTATTCGGCCGAGTGGAGACTTTTGGCACGGGAATTGCATACAGGAGATTACGGCATGAAACCGCATAAAGGGGAGACTCTGAAATGCGGCAAATGTGTGGACAGGCGGTTTACAGCCGAGCAACACGTCCCAAAAGAAATCAAACCCCTTACAGGAAAATCGATATGAATAAAGTCTTTAAAGTCATTTGGAACCACGCGACCCAGACATGGACCGCGGTTTCCGAAATCAGCCATGCACACGGCAAAAAATCCGCTTCTGACAAGCGTAAAGCCGTAGCTGCTGCAGTTGCGGCGGCAGGTGCTTTGATGGCTTCTAGTGCTGCTCAAGCAGGTGTGGATTTGGGTGGTAGTGCAGTAAACATTACTCCAAATGGTACTTACAACGGTTCTAACAGAAACGTTGGTGTGAACTCTGTTGTAGTGGGTTATCAAAATACTGCCAGCAGTCAAGATGGCACTATCGCTTACGGTGCTAACAATACTGCGACCGCAAACGCAGCATTGGCTGTGGGTAATAACAATATCGCAACCGGCGGTGCATCGACTGCAATGGGTGTAAGCTCTGTTGCAAGTGGTGAAGCTTCTGTTGCAATCGGTAACGTAGCCCAAGCAACGCAAATTCGTGCGACTGCAGTAGGTAACCGTGCGACTGCTACTCAAGACTCCGCAAGTGCATACGGTAACCGTGCAAATGCATCAGCGCAATTTGCAACCGCTGTCGGTGATAATTCTCATGCAAGTGCTGCGGCTGTTGCAGTGGGTACTCACGCAAATGCTTCACATCAAGATTCTATCGCGATTGGTAATAATGCTTCGGGTGCTTGGACAAATGCGATTGCTGTCGGTAAAGATAGCGTAGCAAAACAAGACCACGCGATTGCAGCAGGTACTAGCGCAAATGCGTCAGGTATTCAAGCTGTCGGCGTTGGTTCGTATACAAAAGCAGAAGGTAATCTGACAGTTGCGGTTGGTCCATATGCACAAGCCAATAAAGAAGCTGCAATTGCCGTAGGTTCTAACGCTACTGCTGCTGAGTCTAATGCTATTGCTGTGGGTCAAACTGCTACTGCGGCTAATAATAACTCCATTGCTGTCGGTACTAAAACAGTTTCTAGAGGTGATAACGCAATTGGTATCGGTGCTTATGCTGAATCAACTGCTGCACGTGGTACCGCTATCGGCGTATTGTCTCAAGCGAATGGTGAAGGCTCATTTGCCGGTGGTGCATCTGCTCAAGCAACAGGTGAAAATTCTGTAGCTATTGGCGGTGCGAAAGATGGTACTCTGGGTAATAAAGCAGGTTCTGCTGCTAAAGCAATCGGTAACAACTCTATCGCTTTGGGTACTCAATCTAAAGCTGCTGGCAATAACTCTATCGCTCAAGGTAACGGTGCAACTGCTAAGCAAGCTGCTGACGTTGCCGTAGGTCATGCTGCTACAGCTGACGGTACTTCTACTGGCGCTGATGGCGACGGCGTAGTAAATAATGCCGGTTCGGCAATGGCAATCGGTACAGAAGCTCAAGCAACCGGTATCGTAGCAACAGCCATCGGTGAGCGCTCTAAAGCTCTGGCAAACGGCGCGGTAGCATTGGGTGGCGACGCTCAAGCCAAACAAGGTTCTGACGTAGCAATCGGTCGTGGTTCCGTAGCTGATGGTACTTCTGCTGCAGCATTCGGTCCTGCTGCTACAGCAACTGGTAAATACTCAGTAGCTTTGGGCGTACAAAGTAACGCTGCTTCTAAACAAGCAATTGCATTGGGCCGTGGTGCTCAAGCTAATGGCGGTGAATATGCAACTGCTCTGGGTAACGGTGCTCAAGCAACAGCTAAAAACACTCTGGCTTTGGGTACTGAAGCTAAATCTACTATCGAAAACAGCGTAGCTCTGGGTAACGGTTCTACAACCAGCAACTTCGTACCTACTAACACTGCTACTGTTGGCAGCTACACTTACAGCGGCTTCGCAGGTGCAACCAGCGGTTTGGGCAATGGCGCAGTATTGTCTGTAGGTTCTGCAGGTAAAGAACGTCAAATTCAAAACGTTGCCGCAGGCCGTATCTCTGCAACTTCTACCGATGCAATCAACGGCTCTCAATTGTTTGCCGTAGCAAACCGCATCGAAAATCTGAATCCGTTTGTATTCTCAGGCCACAATGAGAGCGGTAGCTCACCAGCTGCAGGTACATACACATACGATCCTAAATCAAATGCCAGTAACACCCTGAAACTGATCGCTGGTGAAGGTCTGAAAATGACTTCAAACGGCACTAACGAATACACCCTGAGCGTAGTAGGTGGTGGTGCTAAAGGCGAAAAAGGTGATGCTGGTCCTGCTGGCCCTAAAGGCGAAAAAGGCGATACTGGTCCTGCTGGCCCTAAAGGCGATACCGGCGAAAAAGGTGATAGCGCTCGCGGCTTAGCTGTTGGAGTTGAAGATAATAACGAAAACGGTACTCACACTATTACTATTACTAATTTAGATGATGGCTCAGTGACTACTACCATCGTTAAAGACGGTAAAAATGGTAAAGACGGTGCTACCGGCGCTAAAGGCGAAAAAGGTGACAAAGGT
>NZ_KV835826.1:0-7336 GCF_001838135.1 Neisseria sp. HMSC078H04
GACGGTGCAACTGGTGCCAAAGGCGATACCGGTGCAACTGGTGAAAACGGTAAGAACGCTGAAGCTGAAGTTAAAGACAACGGCGACGGTACTCACACTGTAACCATCAAAGACGGTAACGGTAACACTACTACTACTGTCGTTAAAGATGGTGCTACTGGTGCAGACGGTAAGAATGCTGAAGCTGAAGTTAAAGACAACGGCGACGGTACTCACACTGTAACCATCAAAGACGGTAACGGTAACACCACTACTACTGTCGTTAAAGATGGTGCAACCGGTGCAACTGGTGCCGACGGTAAGAATGCTGAAGCTGAAGTTAAAGACAACGGTGACGGTACTCACACTGTAACCATCAAAGATGGCAACGGTAACACTACTACTACTGTTGTTAAAGACGGTGCTAAAGGTGATACTGGTGCTAAAGGTGATACCGGTGAAAACGGTAAGTCTGCTGAAGGTAAAGTTGAGCGTGATGAAGCTAAAGGTACTTCTACCATCACTATCAACAACTTCGATAAAGACGGTAAAGTCATCTCTACTACTACTGCAACCGTGAAAGATGGTAAGGACGGTAAAGATGGTAAAGATGCTGATGGCACCTTCGGCCTGGTTGACGAGACTGGTACTACTGACGGCTCTATCTCCAAAAAACTGAATAACACTATTCAGATTAAAGGTGATGCGGGTACTAAAGTTCAAGTATTCGACAAAGCAACCGGTAAGACTTCAGAGAAAGAAGTTCAAAACATCTTCGTTAAGAAAGACGGCGATGCGCTGAAAGTTAGCATGAACCCTGATCTGACCGTTAACAGTGTTACTACTAACGAACTGAAAGCAGGTCCTGTAACCATCAACCAAGGTGGTATCGATGCCGGCAACACTACTATCCAAAATGTTGCTCCAGGTAAGAAAGGTACCGATGCGGTTAACGTTGACCAGCTGAACCAAAAATTCGGCGATGTGAACAGCAATGTGAACAAGGTTGACAACAACGCCCGCGCAGGTGTGGCTCAAGCTCTGGCTACTGCTGGTCTGCCACAAGCTTACTTGCCAGGTAAGAGCATGCTGGCTATCGGTGGTGGTCACTACCGCGGTGAAACCGGTTACGCTGTCGGCTTCTCTAGCATCTCCGATGGTGGTAACTGGATCATCAAAGGTACTGCTTCCGGCAACTCACGTGGTCACTTCGGTGCTACCGCAGCAGTTGGTTACCAATGGTAATCTGACTTTCAGACGGCCTGAAAAGGCCGTCTGAAAAGACGAAGCAAAGTAAATGCGGCCTATTTAGGCCGCATTTTTTTATGCTTAGATTATGTTTTGGGTTTATTCGATGAATTAATCGTGATAGTAGCTAAAGAGAAATGAATATATCTTTAGCAGTCTGTTGTAATTTAAAAGGCCGTCTGAAAATGGATGTTTCAGACGGCCTTTCATTTATTCGCACTATATGGCATTAGTCCCAAATATTTGCGCGTTCTACTTCTTTCCATGCGTCTAGAATCAGGCTGCCGTCGTTGTCTTTTAGCAAGGTGGCATCTGAGAGCATACGGCGCCAAGTGCGGGCATTTTTTAGGCCGTGCATTAAGCCTAGTGTATGGCGGACGATATGGCGCAGGATAGTGCCTCGTCCTAAGGCGATTTGTTCGCGACTGTATGCGTATAGCCAAGCCGCTAAATCTGCGTATTGGATTGGTGCGTGTGCGTCGTTGTAAAACAGTGTATCCCAATCGCGCATCAGCATTGGATTGTGATAAGCCTCGCGCCCGATCATGACACCATCGACAAATTTCAGATGTTCGGCGATTTCTTCATTGGTGGTGATGCCGCCGTTAATCAAAATTTCTAAGTTGGGAAATTCTTGTTTCAAACGGTACACGTATTCATATTTGAGTGGCGGGACTTCGCGGTTTTCTTTCGGGGATAAACCGTCCAACCAGGCATTACGCGCATGGACGATAAATGTGCGGCAGGCTGTTTTTTCGCGTAATGTTCCCACAAAATCTGCCACGACTTGATATTCTGTTTGTCTGTCTACACCGATGCGGTGTTTGACCGTCACCGGAATTTCAATTGCATCCTGCATCGCATTCAAACAATCTGCCACCAAATCTACATCATTCATCAGGCAGGCGCCGAAAGCACCTTTTTGAACACGTGGGCTGGGGCAACCGCAATTTAGGTTGACTTCATTATAGCCATACGCCTCAGCTGCTTTAGCGGCGATTGCCAAGTCATGCGGATCTGAACCGCCAAGCTGTAAAGCTACCGGCTGCTCGTCTTCGTTGAAACTTAAAAAACGGTCTTTATCTCCATGAACCACCGCGCCTGAATTGACCATTTCGCTATAAAGCCAAGCATTGCGCGTAATTTGTCGCGCCATAAAGCGATAGTGTCTGTCTGTCCAATCGAGCATGGGGGCAACAGACAAGCGGCGTGAAGGTAGGGAAGAAGCAGACATTGAGATGGCTTTCAAACAAAATAATGCATTATATAGTGTATCAAATTGACTTTCGATATTAGCAGTAAATCAAAATGGTATATAAGGTGTTGTAGCTGAGGCTAAATCCATTCATGGTGGTGGAAATCCAATATTCAGACGGCCAAATAAGTTTTAAAATACCAAACAGCAAACCATTAGAATGATAAGGAAAAAAACATGGCACAATTTTTCGCCATCCATCCCGATAATCCCCAAGACCGCCTCATCAAACAAGCCGCCGACATTGTCCGCAGTGGCGGCGTTATCGTTTACCCTACGGACTCCTGCTACGCGCTGGGTTGCAAACTCGGCGACAAAAACGCGATGGAGCGCATTCTTGCGATTCGTAAAATCGATCAAAAACACCATCTGACCCTGATGTGTGCCGATTTGAGCGAATTGGGGACTTACGCCAAAGTAGATAATGCCCAATTCCGCCAGCTCAAAGCAGCTACGCCCGGTAGCTATACCTTTATCCTACAGGCAACCAAAGAAGTGCCCAATCGTACGCTTCATCCCAAGCGTAAAACCATCGGCCTGCGTGTTCCCGATAACGCCACTGCCTTGGCGCTTTTGCAAGAATTGGGCGAACCTATTTTAAGTTGCACCCTTATGCTGCCCGAAGACGAAGAGCCGTTGACCGATCCATACGAAATCCGAGACCGTCTTGAGCATGCTGTTGATTTGGTTATTGATGGCGGCTGGTGCGGCACTGAGCCGACAACGGTTATTGATATGACCGATGGTACCGAGTTGATTCGTCAAGGCAAGGGCGATATTGCTGTATTCGGTTTGTAAAACCATCCGCGTCTGTATAAGTAGGGATATGCGTATTCTTTCTATGATGTATTAAAAGCATATTGCCAATTTTATTGATAGCTCAAAAAACAAATTATTCAATTAAGCAATTGTTCAAAATCATTTCATCAAAGGCCGTCTGAAATCTTTCAGACGGCCTTTCCCATTTTTTTAAAAAATAATTCATTTTAAATAAAATTCCGGGCAATTGGCACGTTGCTTGCATGATTACTGTGATTGCTGATGACTTGTCGACGGAATACAACATTACGCTTATTAATAAAAACATGACCGGAGAACTTTTGATGATTGGTTTTTCTGTTCAAACGTCATGATTTTGTTTAAAAATTAAAGATAATCGGTTGATATTTTAGACTAGCGGATATTTTGTAAGTATGAAATACTATATCGTTGCGGGATAGTCAAAATCCTAAATTTCGTCTCAAAGTGACAATAAACGTCAGCTTGAGATAAGCATTTTGCTGGGAAACCCCGCATAAATTCTTAAAGTAGCGTCATGCTCATGCTCACGCTTTTACCTATCATAAAAAGAGAAAGACACACCTATGAATAAGATATTTAAAGTTGTTTGGAACCGTACGATTCAATCTTTTGTCGTAACTTCCGAATTGGCCAAAGGCCGTGTGAAATCGTCTGCCGAACAAAACAGTGCAGATGTATCTGCCGAATCCGGTAAAAATGGTATCGCGACAGTTTTCAGATTGACAGTGATTTCGGCAGCTCTTTTGGGTGCAGGTAATTCGTATGCGGCAACTGCGGGACGAGGACAAATTGCGGTTGATCCTCCGACCAGTGCTACTGCGGTTAGTGGTGCAACAGCGACCGGTATTGGTGCGCTGTCAATAGGAGCATCAGCCAATGCTACGGCTAATGGTGCAGTTGCGGTAGGTACGAGTGCAAATGCAACACATAATAACAGCCTGGCCGTGGGTACCAATGCTAAAGCTACTCAAACTCATGCTGTTGCAATGGGTGCAGATACAAGTGCAAGTAGTTCATATGCAACAGCGATAGGTAAAAGTGCCAATGCTGTTTCTGTAGATTCAACAGCATTGGGTGCAGATTCCAAAGCAAATGGTACGCAAGCGACAGCGGTAGGTAAGAATGCTCTTGCTGATAATACGAGCACAACAGCATTGGGTAATTCGGCGCAAGCATTTGGTATAGGCTCAATGGCTTTGGGCCAATCCAGTACATCAAGAGGTCAAAACGGCATTGCAATTGGCAGCGGCAGTCAGGCTGCAGCCAATGCGCAAAATGCCATTGCAATCGGTACCAATGCAGTGGGTTATCAAAGTGAGTCTATCGCCATAGGTAATTCAGCCCAAGCTCAAACTGGAAATACCATTGCCATCGGTAAAAGTGCAGTGGCAACTTCTCCAAGTTCGGGTAATGCAGCATCAAGTGCTATTGCACTTGGTGCAGACGCGAATGCAACCGGACTTGGTACGATTGCTATTGGACGTGCATCTGGGGTTCTTTCGCAAAATATTATGAATGTGAATGTAACGCACAATAATATTGCTATTGGTAATACGGCTCGAGTAGGCGATTCAAGTAGTCCTAAGATAACTCAGTCTATTGCTATTGGTTCAGGTAACCGTATTGATCCACAGGGCAGACCTGAGGGTGCATGGGCAAAGGGAGACCAATCTATTGCGGTTGGTGGTAATGTCGTGGCTAATGGTAATTCATCTGTTGCTATTGGTGGTGATGATTTAGATTCGGTAGGTGGTACTCGATATTCTGGCAATGCAACGGATAAATTCATCAACTATAATGAAAAAGGTGCAAAGACCGGTGAATATACGCTGAGCGGTAAAAGTCTGCGTGATATTTATAAAGAGATGACTGGTGATACGATGTATGGCGGTTCTTATGGTAATACTATTGCCGGTCAAGGTTCTGTTGCATTAGGTGTGCAGTCTAATTCATCTGCCGATTTGTCTCTGGCTATCGGTACCAAATCTCAGGCGACTGCCTTTGGCGGTGTAGCTTTGGGTACAGGTGCGAAGGCTACTTTGCTGAACTCTGTAGCTTTGGGTACGGCTTCTAAAACCGATAAAGAAGGTAAGGCATACGTTCAACGCGAAATCATGGGCGAAACCTACACTTGGGCAGGCGGTCAAACTACCGATGCCGGTGATGTTGTGTCTGTTGGTTCTAAAGGTTATGAACGTCAAATCATCAATGTATCCCCCGGCGATATTTCTGCTACTTCTACTGATGCCATCAACGGCTCTCAACTTTATGGTGTATTGAGTGCAATTGAGCGTGTCCGCTATTTCTCTGTTAAGTCAGAAGAAGGCAAAACTGACGGTACGAAAAACTGGAATAATGACGGCGCAAAAGCAACCAATTCGATTGCCATCGGACCAAATGCAGCAACAAGTACAGGTGCGACGGGCAGTGTTTCCTTGGGGCATAATTCCAACGTACTTGGCGAAAATTCTGTTGCTGTTGGTCCAAATGCAACGGTAACTTCGGGAACTGTGGGTGCTGTTGCCTTAGGCTCTAATGCCAATTCCCGCGGTACAGGTTCTATCGCCATAGGTTTGAATACAGAAAATAATTACAATTACTCTGTAGTCGTCGGTGCTCACAGTAGAGCCAACTACCAAAATGCAACCGTTGTCGGTGCAAGGGCAGCGGCACAAAATAACGGTACGGCAATGGGCTTTTTGTCAAATGCAGTCGGTGATGATTCTGTTGCAATCGGTCATCAGGCGCAGACAACGCAAGCTTATTCTATCGCCATTGGTAAGCAGGCAAACAGTTCAGGCCTTTATTCCACCGCTATTGGTTCCTTAGCCCAAGCTGCCGGACAGAATAGTTTTGCCGGCGGTAATAATGCAAAAGCAACTGGAAGCGATTCAGTTGCTTTGGGTAGTGGCGCGACGACTACGATCGGTAGCTCTGTTGCATTGGGTAATGGTGCTGTCGGTGCCGCCAATAATTTTGATGCAACAGCTAAAAATGCCTCATTCAAAAACGATAGTGGCGCTGCGACCAATGTCAGCTATGCTGCTTCTTCATCCTCTACAACAGGCGCGGTTTCTGTAGGCAGTGCAGGCAATGAACGTCAAATCCAGAATGTTGCCGCAGGTCGTATTTCCGCCACTTCGACCGATGCGGTCAACGGTAGCCAGTTGTACACAGTTATGAACAATGTTGGACACAATATCCAACAAAACGGTACAGACAAATCTCGTATTAACAACAACGGTACAGTCAACTACGCCGATGGCAACTTGACGACCGTTGCGGTCACCGATGGCGAGAATGCGTCAAAAGTTCAAATCAATGTCACTCAAGGCACATTGTCTGTCGATAATAATGGCACAGTGTCCGCGCCGACTGCCGGTGTGGCAACTGCCGGCGATGTAGCTAATGCCATCAATAATGCCAAAACCACAACCAAGGTGGCGGCAGGCAGCAACACGCATGTCAATAAGACAACTTCAGGCAAAGAAACCACTTATACCGTCAGCGCAGATAAAGCAACGGTACAAGTTTCCAATGCTTTGAATTTGACCTCCAATGCTACAACTGCAGCCGATGGTGCAGTAACAACTGATTACAGTATCGATCTCGCTCAAAGTACTAAAGATAATATCCAAAAAGGCGTAGACGCCAAAACCACCGTTGACACCAAAGGCCTGACCTTCAACGGCGACAGCGGCAGCACCAATGTCGAAAAACTCGGCTCCACCGTGACCGTTGCCGGTGACGACAACATCACGACTGAAGCCCAAGGCGATACCGTTACCGTCAAGCTGAACAAAGACCTGGTAGTAGACAGCGTCAAAGCCGGCGACACCACCGTTAACAACGACGGTGTAAAAGTAGGCGATGATGTTGCATTGACCCAAGACGGCGTTAAAGCAGGTGACGTCAAACTGACCAAAGACGGATTGAACAACGCAGGTAACAAGATTACCAACGTAGCCGCCGGTACCGACGATACCGACGCCGTCAACTACGGTCAGCTGAAAGAGACCAACGCCAATATCGCCAAAGGTCTGAACATTGCCG
>NZ_KV835826.1:7436-7693 GCF_001838135.1 Neisseria sp. HMSC078H04
CTGAATTCAGACGGCCTCACCATTACCGGTGGTCCGAGTGTGACCAAGTCCGGCATCAATGCCGCCGGCAACAAGATCACCAACGTAGCCGCCGGTACCGATGACACCGACGCGGTTAACTACAGCCAGCTGAAACAGCAAAGCGCCGCCGCCCGTACCGAAGTTGCCGCCGGTACCAACATCAAAGACGTGGTTAAAACGACCGGCGCCAACGGCCAAGATGTTTACACCGTCAACGCCAAAGGCACGACTGCGAG
>NZ_KV835827.1:0-287 GCF_001838135.1 Neisseria sp. HMSC078H04
GCCCTTCCCTTCGGCGGCTTTGTCGGAAAGGATGTTGTGGGCGGGGTCAAAGGCGAAGGTTTCGCTGCGGCCGGTTTGGCTGTTGCGGGCTTCCTGAATGCGTCCGATTTTGTCGTAAACGTAATTGAGTACGCCGCTTCTTTGGTCGGCGCTTTGGATCAGGTTGCCGGCTTTGTCGTAAGCGTAGCGGCGGTTGACGGCACCACCGGCCAGCGGGTTTTGTTTGCCGTGAAGCGTTTGTGTGCCGCTCCAGACGGTACGCTGGCTTTTCAGACGACCCATGGGGT
>NZ_KV835828.1:0-220 GCF_001838135.1 Neisseria sp. HMSC078H04
AGCGGTAGCGCGCACCGTTTTCATTGGTGAGGCCGACTAAGCGGCGGGCTTTGTCGTAATGGTAGCCGAAGGTATAGCCCAGCGCATTGGTGCGTCGGGTCGGCAGACCGTCTTGGCCGTATTCGTAGGAGGTGGTGTGGCCTTCGGCATCGGTATGGGTGGTCAGACGACCTGCGGCATCATAGCCGAAGGTCTCTTTGCTGCCGTCGGGATAGAGGGC
>NZ_KV835829.1:0-15663 GCF_001838135.1 Neisseria sp. HMSC078H04
GTTTGCTACGTTCAAATTTTTCCTTAGCCATGAGCTAATTCCTTTACATATAAAGATCGATTAAAGAACAATGGCCGTCTGAAAATTTATTTTCAGTTTCAGACGGCCTTTTCTGATTAGCCTTTGCGGGCTTCAGTTACAGCAGCAGCTACGTGAGCAGGAGCTTCAGCGTATTTTTTGAACTCCATGGAGTAAGTAGCGCGACCTTGGGTTGCAGAACGCAAGTCGGTTGAGTAACCGAACATTTCTGCCAGAGGTACTTCGGCGCGAACTTTCTTACCACCGATACCGTCATCATCCATACCCAATACAACGCCACGACGACGGTTCAAGTCACCCATTACGTCACCCATGTATTCTTCAGGTGTTTCCACCTCAACTGCCATGATTGGTTCCAACAGAGCTGGATTGGCTTTACGCATACCTTCTTTAAAGGCTTGAGAAGCTGCCAATTCGAAGGCCAGTTGTGAAGAGTCAACATCATGCGAAGAACCGAAAATCAAACGTACACGAACGTCAACAACTGGGTAACCGGCAACAATACCGTTAGGCAGAGTATCACGAATACCTTTATCGACAGACGGAATAAATTCGCGAGGAATCACACCACCTTTAATTTCATCGATAAATTCGTAACCCGCACCACCTGGTTCCATAGGTTCCATTTTGATCACAACGTGACCGTATTGACCTTTACCACCAGATTGTTTGGCATGTTTGTATTCAGCTTCAACCTCTTTGCGGATGGTTTCACGGTAAGCCACTTGAGGCGCACCGATGTTTGCTTCCACGCCGAATTCGCGTTTCATACGGTCAACAATAATTTCCAAGTGCAGCTCACCCATACCGGAAATAATGGTTTGACCGGATTCTTCGTCTGTACGAACGCGGAAAGAAGGGTCTTCTTTCGCCAGACGGTTCAGGGCGATACCCATTTTCTCTTGGTCGGCTTTGGTTTTTGGTTCAACAGCAATGTGAATTACCGGCTCAGGGAATTCCATGCGTTCCAAGATGATTGGTGCGCTTTCAGCACACAGGGTTTCACCAGTGGTAACGTCTTTAAGACCGATCGCAGCTGCAATATCACCAGCGCGTACTTCTTCAATTTCAGTACGGTCTGCAGCAGTCATTTGCACCAGACGACCGATACGTTCGCGAGTACCTTTTACTGAGTTCAATACGGTATCACCGGATTTCACAACACCAGAGTAAACGCGGATAAATGTCAATTGACCAACGTATTTATCATTCAACATTTTGAACGCCAATGCAGAGAATTTCTCTTCATCACTGGCTTCACGGCTGTCGGCTTCTTCAGTGTTAGGGTTAACACCTTGAACTGGAGGAATGTCGGTAGGAGCAGGCAGCAATTCTACAACTGCATCCAACATACGTTGAACACCTTTGTTTTTAAATGCTGAACCACACAACATTGGTTGAATTTCACCGGCCAAAGTGCGTTGACGCAATGCGCCTACGATTTCTTCTTCAGTCAGCTCATCACCGCCCAAGTATTTGTCCATCAATTCTTCGCTGGCTTCTGCTGCAGCTTCAATCATGTTTTGACGCCATTCTTCAGCAGTCTCAACCAATTCAGCAGGAATATCGCCATAGGTAAAGGTTGTACCTTTATCGGCTTCATTCCAAATAATGGATTTCATTTTCAACAGGTCAACAACACCGCTGAAGCTGTCTTCCGCACCAACCGGAATCACGATAGGTACTGGGTTTGCGCGCAAACGGGTTTTCATTTGCTCAACAACGCGGAAGAAGTTGGCACCTTGACGGTCCATTTTGTTTACAAATGCCAAGCGAGGTACTTGGTATTTGTTAGCTTGACGCCATACGGTTTCAGATTGAGGTTGAACACCGCCTACTGCACAGTAAACCATTACCGCGCCGTCCAATACACGCATAGAACGCTCTACCTCTACGGTGAAGTCAACGTGTCCCGGGGTGTCGATGATGTTGAAACGGTGCTCAGGGAACTGTTTCGCCATACCAGACCAATAAGAAGTCACAGCAGCAGAAGTAATGGTAATACCACGCTCTTGCTCTTGTTCCATGTAGTCGGTAGTAGCCGCGCCGTCATGCACTTCGCCCAATTTATGAGTCAAACCTGTATAAAACAGAATACGTTCTGTTGTGGTTGTTTTACCCGCGTCAATATGGGCAGAAATACCAATATTGCGATACAGGCTGATAGGGGTCTTACGAGCCATTTTGTTAGCCTTTCGATATTAGAAACGGAAGTGAGAGAATGCTTTGTTAGCTTCAGCCATGCGGTGTACTTCTTCACGTTTTTTCAACGCACCGCCACGACCTTCAGCCGCATCAATCAATTCACCTGCCAAACGCAGGTCCATAGATTTCTCACCACGTTTACGGGCCGCGTCGCGAACCCAGCGCATTGCCAAAGCCAGACGACGTGAAGGACGAACTTCAACAGGAACTTGGTAGTTTGCACCACCTACACGGCGGCTTTTCACTTCCACGATAGGTTTGGCGTTTGCAATGGCTTCGTTAAATACTTCGATTGCTACTTTGCCGGTTTTTTTCTCAATTTGTTCCAGCGCACCGTAAACGATACGTTCTGCAACAGATTTCTTACCGTCAATCATCAATACGTTCATGAATTTAGTCAGCTCAACGCTGCCGAATTTAGGATCTGGCAGTACGTCGCGCTTAGGGACTTCTCTACGTCTTGGCATTTTAATTTCCTTTAGTCTATTCAGTTGGGTCTATTCCCATGAATACCCAATTGAGTATTCACTTACTCGGCCGTTGTTCAGCTTAGGCGGCCGACGTGCCTATTTGAGTCCCGATAATTATTTAGGACGCTTAGCACCGTATTTAGAACGGGCTTGTTTACGGTCTTTAACACCTGCTGTATCCAAAGAACCGCGTACAGTGTGGTAACGCACACCTGGCAAGTCTTTTACACGACCGCCGCGAATCAATACGACGCTGTGCTCTTGCAGGTTGTGGCCTTCACCGCCGATGTATGAAATGACTTCAAAACCGTTGGTCAGGCGAACTTTACATACTTTACGCAATGCAGAGTTAGGTTTTTTAGGGGTAGTTGTGTATACACGGGTGCATACGCCGCGTTTTTGCGGGCAAGCTTCCAGTGCAGGCACTTTGTTTACGTACACAGGCTTTTGACGGCCTTTGCGTACCAATTGGTTAATAGTTGGCATATTTTCTCGTCCTGTTGAGTTAAATACTTGCCGACACCATGTCGACAAGATTGGAATTATATTTTTATTGCAAGGGTTTAGTCAAGCAAATGACTGATAAAGTTTGGTGTTTTCCAATTTATGTCTAAATTTTAGAAACAAAGGTCGTCTGAAACATTCAGACGGCCTTTGCCATTTTAAATATGGTTCTCTACTTATTTTCTCCATTGCTTTCCTTATTTATTCAGACGGCCTTAAACTCCACCCTCTTTTAAGTCCTCTAAAAAATAAAACCGCAAGACTGGCTTGCGGTTTTATTTTCACAATAATCGCTCGGGATTATTCGTCTGAAGCTTCGGTTTCAGAAGTTTCTTGATCGGCTTGCTGCCATTGTTGATGGCGGCTGCGGTGGTAGGTCAAACCTGTACCGGCAGGAATCAATCGACCGACAATCACGTTCTCTTTCAAACCGCGCAGCTCGTCTTGTTTGCCCATAATAGCAGCCTCGGTCAAGACGCGGGTTGTTTCTTGGAACGATGCCGCAGAAATGAAGCTGTCTGTAGACAAGGAAGCTTTGGTAATACCCAGCAACACGTTTTCGTAACGTGCCGGCTCTTTGTCTTCAGCCATGGCTTTTTCATTGGCAAGCATTACATCGCCACGCTCAACTTGTTCGCCGGTAATGAACTCTGTATCACCGGAATCGACAATGTTCACTCGACGCAGCATTTGACGGATGATGACTTCGATGTGTTTATCGGAAATCTTCACACCTTGCAGGCGGTAAACCTCTTGTACCTCTTGAACAATGTAGCGAGCCAATGCTTCGATACCTTGCAAACGCAGAATGTCGTGTGGGTCTACGGCACCGTCTACGATGGTTTCACCGCGGTTTACCACTTGACCATCGTGTACCAAAATCTGCTTCTCTTTAGAAATCAGGGTTTCGTATGCTACACCGTCTACGTCGGTAATAATCAGACGCTGTTTACCTTTGGTTTCTTTACCGAAGGAAACGGTACCGGTAATTTCAGCCAACATACCTGCATCTTTCGGCACGCGTGCTTCAAACAATTCGGCTACGCGTGGCAGACCACCGGTAATATCGCGGGTTTTAGAAGACGCTTGTGGAATACGCGCCAATACATCACCCTTACCGACTTCCTGACCTTCACGGATGGTAATCACCGCACCGACCGGAAATGCCATAGAAACTGGGGTAGTCGTACCAGGAATGCAAATTTCCAGACCATTTTCATCCAACAGTTTGACAGTCGGACGCAACAATTTAGAAGCACTAGAAGAACGACGTTTGCCGTCAATCACTACCAAAGTAGACAAACCGGTTACATCGTCAGTTTGTTTCGCAACGGTAACACCCTCTTCCACGTTTTCGAATTTCACCATACCTGCGTGTTCGGTGATCATCGGACGGGTATGCGGATCCCAAGTTGCCAAGGTTTGACCGGCTTTAATGGCTTCGCCGTCTTGTACCAGCAGGATTGCACCGTAAGGTACTTTGTGACGTTCACGTTCGCGACCGATATCGTCGTGAATCACGACTTCACAAGAACGACCGATGACAACCAACTCGCCTTTGTTGTTGGCAACGTAACGCATTTGGCTGCTGAAACGAGCTGTACCATTGGATTTGGCTTCCACTTGGCTGGCAGCAGCCGCACGAGATGCCGCACCACCGATGTGGAACGTACGCATGGTCAGCTGAGTACCTGGCTCACCAATAGATTGTGCAGCAATTACACCTACAGCTTCACCAGCGTTAACCAGTTTACCGCGCGCCAAGTCGCGGCCATAACAGTGTGCACACAAACCATGACGGGTTTTACAAGTAATTGGCGTACGGACTTTAACCTCGTCAACACCAGATTGGTCAATGATATCAACTAATTTCTCAGTCAGCAGTGTACCTGCCTCAACCAATGTTTCTCCTGTTGAAGGATCAACAACATCTGATGCTGTAACACGGCCTAAAATACGATCGCGCAACGCTTCAATTACGTCACCGCCTTGTACTACTGCTTTCATGACAAAGCCGTCTGAAGTACCGCAATCATCTTCAACAACGACCAAGTCTTGAGTTACGTCTACCAGACGACGGGTCAGGTAACCAGAGTTTGCCGTTTTCAACGCGGTATCCGCCAAACCTTTACGCGCACCGTGGGTCGCAATAAAGTATTGCAATACGGTCAAACCTTCGCGGAAGTTAGAGGTAATCGGCGTTTCGATAATAGAGCCGTCAGGTTTGGCCATCAAACCACGCATACCGGACAACTGTTTAATCTGAGCTGCAGAACCACGGGCACCAGAGTCGGCCATCATGTAAATAGAGTTGAAGGACTCTTGATCAACTTCGTTGCCGTCACGGTCGATGACTTTTTGTTTGGACAGGTTGTCCATCATCGCTTTAGCGATCTTATCGCCGGCACGACCCCAAATATCGACCACTTTGTTGTAACGTTCGCCGTTGGTCACCAAACCTTGACGGTATTGGTCTTCGATTTCTTTAACTTCGGCATTAGCCTCAGCCAGCAAGGCTGCTTTTTCTTTCGGAATTTCCATATCGTCAACCGCAATGGAAATACCGCCTTTAGCCGCAAAACCGAAACCGGTATACATCAAGTGGTCGGCGAAAATAACTGTGTCACGCAAGCCGCACAGACGGAATGATGCGTTAATCAGTTTAGAAATTTCTTTTTTCTTCAGCGCTTTGTTGATGTACTCGAACGGCAGGCCTTTAGGTAAGATTTCGCTCAACAATGCACGGCCGACGGTTGTTTCGTAACGGTTAACGACAGGCTCAAACTCACCTGCTTCGTTTTTTACCCATTCGCGCAGACGTACGGTAATTTTCGTACCCAGTTCAACCTGTTTAGTATGGTATGCACGATGCACTTCTTTCACATCGGCAAACAGGCTGCCTTCGCCTTTGGCATTGATACGGTCGCGGGTCATGTAGTACAGACCCAATACGATATCTTGAGAAGGTACGATGATTGGTTCGCCGTTGGCTGGAGACAATACGTTATTTGAAGCCAGCATCAGCGTGCGTGCTTCCATTTGTGCTTCCAAGCTCAATGGAACGTGTACAGCCATTTGGTCACCGTCAAAGTCGGCGTTAAATGCGGCACACACCAATGGGTGCAACTGAATAGCTTTACCTTCGATCAGGATAGGTTCGAACGCTTGAATACCCAAACGGTGCAGGGTTGGCGCACGGTTCAGCATAATCGGATGTTCGCGGATGACTTCTTCCAAGATATCCCATACTTCAGGTACTTCTTGTTCTACCAATTTTTTCGCAGCTTTAACGGTAGAAGCCAAACCTTGTTTTTCCAATTTGTGGAAAATGAATGGTTTGAACAGTTCCAAAGCCATTTTTTTCGGCAGACCACATTGGTGCAGACGCAGGTACGGGCCTACGGTAATTACGGAACGACCTGAGTAGTCCACACGTTTACCCAGCAGGTTTTGACGGAAGCGGCCGCCTTTACCTTTAATCATGTCAGCCAATGATTTCAGCGGACGTTTGTTGGCACCGGTCATGGCTTTCCCGCGGCGGCCGTTATCCAACAGAGAGTCAACTGCTTCTTGCAACATACGTTTTTCGTTACGAACAATGATATCAGGCGCATGCAGTTCCAACAGACGTTTCAAACGGTTGTTACGGTTGATAACGCGACGGTACAAATCGTTCAAATCGGAAGTGGCAAAACGGCCGCCATCCAATGGAACCAAAGGACGCAAATCAGGCGGCAATACCGGCAGCACATCCATAATCATCCATTCCAGTTTCATACCAGAACGGTGGAAGGCTTCCAATACTTTCAAACGTTTGGCGATTTTTTTGATTTTGGTATCAGAACCGGTAGATTCCAGCTCTTGACGCAGGATTTCGATTTCGCCGGTAATATCCAAGGTACGCAGCAATTCGCGGATACCTTCTGCACCCATTTTGGCATCGAAGTCGTCGCCGTATTCGTCCAGTTTGTTGTAGTAATCGTCTTCAGTCAGCAATTGACGACGTTGCAACGGAGTCATGCCGGGATCGGTTACCACAAATGCTTCAAAGTACAATACGCGTTCGATGTCGCGCAAAGTCATGTCCAGTACCATACCCAAGCGGGAAGGCAGAGATTTCAAGAACCAAATGTGTGCAACTGGTGCAGCCAGTTCAATGTGGCCCATGCGTTCGCGGCGCACTTTGGACAGGGTCACTTCTACGCCACATTTTTCACAGGTTACGCCTTTAAATTTCAAGCGTTTGTATTTACCGCACAAACATTCATAGTCTTTGACCGGGCCAAAGATTTTGGCGCAGAACAGACCGTCGCGCTCAGGTTTGAACGTACGGTAGTTGATGGTTTCAGGTTTTTTAACTTCGCCATAAGACCATGAGCGGATGGTTTCGGGAGAGGCAATACCGATTTTGATGGCATCAAACTCTTCTTCCATGCCGGCAGTTTGCAACGGATTAAATAAGTTCAACAAATTCATTTTTGCTCCTTGAAGGAAGTATTTTTACCGCATGGCGGATTTTCGATATTGGGAAACGGTACTTTTGATTTCAGACGGCCTAAATGCCGATTGCTTCATTCTTATTCTGAAACCGCTTTTTCAGACGACCTTAAAAGGCCGTCTGAAAACTTCTGTTTAGTAACGTTCCAAATCGATATCCAAGCCCAGTGAGCGAATCTCTTTAACCAATACGTTGAAGGATTCAGGCATACCGGCATCGATTTTGTGTTCGCCTTTGACGATGTTCTCGTACATTTTGGTACGGCCGTTCACGTCGTCAGACTTCACAGTCAGCATCTCTTGCAGCGTGTATGCCGCGCCGTATGCTTCCAATGCCCAAACCTCCATCTCACCGAAACGTTGGCCACCGAACTGAGCTTTCCCGCCCAAAGGCTGCTGGGTAACCAGACTGTATGGACCGGTAGAACGGGCGTGCATTTTTTCGTCAACCAAGTGGTGCAGTTTCAAATAGTGCATCACACCGACTGTAACCTTGCGATCAAATGCTTCACCTGAACGGCCGTCATACAGCGTAATTTGCGTTTTACTGTCGTTGAAGCCCAGTTTCTCAACCTCAGGATCTTCGCTTGGGTAAGCCAAGTTCAACATTTCGCGAATTTCAGACTCTTTCGCGCCGTCGAATACAGGAGAAGCGAAAGATGCACCTTTACGCAGGTTGGAAGCCAATTCGATGATTTCTTCATCTGTCAGGCTGTCCAAATCTTCTTTCTTGCCGCTACCGTTGTAGAGCTTGTTCAAGAATTCACGCAGCTCGCTGGCTTTGCGTTGCTCTTTCAGCATACGGTCGATGCGTTCACCGATACCTTTTGCCGCCCAACCCAAGTGAACTTCCAAAATCTGACCGATGTTCATACGGGAAGGTACGCCCAATGGGTTCAGTACGATGTCTACTGGACGGCCGTCAGCCATGTAAGGCATGTCTTCCACCGGTAGAATGCGTGATACCACGCCTTTGTTACCGTGGCGACCCGCCATTTTGTCACCGGCTTGCAGACGGCGTTTGATGGCGATAAATACTTTCACCATTTTTTGTACGCCCGGTTGCAGCTCGTCGCCTTGGGTCAGTTTTTTCTTCTTGATCTCATACAACTCATCCGCTTCTTCGCGTTTTTGTTGCAGACTCAATTTAATCAGTTCCAACTGTTTGGCCAAATCTTCGTCAGCCAAACGGATGTCAAACCAATCATGTTTGCTTGACAGGCTTGCCAGATATTCAGTAGTAATTTCGCTGCCTTTAGCCAGCTTCATCGGGCCACCGTTGGCTTTTTGGCCGACAATCATGCGCTCAATACGGTCAAATGCGTCGTTATCAAAAATACGCAACTGGTCGCTCAAGTCTTGACGGTAACGTTTCAGCTCAGAATCAATAATGGATTGAGCACGTTTGTCGCGTTGAATACCTTCACGAGTAAAGACTTGAACATCGATAACGGTACCGCTCATGCCGGTAGGCATACGCAATGAAGTATCTTTTACGTCAGACGCTTTTTCACCGAAGATGGCACGCAGCAGTTTTTCTTCAGGAGTCAGTTGGGTTTCGCCTTTAGGTGTTACTTTACCTACCAAGACGTCACCAGCCTCTACTTCTGCACCGATGTAAACAATACCGGATTCATCCAAACGGTTTTGCATACGCTCAGACAAGTTCGGAATATCGCGGGTAATGTCTTCCGCACCCAGCTTGGTATCACGGGCAACAACGTTCAATTCCTCAATATGAATCGAAGTATAGCGGTCGTCTGCAGCTACTTTTTCAGAAATCAGAATCGAGTCTTCGTAGTTGTAACCGTTCCACGGCATAAAGGCGATGGTCATGTTTTGACCCAGAGCCAATTCGCCCAAATCGGTGGATGCACCGTCAGCAATCAAATCACCGCGTTGCAAAACATCACCTGCTTTGACAGCCGGACGTTGGTTGATGTTGGTAGATTGGTTGGAACGGGTAAATTTAACCAAGTTGTAAATATCAACACCCACTTCACCGGCAGTTGCCTCATCGTCATGGACACGAATCACCACACGGTTGGCATCTACATATTCAACCACACCGCCACGACGGGCAACGATTGCAGTTGCAGAGTCAACGGCAACAGAGCGCTCGATACCGGTACCAACCATCGGTTTTTCAGGGCGCAGACACGGTACGGCCTGACGTTGCATGTTGGCACCCATCAATGCACGGTTCGCGTCATCATGTTCCAAGAATGGAATCAGAGATGCTGCAACGGATACCACTTGACCGGTTGCTACGTCCATATATTGAACGCGATCAGGCGTTGCCATAATGGTTTCGCCTTTTTCACGACAAGTAACCAAGTCACCAATCAGATTACCGTCTTTATCCAAATCGGCATTCGCCTGTGCAATCACATAACGGCCTTCTTCGATAGCAGACAAGTAATCGATTTCTTCAGTTACTTTGCCATCGACAACACGACGGTAAGGGGTTTCCAAGAAACCATAATCATTGGTACGCGCATAAACAGACAATGAGTTGATCAAACCAATGTTTGGGCCTTCAGGTGTTTCAATAGGACATACACGGCCATAGTGGGTCGGATGTACGTCTCGCACCTCAAAGCCTGCACGTTCGCGAGTCAAACCGCCCGGACCCAATGCAGATACACGGCGTTTATGGGTTACTTCAGACAATGGGTTGGTCTGATCCATAAATTGGCTCAATTGGCTGGAGCCGAAAAATTCTTTAATCGCGGCAGAAACAGGTTTCGCATTGATCAAGTCATGCGGCATCAAGTTCTCAGATTCTGCTTGGTTCAAACGCTCTTTAACTGCACGTTCTACACGAGCCAAACCGCTGCGGAATTGGTTTTCAGTCAACTCACCCACAGAACGAACACGACGATTACCCAAGTGATCAATATCATCTACTTCACCATGACCGTTACGCAGTTCAACCAATGTAGCAATGGAAGCAACAATGTCTTCAACGCTCAGAACGTAACCGCCTTTTTCAGATGCACCGGCCAAAGTTTCGTTCAGCAAACGGCCATACCAAGAGTTTTGTTGTGCTTCAGACAGTTTTTGCTCGTATGTGCGCGTATTAAATTTCATACGGCCTACGCGAGACAAATCATAGCTGTCTTCACTGAAGAACAAGCGGTTGAAGAGCTGCTCAACAGCTTCTTCGGTAGGCGGTTCGCCAGGACGCATCATGCGGTAAATTGCTACGCGTGCAGCCTGCTGATCAGCAGTTTCGTCTGTACGCAGAGTGCTGGAAATGTAACCACCTTGATCCAATTCATTGATATAAAGGGTCGTAATTTCTTTTACACCATGGATATCAAGTTTGGCCAACAGTTCTTCTGTAATTTCATCGTTAGCAGAAGCCAATACTTCACCGGTTTCCGGATCAATCAGGTCAGCAGCCAATGCTTTGCCTATCAAGCTTTCTGGCTCTACATTCAAACGAGTCAAGCCTGCATTGGTAATATCACGGATATTTTTCGCAGTAATGCGTTTACCTTTGGCAACCAGTACATTGCCTTCTTTATCCAAGATGTCAACTTTAGCAGTTTCACCTTTCAGACGGCCTGCAACCAGATCAGTTTGGACACCGTTTGAAGACAAATAGAAAGTTTCTTTGTCGTAGAAAATATCCAAGATTTGTTCATTGTTGTAGCCCAAAGCTTTCAACAAAATCGTAACCGGCATTTTACGGCGACGGTCGATACGGAAATACAGCAAATCTTTTGGATCAAATTCGAAATCCAACCATGAACCACGGTAAGGAATAATACGAGCAGAGAACAACAGCTTACCGGAAGAATGTGTTTTACCACGGTCATGCTCAAAGAACACACCAGGAGAACGGTGCAGCTGGGAAACAATCACGCGCTCAGTACCATTGATGACAAAAGAGCCGCTTGGCGTCATCAATGGGATTTCGCCCATATACACTTCGTTTTCACGAACTTCTTTTACAGTCGGCTTAGATGCTTCCTTATCCAAAATCACCAAACGGATACGGGCACGCAATGGGGCCGCATAAGTAATGCCGCGCAATTGACATTCAGGAATATCAAACAAAGGCTCACCCAATGTGTAATGCACAAACTCCAATCGCGCATAACCGTTATGGCTCACAATCGGGAAAATAGAATTAAATGCTGCTTGCAGACCATCATCAGTGCGTTGGTCAAAAGCATTTTCCAGCTGCAAAAATTTCGCATAAGAATCAATTTGGGTTGCCAGCAGGAAAGGAACATCTAAGACATTTTCTCGCTTTGCAAAACTCTTACGGATACGTTTTTTCTCGGTAAACGAATAGCTCATATACACTCCGAAAAGCAATTTTAAATAATAGGCCGTCTGAAACAACGGCATGCATCAACTTGATATTTACATTTATTTGCAATGATTTTATAAAGACTATGCAAATAAATGTAAACAATGCCTGATGCTTATTTTAAGAAGCAAAATAAGGCTGGCAGAAAACTGCCAGCCTTCATAGGAAGCATCAAATTATTTGATTTCGACTTTAGCGCCGGCTTCTTCCAGTTGTTTTTGGATGTCTTCAGCTTCAGCTTTAGAAACACCTTCTTTCAGAGTTTTAGGTGCACCGTCAACGATGTCTTTAGCTTCTTTCAGACCCAGGCCAGTGATAGCGCGGACAACTTTAATCACGCCAACTTTTTGATCACCAGCAGAAGCCAATACTACGTCGAATTCAGTTTTTTCTTCAGCAGCAGCTGCACCAGCACCTGCAGGGCCAGCAACTGCAACTGCAGCAGCAGAAACGCCAAATTTTTCTTCAAAAGCTTTAACCAGGTCGTTCAATTCCATTACGGTCAAAGAACCAACGGCTTCCAAAATGTCTTCTTTAGTAATAGCCATGCTATTTATACTCCAAATATTGTATTAAAAAATAATTGATTAAATGAAACAAAATCGATTAAGCGGCTTCTTCGCCAGCTTTTTTCTCTGCCAAAGCAGCCAAACCACGTGCAAAGCCTGATACAGGAGCTTGCATAACGAACAACAGTTTGGACAACAGCTCTTCGCGGCTTGGAATAGAAGCCAACTCAGCAACCTGAGCAGGATTCATCACTTCGCCATTGTAAGAACCGGCTTTAACGATAATTTTGTCATCTTTTTTCGCGAATTGGTGCAGCACTTTAGCAGCAGCAACAGCATCTTCAGAAGCAGCGTAAACCAATGGACCAACCATTTGATCGGCCAAACCTGCAAATGAAGTACCCTCTACTGCACGACGAGCCAAAGTATTTTTCAGAACGCGTAAGTAAACGCCTTCTTTACGTGCATTTGCACGAAGCTCAGTCATGCTGGAAACACTGATACCGCGATATTCAGCGACTACGAGAGTTTGAGCGTTAGCAATTGCTGCGCTAATTTCCTCTACGGCCACTTTCTTGGTTTCAATATTGAGACTCAAGGTCTACCTCCCACTGTTTATAAACAGGATACCGAAATGATATCCCACCAGCGCAGTAACCTAAAAAGACATCTTACAAGCAATCTTGCAATGTGTTTCAGGACTACCGTCTGCGTAGGGCAGTTACGATTAAATCTTACGATCCCTACGGTCTTGGACATCTACTTAATTTTAAGTAGCCCAAATTCAGGCAATCCGGAAAACCGGATCACCTGAAAATTTCTTAGTTGTTCACGCTTGCAGTATCAACGCGAACACCCAAACCCATAGTACTGGATACAGCAACTTTTTTCAGGTACTGACCTTTAGCAGCAGCAGGTTTAGCTTTAACGATAGCATCCAGCAACGCATTGAAGTTTTCTTTCAAGTCAGCTTCAGCGAAAGAAGCACGACCGATAGTTGCATGAACGATACCGGCTTTATCTGTACGGTATTGTACTTGACCTGCTTTTGCATTTTTAACTGCTTCAGCAACGTTAGGAGTAACAGTACCTACTTTAGGGTTTGGCATCAAACCACGAGGACCCAAGATGGTACCCAATTGACCAACGATACGCATTGCATCAGGAGAAGCAATAACAACGTCAAAGTTCAGGTTACCAGCTTTGATTTCAGCAGCCAGATCTTCAAAACCGACAATATCTGCACCAGCTTCTTTAGCAGCATCTGCATTTGCACCTTGAGTAAACACAGCTACGCGAGTTGTTTTACCGGTACCTTTAGGCAGAACGACTGAACCACGGATAACTTGGTCAGATTTACGAGGATCAACACCCAAGTTGAAAGATACATCAACAGACTCGTCAAATTTAGCAGTAGCGGCTTTTTTAACCAAAGCAATTGCTTCGTCGATTGCGTACAGTTTGTTAGCTTCAACAGAAGAGCGCAGAGCTTTCAAGCGTTTAGATACTTTAGCCATTATACAACACCCTCCACGTCCAAGCCCATTGAGCGAGCAGAACCTGCGATAGTACGAACAGCCGCATCCAAGTCAGCAGCAGTCAAATCAGGCTCTTTAGTTTTAGCAATTTCTTCCAACTGAGCGCGGGTCAATTTACCCACCTTGTTAGTCAGAGGATTAGAACTACCTTTTTGCAGACCAGCAGCTTTTTTCAACAAGATAGAAGCTGGTGGAGTTTTCATCACAAAAGTGAATGATTTATCTGCAAATGCAGTAATAACGACTGGAATTGGCAAACCAGGTTCCATACCTTGGGTTGCAGCATTAAATGCTTTACAGAATTCCATGATATTCAAACCACGTTGACCCAAAGCAGGACCAACTGGGGGAGATGGATTGGCTTTACCTGCAGGAATTTGCAGTTTGATGTAGCCGATAATTTTCTTTGCCACTTAAGGACTCCTAAAAACGGGTATAACGCGGAACCATTCCGCTTCCCAAACAGAATTTGCGATTATATCCGCTTAAAAAAAAATTTTCAAGCGAATTAAACCACTTAAATCTTTTCAACCTGACCAAACTCTAATTCAACCGGTGTTTCACGACCAAAAATCTGAACTGAAACACGCAATCTATTACGCTCGTAGTTAACTTCATCAACGATTCCATTGAAATCGGCAAATGGGCCTTCATTCACACGAACCTGCTGACCAACCTCAAATTCAACTTTTGGTTTTGGCTTCTCAACACCTGTTTTGGCTTGTTGCAAAATAGCATCTGCATCTTTTTGAGAAATTGGGATTGGGCGATTTCCGCTACCACCTACAAAACCATTTACTCGAGGGGTACTCTTAACCAAGTGCCATGAATCATCAGTCATTTCCATTTCAACCAATACATAGCCCGGATAGAATTTACGCTCACTGATGGTTTTTCGGCCATTCTTGATATCTACTACTTCCTCCACAGGAACGAGAATCTGACCGAAATATTCTTCCATGTTTTCACGAGCAATACGCTCTTTCAATGTTTTTTGAACATTTTTCTCGAAACCGGAATAGGCCTGTACCACATACCAACGCTTTGACATCTTTACCCTTTCCTATTTAATAAAACATCAAAAAACAACCATGAAATAATTGTATCTGCCGCATAAATGAAGGCTGCTAAAACTGCAACGAAGATAATCACGAATACAGTCATTTTGACCGCTTCATCACGACTCGGCCAAACTACCTTCTTAAACTCAGCCCAAGAGCTCTTAAAATATGCAAACAGACCTTCTTTCTTTTCAGGAGCTGGCTTATTACTTACCACAACTTCCTTTTTCTGATGGTCTTCTTTGCGTTCAGACGGATGTTCTGTCATCTTTACTCACTTATCAATACCCCACCCGCCTTCATTTTAGATAGTGGCATTGATCCATTAATTAATTCCAAATAATCTTAAAACTTAAGTACAAAAAAATTAACCGGCACAAGGCCGGTTAATTTTTTATTTGGCAGGCCAAGAGGGTCTCGAACCCCCAACCCTCGGTTTTGGAGACCGATACTCTACCAATTGAGCTATTGGCCTCTAAACTTAAGCGATTACAGAAGAAACCACACCCGCAC
>NZ_KV835830.1:0-23719 GCF_001838135.1 Neisseria sp. HMSC078H04
ACGGGCGATTTTATTGACGGCCATGGGGTGCTCCTGTTGTGAATATAGAGGCCGTCTGAAAAGTTGGCTGCAATTGGTTGGGAATCAGACGGCCTTTTAGTTGTTTACGCGAGTGCCGCAAGAGAAGGCGGTATCGGGATAAATTTGTCTTGTGAAGTATGGCATGCAACTGCGGCTGCGATTTGTTCTGCCCGTTCATGTCGAGCAATAAACCTGAGTTGACATGCAGAAATTTCCAGCTCTTCTGCAAAAGAAGTCCGGTATGTACAGTCAATGCGGCGTTGTTCTACATCAACGAGTACGGTATCCAACACCATGTCTTTACACAAAGACATATTAGATGCGGTATGGGCATGTACAAATACAGTCTCTACCGGTAGTTCGACAGTAAAGTACTGATTGGGCGCTTGAAAGGAATGTACCATGCCGGTAAATCCTAGTGTATAGATATGGTTAGGCTTTAGATGTGGCAATTGAAGGGAAGGATGAGCACCGTTCCAATAAGCCATAGAAAAATCTTTTGGTAATAAAGGTGCACGGTTAGCTATCCATTCTGCATCGGCAGTACCTGAATGTTGTGCCCGTTGCGCAAAATAACGGGGCATAAAGCCAAATCCTTCAGGAGCAACATTTTCAGCAGGATCTCGTACCGGATGGCTTGGGTCATAAATCTGGTGAGCCTTTAATATCCTTTTGAACCCATTTTGTTTGAGTTGGGATTTGGGATAATAACCAATACCGACAGGATTTTGCTGATGCCCCTCATGATCGTCTTCAACTGCACCACCGCCAAAGGCAAATTCATAGCGGATGGGCAAGGAGAGAATAGGATCTGGTTCGCTTAGAGACCATCCGGCTATCTCTCTTACCCAGTAGCGCTCGCCAGTAAGAGCCAGACTTTTTTGGTAATCGCCAACACTCACCGCTACAGCAAGTTGCCGAGCGGGAGTGTCATCATGTGCATAGGCGATTGCATTGACCACTAAATCAGTTTTAGGTTTATAAAGGCAGAAGTCGCTTTCAAACTGAGTTGAAGTTTGAGATGGTTCACCGTAAAAAGTATCTGCAAATGTAAGAGGCGTCTGCGTTTGGGCAAACTCAAGTACGGTTTTTCCAGTTACAGGATCGATTTCAAACTCATAACTGACTTTAGCAACTACAACATCATATGTTCGATCTAACTGGTCGATGTTTTTAAATTGCTGCGTATGAAAGCAGGTAAAGTTCTCCAATTCGAACATTTATATACCTTTTCTTCTAGTTGATATCGACTTTTTTACCATCCATATCTACTACACTAGTGCCAACGATCTTAACTTTTTTACTAACGATAGAGATTTTATTTTTATCTATTACAATCATTGAGTTGCCTACTTGAAGGGTAATTTTGCTCCCAGCAGATAAGGTAATTTTATTGCCGGCATTAAGGCCAATATTTAAACCTGCATTAAGTCCCATAACTAGGCCAACGCTATGCATTTCGGCACCAACAACGTTGGTCATCCAACCACCTCCGACGTTTAGCATATAGCCAGCGCCAATGTTGGTCATTTGTCCGATACCAACGTTGCTCATACCATTTAGGCTGACGGTTTCCTGCTTATTGCCACCAATGCTGCTTACCTCGTTGGATGCAATGGTTTTGTTACGATTGGCACCAACGGTCAATGCTTGATTTTTGCCGATAGAAACGTTTTGATCCAAGCCTACGGTTAAAGCCTGATTTTTTCCGATGCCAATGTTTTCATCGAGGCCAACAGAATGGGTTCGATTTTTAGCGACAGAAACACTCTGATCTTTACCCACAGAAGTACTTTGGTTTTGGCCAACACTAATGCTTTGGTTTTGGGTAATACTGGAAGTTTCGTTTTGGCCGACTGATTTGGTACGGTTTTGGGTAATTGAGGCAGTTTCGTTTTTTTGAACGGTTTTAGCTCGATCACCTACTACTGTTACAGTTTCATTATTACCAATTGTAGTGGTTCGGTCGTTGTTGACGTTACGGGTTTCATTGTTCTTAACAAGTGAGGTCAAGTCTTTTTGTGCCTGGAAGTTGACCATTTCAGACCCAGCAGTATCATTGAACATCAGTTCGTTAAAGTTGGCTAATGGAGAGTTAAAACTTTTACTCTTGATACCGGATTGCTTAGCTGCAGCAGGAAATCCCCATGGTGGCGACATTGCGCTGTTATACAGACGGCCTAATACAATGGGTCGATCAGCATCGCCATTAATAAAATCAACCAGTACTTCTTCGCCAATGCGTGGTGTATTAATAGAGCCATAGCCAGCACCAGCAGAGCCTTGAGTTACTCGTACCCAGTTGGAACTGTTTTCATCCATTTTTCCATAGCGATCCCAGTGGAACTGGACTTTAATATCGCCATATTCATTGGTGTAGACCTCTTCACCTGCAGGTCCTGTTACCGTAGCTGCTTGTGTCCCTAAAACTTTTGGCTTGGGAGTTTTAAGAGGAGGGCGGTATGGATAAGATTTAGGTAATACGTGGAATGAAATTCTAAATTTGCCAATACGGTCTCCAGACGTATAGCCTGCCTCTTCGAAATCATAATCAGCTTTTAAAATAGTATATTCGGTATTAGAAGATGCATGAGGGTGTTTGCTCAGGATAAACGTATAACCTGGAGCAAGTGTCAGTGCAGTGCCTGAGCCAGTAATAATCTTGGTTTGGCTTTTCAAATCTTCGCTACGAACCTGACTGTAATTTTGTGCTTCTGCCACATCACTAAAACCTGTGTAGAAGTCATAGTGTTCCATAGATACCGAATTAAAGTCATGAACTGAGTCAGAAGACATCATCGGTACTTTAGCATTTTTATAATTGTATTCTCGAGTAACAAATTGACTAGATTTTAAAGCATCTCGTTCTTCCCAAATATCAATATAGGCAATATTTGGTGCCCCTGGTGCAGTATTTCGAGAGTGGTAGGGGATGTTAGGGGATGAAATAGCTTCTAAAACACCGACATCATCAGTAATAACCAGCTCATGTGAACCGTTACTGTGGGCAAAATAATAGTAGATACCTTCTTGTTCAAATAGGCGGTTTAAGAAATCAAAGCTATTTTCTTGATATTGAACACAAAAGCCTCTTGTTCGATACCCTTTTTGACATTTTATCTGGTATGGGAATCCGAATGGTGCTAAGACTTCATTAGCGATATCTAATACGGACTTATCAACGAAAACCCTGCTGTCCGTATTTTGAGTGAGGTACCACATGAATGGACGAGTGGTACAGGTATAAGCATGATAACTTTCCTCATCCTCATCTTCTCCAATATAACCGAAATCGGTAACTAGACCATTTAGGTAACGAGGACTACTTGCTTCAGTATCAATTTCCAATGTTACAGACTGACCAATAATATCTTTACCTTGTAAATTTGGGTTTTGGGAGACCAATGTAATATTGAACTCAAAAAGATTTGAAACAGATTCTGTTCCAAGCATTTTTTTGAATAATAGTTGTGATCCCAAAGGCGTATGAGCAACGATAGTTCTATTCATTTCGGAAAACTCCTTGTCAATCTTAAACCAATATTCCGGTTACAAGTATTTTCATCCTATATTTTAAATAGGGATAAAATATGTGATAGTGATATTTTAGACAATATTATTTACATCTCTATTGAGACTTTTAAATACACTGAAAATTCCTTAATTTACTTAAATTAAAGGGATTAAAGGCAGTAGAAGTAGTAAATTCAAGTACAAGATTTTTTCCTTTAATATTGTATTCGACAACGGTGGTATTTCCTGTTTGGCGAATAATTTTACCTTTTTCAATAAGGCGGAAGATTGACCAAGGCCCAGTTGAACTAATACCTGCACTGTTGATTTGGGGAGAAGAGATATCTATTTTGGCTAAAGCATTTTCACTCTTCGATGGCCAAGTAAAGGTTACAGGGTTTACAGGACCATGGCTGTATACATAGCTTTTCCCTGCATATGAGATATTTACACTTTCTAAACTAGTATCAAGAATCAAAACTTTAACCGAGAAGTCAAATGTAGGAGTTTCTGAGCCTTTATCAAAATATCCTTGTCGGATGTCTGCTATATCGTTTAGTTTTGCAAAACGATCTTTAAAAGCATCATTTTTAGCAGTTAAAGTTTCCAGTTTTTCTGAGCGTGCCAATACGGCAGCTTCACCAGTCAAGTTAGTAAATTTACTGTAGATACCATTGGGGCCAAATATACTGGTGAAACTCTCTAATGCAACATTGTCCTCCGACCCTTTATCGAAAGGGTATCCTTGTTGATGTATTTCTTGGCAACTATTAGTCAATGTGGCCATTTGTTTTTCTAAAGTAGATAAAATTTTTTCATCAACAATTTTGTTAGTGTTTTTCAGAATAATTTCAGAAAAGTTATCTAACATTTGGCGAAAGGGAGGTGGCAGTCTATTTACTTCAGCCTTGTATTTTACGAAAGGATCATCAGGTGGTAAGTCCACTCCTTTTTCTACAGCAACATTAACGGCAACTAAATAAACATATAAATCATTTATAGCTTCTGTAACGTTATTAATAGCTGGAGGTTGATCATTAGTGGTTTCAGTTAATATATGGAAATCTGCAAAAGCATCATCGACTGGAGTTGCTTGTTTTAAAGCAACTAATTCATTCTTTACATTATTCCCCTCTTCACTCTCTAAGAGTTTCGAGAGTCCTGCTCTATTTAACCAATCAGTAATTTTGCTTCCAGCTTTTTCTGTTATTCGTTTGTCAATAGTTAAAGTCGTATTATCACTAATTCCTTTAATAATATTGACTAAAGGTGAGTTCTTTTCAGATAGCAGCTTAGCAATTTGAGTACTCTCTCGTGATGACTTTGGTGTTACTAATGACAAATCAGATAAATAACTATTCCAAACTTTGATGTAATTACTGAAATAGATTCTTTGGGCATCAGAAAGGACAGATGCCTTGCTTTGACTTAAAGAAGCATAGTCACCTAATACCCAATTGTCTTCATTAAAAAACTGCTCTGCAGATTTAACCATAGCAGGCAAAACTTTAGTAATGTAAGCTTCTTTGGTATAAATAAAGTTAATAGGTTCTTTCAGAGTTCCACCAGTCTTACGTCGGAATAACAAGTGACTTTGCACTCCACCCATACTTGAAAAGGATACAGGTGTAACTCCTCCCTTTCCAGAGAGAGTAACTGTATTTATGGTATCTTCTAATACCATGGTTGCAATGTCTCTTTGCGCAATTTCCTGTCTACGACGTTCTACTAATTCTTCATCATAGGGAACGCTTGGTGTAATGCTTTGTTTTGAAAGAATCTGATTCAGAGCTTTTTCAACAGATTTTTTTTGTTGGTCACTCATACCTGATGATTCTGTTTTAGACAAATTGGACATTAACCAGTTTTGCATAAAAGTAGCATCAAAATGTTCTTTGTGGAACATCATAAGATAAGCTTTTAATGCATCATAGCTATTAATATTGTTGGAGCTATTAGCTGTGCGTAGAAGTTCATCCAACTTATAACTGATTAATGGCATTACGTTGTCTTGAAGAATTCTATAATAGGCTGACTCCCCAACATCTTTCATTTGGCCGCCTTGATAAAGGCCCATACGATAGCTGATCGGAGGGGATAATAAATCTGGAATTTCTTTACTGGTAGTTGTATCTCTGACTTGTTCAGCAAATGTTACAGCCTTAAGTAAATCAGGGCCGTCTGTATATTTTTTTACATCTGAAGCTAAGTCAGTTGCTTTTTTATCAACCTGTTCAAGATATGATTGGTTATTGGAGTAACTATTCAACATCATTGTCAAACATGCGATTACTACAGTCGCAATAGCTCCAATACCTAGCCAATACAAGATTTGTTTTTTGACAAACCAAGATTTATTCTCACCAGCCAAATTTGCCTCGCTTAGAATAACGTCAGCAAATAGTCTATTTAAGAAAAAGCTATGTTCGTTGTTCTGAGTAGAGGCCTGGTTTGAATCCAAGTATTTTTTAGATAATTGAAAATCACTTTGCAAACCTTCCAGTATAGGGTTGAGATGTTGTCCTGTTTGAGTTGAGCTTGAAAAATAAACACCTCTCCATGCGATAGGTTGCTCAAATTTTGAAGATTTAGACAGCTCTTTAAATAGGGAAAGTACGGCCTGATTAAGACGCTCAAACTCCTCAGGGAATGCAAAAGCCGCAGCCTTGTCTTCAGTGGATTCTAATTGGTGAACAGTACCCAACATAGAGGAGCGTAATTTATCTGCAATATCTGCTAAGGCATTAGAAGCAGTAGCGATAGGGGTTTCCATTCCTTCCGTATTAGATAGAGGAATCCCTAAATATTGATTTCTTTGTTCTTCAGTTAGATGGTTAAAGAATTCATTAAAACCATGCAATAAATCTAATTTGGTTATCATAAGATAAACTGGAAAATGTATACCTAATTTAGTATGCATTTCATGGATTCTTTTACGCAGTTCTACTGAGATTTCTGTTATATTGGTTTTTCCGCCCAATAAATCATCTACGCCTACAGTAACCAATACCCCGTTTATTGGTTGTTTAGGTCGGTAACGTTGTAGCAGCGTTACAAATTCTTCCCAGTCACTAGAATCTTTACTGCTATGATTGTCATGTAAAGATAATCTACCAGCTGTATCGAGAAATACTATTTCATCCGATAGGAACCAATCACAATCTCGTGTACCTGCTAGGCCACTTACAGATGTCCCCAAAGTGCTCTCTAAGGGGAAGTTAAGGCCAGAACGTTTGAGTGCAGTCGTTTTACCAGATCCTGCTGCCCCTAGGACAACATACCATGGCATTTGATAGAGGTATTGACCTTCTTCTAGTCTAGCCAACAAACTGTTTTTAGATTTAGAAAATTTAGCATTCTTTAATACTTTGTCCATTTCAGCAAACTGGCGACTCATAGAGCTAACATCATTTGCACTTTTTAAAATAGGTTCTTGGGCTGCTCGAATTTCTTTCAATAAAGCAGCGTTTCGTCGGGATTCACGATATTGGCGAAATACAGCTTTAGCCAACCAAATACCAATAATAGTGGCACACACTACAAAACGAATAGTTTTGCTTACTAAGGGGCGAACTTCACCTATGGAGATTAATGGGCCAATAAACCATACTAATATAATTAGGCCAGTAATACCCAACATTACCCATAAAGAGCGAGAACCTAGAAAATAAATAATTTTTTTCATGTCTATTTTTTCCGTATCAATCTAAAATAGATTATTGTATGTTTGCACTACCGTTTTATTAAGGATTGGAGGTATTGTTTTTTATTTCAACTGTGCTACCTAGTTTGGGTCCAGTTCCTGTGGTAAATAATGTAATTTCAACCCTTCGGTTTTTAGCTCTGTTTTCCAAAGTATCGTTTGGTGCGACAGGATCGGTTGAGCCTCGCCCTTCAGAACGGATGCGTGTTCCACCATTTTTAACGTAATTCAATAAAATTTCTTTTACTGCATCTGCCCGAGCCTGTGATAAATGCCAGTTGGATGGAAAATTCAAGCTCTGGATTGGCTGATTGTCAGTGTATCCCGTAACAATAATTTGTCCTTCCACACTATCTAAGGCTTGGCTAACCGCAGCCAAAACAGGATAATATTGGTCTTGAATTTGTGCAGAGCCGGATTCAAATAAGCCATCGCCTAAAATAGTAACAGTGCTTCTGTCTTGAAAATCTTCCACAGATACTAATTTTCTAGCAATCTCATTTTCCAATAAAGGCCGCAGTCGGACTGTTTTTTGTGTATCCTGTTGTTTGGTGATTACTGAAGGGAGTTTGAGGCTGTTTACTTTTGTACTGGCTGTATTGAATTTATCTCCTAATGACCATTGCATTGTAAAATAGCTTACCCCTAATGCAACAGCTCCTAATACGCCTACTACCCATAAAGGAATAGCAAGTCTGCGTTTCCTTTGAATATTATTTGTAATAATCGGGTTATGTTTAAAAAGATTAACAGTTTGGTCAGGTCGTTTACTGTGAATTAAGGCAAGTAAGTCTCTTTTAATTTTATCGATCTCAAGTTCCCCATTGTTTAGAACCTGGTATTTACCTTTGTAACCAAATTGCAGGCATAAATACATAAACTCTAATAAATCAATATTCTTATCAGAATCTTGTTTCAAATTTTGAATGATTTCAAAAAAACGTTCTCCACCCCAAGTTTCATCATAAAAAGATACTAATAAGCTATTCTTTGACCAAGTTTCATCAGCCCAGCCTGCACGGACTGCTAATTCATCTACAAATGTACAAAGACAGTATTTTGCAGCCTGAATGGCATCATATTTAGCTCCATTTTTTTCAGCATTCTCTTCAAAATTATCAATTAAGAGAGAGAATTTATTAATTAGGCTATCAGTAGATAATTGACTAGTAGTTTGCTGCATAGAGTTAGCCAAGATAAGAACAGGTTTAGCAGCTTCAATTAAAGGGTTATAAACATTTACTGCGTTGTTTGCAGTATTATTCTGGTTATTCATAATGAAATTCCAAATTAAATCAAATTAACTTAAAGACTTAATCGCCCAAAATTCAACATCTAAATTAGGGAAATTACCAGCCAAATGGAAAGCCATACCTGAGGAAGTATCAAACATATCCCATAATTCATGTTTTTTATCTAATTCAAAATAAACATAACCACTATGGTATGGTAATTCTCTTGGTGCCACGGATAACGCATGAACTTTAATTCCAGGTAAATGGTAAGCAACCAATTCCTTAACTTTTTCTACAGTACCTATTTTTACTACACTTGGAATTTTTTGGCGCAAGGCTTCGTTAGGCATATCAGCTTTGATGGCTAGGACAAATGAAGCTTTATCCAGCAAGCTTTGATCAGGAGTTTGGGCGACTCGGGTTGCTTCATCACGCAGATCTAATGGAATTCTAATTGCTCTTTGTTCAAGTACAATAGACAGTGATTTGCGCAAGTTAAAAAATAATTTACCAAAACATGATGCTAGATCATTGTGTTCATAAATAGGAACATCTCCTACTTTGCGTGAAGGAAGGAAAGTCATTAAATCAGCACATAATTTTGATAAGTTGACAAATAATTGTTCTGGATGAGTTTGACGAGCGCCTTCATTTTCATGATGCAAATAAGCCAGATATCGATTGATGGTCTGAAGCATCATAAAGTCCATTACTTCAACAGAACCTCCGGTATTTGGGTCGTTTACAGCGTTAGCTAGACTATTGCTTTTTTGCATTAATAAGCCGTATATTTCTGAAATGTAAGCTTTTAGGTGTTGTTGCTTTTGGCTTCCTAGGGATGGTGGAATATATGATTCGTCTAGAATGATTTCAAAGTCTGCTGAACTGGATCGGATAATTGCAATAGGAAGGGCAGTTTGATTGCTAGTTAAATCATTTTCTAAAATCAATGTAGGATTAAGATCTGCTAGTGTAATTTGGCGACCGTCTAATTCAGAGTTTGTTGTATCTGCAAGGGTTTTCTCAAATGCTTTATATCGGTAAGAGTGAGCAGAATTTTGATTTAGAAAGTCAATCTCATTATTGACAGAGGATGGCAGAGTAATGGCTAAGCAAACTTTGGTATCTTTTATGTTTGCAGGTACTTTTAAGCTTAAATTTTCAAGTTGTTTTTGGGAAAACACAAATATAGAACCATCAGGAAAAATACCTTCTGCTTCACGAATACCGAGAACACCATGTTTGAGGCCGTCTGAATCCAGTACTAAAGATGAAAACCCCCAAAAATAACCTTCTTTAGAAACAGCTAGTTGACGTAATCCAGACTCAAGATAACGTTCAAATTGCTGGAAATGCTGTGGGGTAATAAAGATTCCCTCTGACCAAACTACTTTTGCTTCAATTGCCATGCATTCAACCTCAAATTATTTATATATAAGTATTTATTCCTCGCGGAAAATGCCTTTGCTCAGGTCACTATTATTCTTACGAGTTTTCCCATTTTCTTTGATAAGCAGATCATCAGGATGGCGCTCTTTATATTCTTTTAGCATTTCTTGCATCTCTGATTTCGATAATTGATATAATTCATTTTTCCCAATATTCACGTAGAAATAGTGTTTCCCAAACTGATACCATCGTTGTTTTTGTTTTAATAAAATCAATCTCCATTGACTATTATCCAAATCACGATAACTGGCAACAACACCTAGGTATTTCAGATGAGAATCCATCTTGATAGGTAATACAGAAACCGTATCAGGGTGTAACATGAATTGGTTTTGTTGAATTAATTTGTCTCCTAAAGTTTCTTTAGCATTATTAGTAAGATCAAAATAGTTTGCTTTTTTAAATTCACCATCAGATGACAGTTGATATAAATCCAATCTTATGGGGGAAGGTTGATCAACTAAATTTGGATTGACATCGGGAGAAACTATAATTTGGACATCAATTTTTTCTCCACTTTCGTCAGATTCTTTTGGCGGTTTATGGTTGGACGCACATGCGCTTACCATCAAAGATATCATTGCAAATGATATATATTTTATCAGTTTTCCATGCATTTTGGTTACCTAGGTACATCAATAGCGATTGTATTTAATGATAGAAATTTTAAATTAATCGACAGCCTAGACTTTAGGAACGAGTTGGTCTATGACTGTCGATCGAATACTAAGATTTCTTATTTTGCTTAGAATTATAAAGCATTTTTCTTTCTAAGTTTATATTTATATTGGTAATTGAAGTCATGATTGCTTGCGTCGATATTTACGCTAAAAACTTGTTTCCCCTGTGTTGTGCAAGTAAGTAGTTCTTGGCTGATTTGTGGTAGAACCGTATTGGTAAGAATCGCATCGATCATGCGGCCACCTGATTCAACTTCTGTACAACGTGAAGTGATTAGTTTTAACACTTCAGGGGTATAGTGTAGGTCGATGCCATGATTATCTTTAATGCGTTTTACGATACGGTCTAATTGCAATTCAACAATTTTTGAGAGCATATCATCGGATAGCGGATAGTAAGGAATAACTTGCATCCGGCCTAATAAAGCAGCTGGGAAAGTTTTCAGCAGGGGAGTACGCAGGGCTTTAGTTAGGCCTTCTGGGGTAGGCAACATTTCGGGATCATCACACATATCCATAATTAAATCTGTACCAACGTTGGTGGTAAGAATGATAATAGTGTTTTTAAAGTCGATATAGCGGCCCTCGCCATCTTCCATCCAGCCTTTGTCGAATACTTGGAAAAAGATTTCATGAACATCTGGATGTGCTTTTTCTACTTCATCGAGTAAGACAACACTGTAAGGTTTACGACGTACAGCTTCAGTCAATACGCCACCTTCACCATAGCCGACATAACCTGGAGGAGCTCCTTTCAAAGTGGATACAGTATGAGCTTCTTGATATTCACTCATGTTGATGGTAATCACGTTTTGTTCACCACCATATAATGTATCGGCTAGAGCCAGTGCAGTTTCGGTTTTACCCACACCGGAAGGGCCAGCAAGCATGAAAACACCAATAGGCTTGTTGGGATTGTCTAGATTGGCGCGTGAAGTTTGAATACGGCGGGCAATCGCATCCAAACCGTGGCGTTGGCCGATGATGCGTTTATTTAAGGTATCAGCAAGCTGCAATACAGCCTCAACCTCGTCTTTCATCATTTTTCCGACAGGAATTCCAGTCCAGTCTGCTACAACGTCAGCAACCGTACGACTGTCTACTAACGGCATAACCAAAGGTTGGACACCTTGCAGTTTTTTCAATTTAGTAACCAGTTCTTTTTGGCGGGTACGCAACTGTTTATTTTCTTCATCGGTTGTTTCTTGTTCAACCTGCATGATTTGTTCACGTACAGCCAATAGCTCGGCAACTAAGTCTGCTTCAGATTTCCATCTGTCTTCTAATTTTTTCAGACGGCCTTCAACCTCAGTTAATTCTTTACCAATATTTGTGATTCTAGCTTCAGAATCAAAACTGAGTTTTTTCTCACGTTCTAAATTTGCTTGCTCAAGTTTTAATGCTTCTGACTTCTTGCGTAGATATTCAATGTTTCCAGGTACAGCATGTTGGCTGACTGCAACACGTGCGCAGGCAGTATCAATCAGGCCTACAGCTTTATCGGGGAGCTGACGTGCTGGAATATAGCGGTGAGAAAGTTTTACAGCAGCCTGGATTGCTTCATCAAGAATGATCACTTTATGGTGTTTTTCTAGAGAAGCATTTAATGCCCTAAGCATGTTGATGGCTTTTTCTTCATCGGGTTCATCTACTTGTACAACTTGGAAGCGACGAGTTAGGGCAGGATCTTTTTCAAAATATTTTTTGTATTCTGCCCATGTGGTTGCACCAATAGTACGAAGTTTGCCACGAGCTAATGCAGGTTTGAGTAAGTTGGCAGCATCACCAGTACCGGCAGCTCCACCAGCACCAATTAAAGTATGGATTTCGTCGATGAATAGCACGATTGGGGTTGGGCTGGATTCTACTTCATCCATAACTGCTCTGAGGCGTGATTCAAATTCTCCGCTAACACTGGCACCAGCTTTGAGCAAACCGATATCCAATAGAATTAATTGAACGTCTTTCAACCCAGGCGGAACATCTCCGGCAGCTAAACGTAATGCCAAAGCTTCAACCACAGCAGTCTTACCAACACCGGCTTCACCTGTAAGAATCGGGTTGTTTTGACGGCGACGCATGAGGATGTCAATCATTTGTCTGATTTCAGTGTCACGGCCTGTGATTGGATCTATTTCGCCATTTTTAGCCTTTTCGGTAAGATTACTGCCGTATTTAGCTAAGGCACTTTCTTTGTGAGTAGCATTAGGCTCTGAAGATAAGGCATTTTTGGTAACATCAAGATTTTCTTCAGAGTTAGCAGTAATAGCAATAATATTGTTTGCCAATGTCTCTGGTTTAATTTTCAGGAATTCAGATGAAATATTGGCCAAAATACCCTGCAAAGTTTTATTTTGCAGCATGGTATAGAAAATATGAGCCGTACGGATTTTGTCTGTACCAAATTTTAGTGAACTGTATGTCCAAGTTTGTTCGACAAGGGTTTGGATATGTTCTGAGAAGTCAATAACGGCAGTAGCACCAACAGGCAGTTTTTCTACGGCAGCCAATACATCTTTTCGTACTTTGGTTTCATCTAAGTTAAACTGATTTATCAGGCAGAAGATATCTGTTTTTTCAGTTTGAAGTAGAGAGTGTAGCCAGTGTACTAATTCAACATAGCTGTTTTCTCGAAGACGACAGAAGGTATAGGCATTTTCCAAAGTTTTATACAAAGTAGTATTTAACTTACCAAATAATACGCTGCGGCTGATGTTTGACATAAGACGTCCTTAATTAAATTATTTCAAATATGTCCAAAATAGTTTTCTAAAGCTTTTATCGACGATGGCCGTCTGAAAAGCTGATTAATGATTGCTGACAATCAAGTCTTCTGCATCTCGGGAAACATTCCCCAGCCAAGTTGATAAGCCGAGTTGAGTGTTCCCTCCTAAAACCATCAGTGGAACTTCTTTTTGCATCAGAATAGGTTGGATGTCCCATTCATATTCTTCTGCGGCAAATAAACGAACCCATTCGCGTAAACGGGCTGCATTAATACCGTCTTTAAAGAATGATTGGTAGGCTGGTAGAGTAAGGGGGCCAATAATAATCCGGAATTTACTTTGCATATCATAGAGTTTGTCACCTAGTAGTAAACCGTCCCCAAGTGTGTAGTTGCCCATAATCCCAATTTGCGTTTTCTCTTCTTCGACTTCAACCCAGTACCCTACGTTAGTTTGAATGTTAACGGGAACTTGGAAATAGCGAGTGAGCAGTTGTTGCAGGTTGACTGCAGATCGGCTTTGTTTTATTAATAGACCGGAAAAATAGCGTTTAGCAAATTCGTGAATTAAACCTTTGTTATGTGTGGTCGGAATATTAAGGCCATTAAAACTGGCAATATATTTTCCGAAGCGGTCTTCGGCATTTTTATCTAACGATGTAATACTTTGGGCATTGGCCCACGCCCGATAGAATAAGATAGCCAGACGGTGTTGCAACATATTTGCAAAACCTGTCCATGCCTGGTCTCCGTGTTGATGTTGGCGTTCATAAGCATATTCGGTTAAATGTAGGGGTAGTGGGCCAGATGGGCCAAACAGACCAAATCCATTAATGGAAATTTCTACATAATGTGGTGATAAGGTTACCGATTGGAGATTGCGTGGGGCAAAAGTAAGCGAAGGATTTTGGCGGATCCTTATTTTCTCCATTTTTGGGCTAATAGCTTTGCCTAATATTTGCCCACCAGTAATAAATTTAACGGACTCAAGCTGGCGCAAGAGTGAAAAATAATCATACTTATATGGTTGAGAGGAAACTTTATTTAAAAAGACTGTAAGTTTTTCATCCCAAGCATTGTCTAATGAGTCACCAAAATCTGTTTTAGGGTTGACTGGACTCATATAATCATTCTCTCCCCAATTTCAGACGGCCAAGTAGCAATATGACCTTGCTGGAGCGTGTCAATTCGCAGTTGTACAAATGAGTTAATAGACACCAAACGTCGAAAATAATGGTTTAAAACTGATCCAAATAGGAAAGGATGAATGCCGCCTAGTTGAGCTTCATCCAGTGTAACGGTAATGTTGATTCCTCTGATAGGGGCTGCAACTCCATAATGACGGATTACTTTGTTAATAATTGAGGTTTCAACTCGTGTAATTGATTCAATCTGTTTTTTCAGTAAATCACTTTCAGAAGAAACAAATACTGTTAAAAGCTCTTTCAAAGCAACAGGTGCATCTTCTTCATCAGTATTCAAAAGAGACAGGTAATTTAAGCTCAATTGATTTAAAAATGACCAAAGTGTTCTATCTTCACTTACTGCTTCTTGAGGCCTTGTTAATTTAGAAATCAGTTTAATCGATTTGACTGGCAAAAATCCCTCAATAAGAAAGTCAGATTCTCCGTCTCGAGGCATGATTAGAGGCAAATCTCTGCTTGTACACCAAGCGTCGACAGAAAGGTGCTGTACGTTTGAATTAAAGGCGTAATTCTGATTATTAGCAAGAGATAAAAATACCTCACTACCTAAATAGGAAGAGCGAAAACCATTTTTAGCTGAGTTTTCGGATGGTACTCTATCAGCACGACGAGCAGAAAAATAAGCATGCTGAGTTTGGGCTTCTGGAAAGAGTCCTATATCCGGTGCTTTGTACATCGGTGAAAATACTACGGTTTGAAGGTTGTTGGTATCAAAGCCTTTTACTTGCTCGATAGCGTAGACTTCATAATTCAGGGGCTGGGTACGGTCGATAACGACATGGTGTTCCTGATCTTGAATATTTACCGGGAAGCGTGAGCTTTTTTTTCTGAATAAGTTGACGACTGGTACGGCATTCACAGAAAAATCATCTACACCGATCAGTTCAGTTAATTCAGGTATTTTATTATTGAATAAAAATGAAAGACTAAAATAGCGTTTACGATAAGTAATAATTTTTTTATTGACTCCCTTATCGTTTACGATTTCCTCTAAATGTTCAGGTACTTTAGGTAAGTGTCCTTGTTTCTCGGCTTGCTGGATAGCTTGTTTAATATTTTTTTGGGAAATGAATAGGAACTTTTCCGGTAGGCGTGAATACTCCTGCATAATTCGGAATGCACTCACCGATTTATCTAAATTAAATGATAAGGCTTCATCTTCTCGAAAACCACGATGTTCTGGTGTAGTAGGTAATGGGTAATACCATTGTTTTGGATTTTCGTAACTGTGACAAACAACCCCCACGCATTCAGAAGTCAATAGAAACAGCAATGAAGATGATTTGGAAAGCTCTGTACCCAAAAATATAGATAATTCATCTGGCAACATCTCTGAGCATGCACCTGGTACGCTCAATGAAAAATCCAAACGCAAGGCAGATTGTACTTTCTTACTAGAGGATTGTTTGAGTGCAGGGAGTGTGTTTGGCAAATAACCTATTGAGTCAGTGTATTTGGCTTTTTCAATACGAAGTGGCAGAATTTCAGTAGTTTTAGTTACAGAAAATGGACAACTTACTTTAAATTCATCAATAGGCAGAGACCTTAATATTTTGCCTCGTTCCAGTAGATTGATCACATCAGCGTTATATTGATTAGTAGGCTCTAGATTGACAATAGCTGCCGCCGGTTTTTGATTGATGAAGTCAGGATAAACAACTTCTAAGATTCTTTGGACAAAACGAGGATACTCCGCATCCAGTTTAAGTTGGGTGCGTGCAGTAAGAAAACTTACCCCTTCCAAGAGTCTTTCAACATAGGGGTCAGGAATATCAGTTGTATCTAAAGCTAATCTTGAGGCTATCTTAGGATATTGGGCTGCAAACTCTTTACCCATTTCCTTTAGAAAAGTTAGCTCTTTGTTGTAGTAAGACAGTAATTTATTATTCAAGCCCCATTTCCCCCATCTAATAAGTCAAACAATCCTGTTTCAACATCCATGCTGGTTCGGAGCAAGAATTCTTTAGGATAAGGATTGAGTTTCAGGTAACCTTTGATTTCAATAATGAGTTTATTGTGTAAAGCATCGTCATCATCGTCTGAGGTATTTACGATCACTTGTAGAGTCTTATTTTCAAGACGCGGTTCAAAATCGATGATGGCTTGTTTGATGTTCTGTTCCACATCTTGCCATTCAATATCAGAAAAATTAATACCAGAAAGGGGAGGGATACCATAATTTAATGTAGAAGAGCGTACATTTTCAGTTAGGTCAATCCCCATAGTTTCTGCTTGCATGTTGCATGTATTCAGTAGATAAAGAATATCACGCAGTACTGCTTGCCGATATTGATCAAGATTAATGACCTGATCGGAGCGTGCCTCTTTTTTTCTGCGCGGTTCTTCATCTGTTAGTCTGTCAAATAAAGTGGGTAACAGTTGATTTTTGAATTGCGACATGTTTAATTGCTGAGTTTGAAGGATGGATAGATTTTAATGATTTTGTTCAAATCTAATATTACGAATATCTAAAAGGCCAAAATCATGGTTATCGGTATACAAAGTTTTTTGACCAACTCCTGTAAAGAGTTGCTCTACTATTTCAATCCAGTCAGTTTGTGAGCACTTCATTAGCAGATCTGACCATGCTGTTTCCTCACCAGGCATAACAGTATAGCGAGCAGGACTAGTACATTGAATACACTCACCATTAGTAAATTTAATTTCAGACGCTCTCCAGATGATGTCCAGTAAGGAACTTGGAGCCTTAAAAGAAATATTTTCAATAGAATCCCATGTTTGCCAGTAATAGTGACCTTGATAGAAATATTCATAAACGAAGGCGGTGCGCACGTCTCCATCCATAATCCAGTCGCCATCAATTTCAGAAACTGATTTATCTGCTAAAAGGTAAGTAATATGTACGGGGGAGCCGTCTATATTCTCAGATAACACAGTATAATCATCGACAAGAGCCTTGTTTTTCTGTTCTGAAACATGGGCAACTAAAGAGAGTTGCTTTTGAAGAATATCAAGTTTACTTGCGTGCTGTTCTAGAGTTTTGGGTTTTTGCTGTGTTTCCAAGACTGCTTGGCGACGTATTTCAGCAGAAATATTTTCAATAAGGTAGAGCATCAGGGGCTTTTGAGTATCGGGAAAGAGTTTTTGGTATTGCCCAATCTGTTTTAAAGCCTGTTCCCATTTTGCGCATAGACACTGATATTGAATCAGTGCTAAACGATGTTCTTGATTGTCAGGATTTGAACGTACAAGCTCAATCATCTCTGATAATTTAGTCTTCAAATCCATTTCAATGATTCCTTATTTAATTTATAAAGATGAATAATAGAAGTTAAAAACAAGATTAATTTTTCAGTTAAGTAGTGCCGTCTGAAAAGTGAAAAAATTTATATATAAAGCCTGACTTAAAAACGCCTTTTAAGTCAGGCTTTTTTAATTAAATCTACATATCAATTATGCAGATTTATTTTCTTTGATATTGAAGGCCATTTGAACTTCAGCACCTTTAGAACCTTTATCAGTTTGTTCCCAATATTGGTTTTTCACTTTTGCAGCTTGGAATGAATAACGCATTTTCAGTGCATCATTGTCTTGTACGCCGATGAATTTCACACCGGTTACCAAGACATCTTCCAATGTGGTGCGTGAGTATTCAATTTGTTCGCCACCAGCTTTACATACAGAAATTTCTACTTTGCTCAAGTGCTGACCAGTAGCGCAGTTTTTCAAAATGGTTGGAGCTGCTTTATCGATAGCAGCAACTACAGTCAAGTCATTGAAATTGACTTTACCGGCACCACCGCCACCACCGCTAGTCATTGAACCAGGTTGCTCTGCACCCCAGTCAAAACTTTCGATGTTAGTCCAGTCTTTGTGGTTAGAATCTTTTGATTCGCCATTTACACCTTCAACTTTCATGAACATATCAATAGCCATTTTTTACTCTCCTAGTTAAAAAATACAAGCGATTTAACAACAGGGCACTAAATATACCCAACTAAATAAACTCAGCCTGACTATTCTTGTTTAGTCGAAGGCAATTTGGAAACCAAGCGTAGAGAAACGGTAAGCCCCTCAAGTTGATAATGAGGACGCAGGAAGAACTTAGAAGTATAGTATCCTGGATTATCTTCTACTTCTTCTACAACTACCTCAGCAGCAGCCAATGGTTTGCGTGCTTTCGTTTCTTGCGTAGAGTTGGCGGGGTCTCCATCTACATAATTCATAATCCATTCGTTCAACCAGCGTTCCATGTCATCACGTTCGCGGAATGAGCCAACTTTGTCACGAACAATACATTTTAAGTAGTGTGCGAAACGGCAGCATGCGAATAAATAAGGCAAGCGAGCAGATAAACGTGCATTGGCGGTAGCATCTGGATCATAATATTCAGATGGTTTATGCAAAGATTGCGCACCGATAAATGCAGCTAAATCCGTGTTCTTGCGATGAATTAATGGCATAAAGCCCAATGCAGCCAATTCTGCCTCTCGGCGGTCGCTAATGGCGATTTCTGTTGGGCATTTCATGTCTACACCACCATCATCGGTTGGGAATGTGTGGCAGGGAAGATTTTCAACGATACCGCCTGATTCCACGCCACGAATGGCAGTACACCAGCCATAGTATTTAAATGAGCGATTAATATTTACTGCCATTGCATAAGCAGCATTGGCCCAAGTATATTTATTGTGATCCGCGCCCTCTGTCTCTTCCTCGAAGTCAAATTCATCTACGGGGTTTGTCGTGGCACCATAAGGCAGGCGAGACAGGAAACGAGGTAGAGCTAAACCGATATAACGTGAATCTTCGGATTCACGCAGACTTCGCCATGGAGCGTATTCAGCATTTTGGAAGATTTTACTTAAGTCGCGCGGATTAGCTAATTCTTGCCAAGATTCCATTTGCATTAACTTGGGAGAGGCACCTGCAATAAATGGGCAGTGCGCAGCTGCGGCAATCTTTTCAAGGCTATTGAGCATTTCTACATCAGGGGCAGAATGATCAAAATAATAGTCACCTACTAAACAACCAAAAGGCTCACCACCGAATTGGCCGTACTCTTCCTCATAGATACGTTTAAAGAGTGGGCTTTGATCCCAGGCTGTGCCTTTAAAGCGTTTTAAGTTACGAGCTACCTCTTTTTTAGAAATAGGTAATACTTTGATTTTCAGTAAAGTATCTGTTTCGGTATTGGTCACTAAATGATGCAGGCCGCGCCATTCACCTTCAAGCTTTTGAAAGTCCTCATGATGCAAAATTAAATTAATCTGCTCGGAAAGTTTTCTATCAATTTCAGCAATGATTGCTTCAATAGTTTGATAGGTATCATCTGAAATGGTAACGACATTTTGTAGAGCCTGCTGAGCCAATGTAGCAACTGCATTGGTTACAGCACTTTTAGCTTCTTCCGTTTTAGGTTTGAATTCTTTTTGAAGCAGCTGTTCAAATTCATTGGTCGCAAATACATGTTGCGAACTGCCATTTCCCAGGATATCTAATTGTTTTTCAGCCATGATTTACTTTCACTTCTAGTTTTATTAGAGACTATTGTTCATCTTTGGATGTTGATTTAGGTGCAGCTGCAAGACTTTTTAGTAATTCGCTGTCCCCTAAGACTTTTCCAATTAATTCTTCAGCCCCACTTTTACCATCCATATATGAGAGTAAATTAGATAGTTCTGTACGCGCCTGTAAAAGTTCATTTAGAGGTGCTACTTTTTTAGCTATCGCAGCTGGTGAGAAGTCATCCATGCTTTCCAATTCGAGTTCTACATTCAAATTTCCTTCACCTGTCAATGTATTTTTTACGTTGAAGGCAACACGAGGTTTAAGGGCTTTCATGCGTTCGTCGAAATTATCTACATCAATTTCTAAGAATTTTCGTTCGGCCAAGTCAGGCAGTGGCTCGACAGGTTTACCAACCAAATCTGCCATAACACCCATAACGAAAGGCAGTTCAATCTTTTTCTCTGAACCATACAACTCTACGTCATATTCAATTTGCACGCGAGGAGCTCGATTGCGGGCAATAAACTTTTGACCTGATGATTTATTTCGTGACATGGTTATAACCTTAGGATGATTAATAATGTTGTGTATTTAAAAAATTTTACTAAATCGCGGATGAGGGATGCTAGGTTCAGGAGTTTGCTGTATCTTCATCCGGCTTGCCAATTAAAACTTCTAAATTGGCAATACTTTCTGGGCTAATATCTTTCATGATGTCATAAAAGTTCATATTCATTTGTCTTTGTACCCTGCGGATAAACAGTGGTGCAGGGTGGCTGGGTTCAAGAGTTTCAAAATAAATGCAGATTTTCTCTAAAGCTAAATCAACATCAGCACGATTTTTAATATTCAGACGACGCCATGCATCGGCCTCTTGAATAGATTGTTCTTGTGTAATAGCTGAACTGTTAGTTTCAGAGGGTAACTCTGACTGTTCTGTCTGTTGTGCTGAGGGAGTACTCCCATCATTATAATTGATGGCTTTGTGAATTAGGGTAAGAGGTTTCTGAATAACATCAAAATCAAGTGAGTGTTCATCCTGTAAATTAGACGAGAAAATGCGTTGGATGTCTTTCAGGCAGTCCAATGCTTGAATTAATGCGGTCAATTCAGGTTTCCCCGTATCGGCATTTACTCTAATATCGAGCATTAGCCGTTCTTTACCTCCCGGATAATTTTGTAGGTCATTCCCTTGTAGGATAGAAACAGCTTCTTTTACAGTAATTGGCTGTTGGGTTAACCCATTTATCAATAATTTAGATGAAAGAATCTCTTTGATGATGCCATCAAGTGTGGTAAAGGAACTAAGGGCATTGATCCTATAAAATGGGTCAAATTCACCGTCTTCATCCTCTAGTTTAGGATAAATTGATTCCCAATACAGGTCTATATTAGCTCTGATTGCTTCGCAACCAGCACAGAATCCTACGAGTCCATGTTTAGCTGTAAGCGCCTGTGCATAGTAAGCTAGGACATGCAAATCCTTAGACTCAGCTAGCAATTGATTGCATAACTTTTCTACCGTTGCCCAGTCGGCCTCTTCTGCCGGAATAATCGTGTCACCATACTGTTGTTCTGGTTTGCCTTCAGCTACGCTTTGTAGTTCTAAAAAGCGGCTATCGTATTCGATATTTACACCTTCGGGACTGTCGATAGAGATAGGCTCGTCCCAGCGAGGAAATGTGTTCATCTACTTATGATCCAAATAACTTATTAAATAGTGAGCATGAGGGGAGGCCTTCATGTTTTATGTGGTCACTGCTTTCAATCTTTTGCCAAAAACTACCGATGCCGTCTGAATCAGATAAAAAGTTGTGAAAGGATTCAGAGAGGATAGGGTTCCCTGTTGTATCACTATTGTAAAAATCTTCGATACAACATTTCCCTTCTTTTAAAATACTGTTAAAAGAATTTTTTTTCTTTAAAAGAGAAAAAAGAGAATCAAGTGATTCAGGAATAGAGCTAGGTTTATAAAATAACACAAATGGATATTTTCTGCCAATTTTATCAGAACTGCCAGCAATTATACCTGTATAAATAAGACTATCAGGTAATTTGATGCAGAATAGCCAAATTTGCAAAGGGGAATATGTTTTTCGAGTGAATGAAATTAATTTGTTTTGGCCGTAGCATTGGCTAAACCAGTTATCCCAAAAGAATCTATCGTTAGTTTGAAGATTCTCGGAGAAAATAAAATCACGTGATTGATTCAGTTTACCAAAAAAATAGACTTCATTTTGCTTAAGCATAAGTAGTCATCACAAGAGAAGAGGTTTTAGATTCCCAAGTTGCTAATCAGATACAACTGCTAAACTCGTACTTTAGCATAATTCGATGTGTTGATAAATATAAATTTAAACCACTTGAAATAATAACTAAAGAAATGTAAATAATCTTTAAAAATATGCGCTTACTATATGATATTTAGATAATAAAGTTTATCAAATACAGTTTTATTTATAGCTTATTGTTTGTTATAATTTTTGCAAAATAATGTGTTCAAAGTCCTCAGAAAGTGATTGAGGTTCCTTGTTTTGAGGTTTCTACTTGTAGATTAATTAGGATTTCGACGGAGTAATCGCATGTCCTCTTCCGGTAACACCATAGGTATTCTTGTTCCTCAACCTTCTGCACCTGCCATGGTGTCTCAAGGTTCTGCCAATCCGCCTGAGCCGCTGACTAATGCAGCTGGGCCGGTAGATGTGATAGAGATGGTGGCCGATGTTGCCTCTAGTGCCCTTTCTTTGGTTGCTCCTGACTCTGCTGCAGCTAATGTGGCTGATGCTGTATCTGATGTAGTTTCGCTCGCTTCAATGGTTCCAGGTTTACCTAGTATTAGACTGCCTTCACGAAAAATGGTCAGTGGTTTTGGCGGGGGTAGTGGAGCAGGTTCTGATGGCGGGGTAGTTACTTCTGGTCATGGTCACTGTATCCCTTGTAAAGTTGCAGCAGCTATCGGTAATCCTGTTAATGCTGTACTTGGTATCAAAGTCCTATTTGACGATACAGAGACCGACTTTGCCTTTGACTCCCCACTTCCCCTTGTTTGGCAGCGTAGCTACTATTCCGACCAAATAGGCAACGGCTGGCTGGGGCAGGGTTGGTCGCTGCCGTTCTCCATGCGTCTTGTCCGGACTGCCGACGGTTTCCTTTATATTGATGAGCAGGGCAGGGAAATTCCGTTGCCGGATATCAGCGACGAAGCGGACGAGCCTTATTCCGCAGCCGACGACGATGAAGACGATTTATATGAAGAAGAGGCTGCCCCAAGACCTGCTTCCGCCGAAGAAGACCCCTACGGTCTGGATAACGCCTATTTTGATCCTTACGAACAAATCTTCTTTTCTCAGATTTCAGACGACCTCTACCAAATCGCCTCCCCCGACGGCGGCGCACGGCTACTGTTTGCCGAAGTCGATTCCGGCTGCGGCATTTTCCAACTGGTCGCACAACTCGACCGCAACGGCCGCCATATCCGCCTCTGCTACGACGACAACGGGCTGCCGCACAGCATTTACGACGGCAGCGGCCGACACTTCCAACCCGTATTCTCCTCCATTCGGCTGCACGACAACGATCCCGACTTCGATCCGGCCGGAGAAAGGGACGTATTTGTTTCCGAAGACGAACGTTTCTACGTCAACCGCCTTACTTCCGTTACCTTCAACGGCAAGGAATTGGTGCGCTACGACTACAACGGCTACGGTGATTTGACC
>NZ_KV835831.1:0-1879 GCF_001838135.1 Neisseria sp. HMSC078H04
AAGGTCTCTTTGCTGCCGTCGGGATAGAGGGCGAGGGTGAGGTTTTGATTGGTGTCGTAGTGGTATTCGGTGTGCTGTCCCAGCGCATCGGTAATACGCGCCAGCTGTCCTTCGGGGGTGTAAGAGAGTTTGGTTTCGTAACCCGAGCAGTCGGTAATCCGGTCGGGCTGATGGTTTTCGTTATAGTGGTATGCGGTACTGTTGCCGTTCGGATCGGTTACCGACAGCAACAGACCGTTGCCGGCATATTCGAAACGGGTGATGTGTTTCAGCGGGTCGGTATGGGTCAGCAGGTTGCCCACTTCGTCATAGGTATAGCCGTGGTAACGGCTTTCGGCATCGCTTTTGCGGATCAGTCGGTAGTTGTCGTCATAGTCGAAATGCAGGATGACGCCGTCCGGACGGGTAATACTTTCTACCTGGCCTTCGTTGCTGTACTGATAACGGGTAACGCGTCCCATCGCATCGGTATGGCTGAGCAGACGGCCCAAATCGTCGCGTTCCATCAGGTTGGTGCTGCCGTCGGCAAACACCCGTTTGGTCAACTCATTGTTGTAATCATAATGATATTGCTCGGTACGGCCCAATATGTCGGTTACTTCGGTATAACCTTCGTGATAGGTAAAACGCCATTCCTCGCCCAAAGAAGTCCGGTTGCGGATGACTTTGCCGGTCGGGGTGTAATGGTCGTATTCGTATTCCGATACCAATCCGGCCGCATCCGTATGCGACACCATCAGATTGTTCTTATAGCCGAAGCTGCGTTTGACATTACCGTCGCGGCCGATGACGCGGATCAGGTCACCACTGCCGTTGTATTCATAGCGGACCAGCGGCGTACCGACCCGAACGGTTTCACCAAAGGATGGTAAACCTTCCAACAGCGATACCGACAGCAGCCGCATTCTAGGCGACTGCTCATCGGCCACATTGCCGAAGTTCAGCGAGAACACCCGGCCGTTGCCGTCGATGACGTATTGCGGCAGACCGGTCAGCGGATGATAGACGAAACGCTGATGGTTACCGTTGGCGTCTTCCACCGCGACCAGCGGGAAGAGGGTGGAATCTTCATCCGAACCGTCTTCCGCCACCACCAAAGGCGCAAAGCGCAGCGCTATCGAACCGTCCAGCGAAGCGATGACATAATGGCCGTCCGGATTTTTGCTGAACCAAATCTGTTCGCTCTCAAACAATACCGGCTCTTCGTCATCTTCATCGACTTCCGGCAAAGGGAACAAACGGCCCTGATCGTCGATATAGGCCAATCCGGCCGCATCGCGGATGATGCGCTGGCAGCCCGGTACGCTCCAACCCTCGCCGAGCCAGCCGGTACCGTCTTGGTCGGAATAATAGCTGCGGCTCCATACCAGCGGCAGGATGCCTTCAAAGGCAAAGTCGGTTTCGTTTGCCAAAAACTTCAAACCGTGTATCGGATTGACCGGACGGCCGACACCTACCGCACCCTTACAGGACAAACAGGTTTTAGGGGGGAGTCTTTTGCTGAACTTGCCGTTCATATGGAACATATCGCCGGTACGCACGATATAGCGTTTGCGGATTTTAACCGAGGAAGAATGACGCATCGGCCAGGCCGGTTTGGTGGCAGTACGGCTTTTTACCCCTTTACGGCCCGGAAGGGCGATTTCGTCGCCATAAGTTTTGTCCGTCTTACTGGCATTAAAGACAAAAGCAGGCTTGCGGTTGAGGCGTACGTTTTTGGCGACGGTTTTGGCACCGCCGAGGTCGGCAAAGAGTGGGAAGGGGATGGGTGGAACGGAAGGCGGAGCGGGAGGAGGAGGCCAGCAGAAATCGGGGACGGTAAAGACAACGCGGAACTTGCTGCTTTTACGGGCGATTTTATTGACGGCCATGGGGTGCT
>NZ_KV835832.1:0-241 GCF_001838135.1 Neisseria sp. HMSC078H04
CCGCTCATCCTGATACAGAAACCGCCCGCCTCCTTCACCGGCAATTCCGGCCACTTCGTCGACGTCAGCTTAAAGCTGCCCTTTTTTGTGTAGAACTGCTCCATAAAGCGCGCATTTTCCAGCAGCGCGGCATGAGCCGCACGCAGGTTGGCCGAGCGGACCGATTCCCGATAGGCCGTAAAGGCCGCCGTTGCCAAGATCGAAACCAACAGCATCACCACCAACAGCTGTATCAAAGAGT
>NZ_KV835833.1:0-291 GCF_001838135.1 Neisseria sp. HMSC078H04
AGGCGACAAAGGCGATAAAGGTGACACTGGTGAAAAAGGTGACACTGGTGAAAAAGGTGGCAGCATCACAGGTGAAGTTGTAGATAATGGTGACGGTACCCATACAATCACTATTACTGATCTTGAGACCGGTACAGTCACTACTACCATCGTTAAAGACGGTAAAGACGGTGTAGATGGTAAGAATGCTAAAGCCGACGTTAAAGACAACGGCGATGGTACTCACACTGTAACCATCACTGATGGCGAAGGTAATACCACTACCACTATCGTTAAAGACGGTAAGAACGC
>NZ_KV835834.1:0-466 GCF_001838135.1 Neisseria sp. HMSC078H04
GCCGCCTTCGGGCGGCTGTGTGTTGAAACATACCGTTAGTAGCTTTAACCGCTTTAGTGATTTCCAGCCGCCTTCGGGCGGCTGTGTGTTGAAACTAATACGCCGTCCCTGCGAACTGGGTAGGACGCACCCAGCCGCCTTCAGGCGGCTGTGTGTTGAAACCCATCTGCATTGATAATACAGCTAGTAATTTATGCCAGCCGCCTTCGCGGCGGCTGTGTGTTGAAACCCTGCGTTGATGATACTCAGGAAAGACATTGTCGTCCAGCCGCCTTCGGGCGGCTGTGTGTTGAAACTTATATTTCCTTTCGGAGAGAAAACATGTCAGATGACCAGCCGTCTTCGGGTAGCTGTGTGTTGAAACTCTGCCACCGTATCTCATGTCTGAGTAAGGAAGAGGGGCTGTATGTTCGGATATCGTCCAAGCAGACCGCTCTTCTTTTGATCCTTCGCTTTCCGAAGCTTT
>NZ_KV835834.1:566-47548 GCF_001838135.1 Neisseria sp. HMSC078H04
CCGTCTGAAAAAGTTTCAGACGGCATTTTTTATATTTACATATTAAATTTAATATCATATTATCATTGCATGATATCAGTTTGAATTTTTTTAGAATTTCAATATGAAACCCCTAATTTACTATGCTCATTTTGCCCAAGATGAACTCGGCAATCTCTTGCCTTACGAACATTGGCAAACCTTGCAAAGTCATTCGGTAAATGTTGGGGAAATGGCGGCGGAGTTTGCGCGAGTATTTGGGGCACAGGAAATTGCCTGCCAGATGGGAAAGTTGCATGACTTAGGGAAATATTCGGAAGCCTTTAATTATCGATTGTATGGCGATCCTTCAGGTGATCATGCTACCGTCGGAGCCAAAATTGCAAAAATGCTTGCTTTAGAGTGGAGGTCAAAGTATAACCTATTGTTATCTCACTTAGGCTAGATAACTTTATTAATGAATTAAAAGGCAAAAATAATGGAAATTAAACAAACCAATTCAACCATCAAATCTCGTGCGGCGGTGGCATTCTCACCAAATCAACCCTTACAAATTGTGGAAATCGACGTAGAAATGCCACGCAAAGGCGAAGTGTTAATCCGCAATACCCACACGGGCGTGTGCCACACTGATGCATTTACGTTATCAGGAAGCGATCCGGAAGGCGTGTTTCCTGTGGTACTTGGGCATGAAGGTGCGGGTGTGGTTGTTGCTGTAGGCGAAGGTGTGTCAAGCGTAAAACCAGGTGATCACGTTATTCCTCTTTATACCGCTGAATGTGGCGAATGTGAGTTTTGCCGTTCAGGTAAAACCAACTTATGCGTCTCAGTGCGTGATACACAAGGTAAAGGTTTAATGCCGGACGGTACGACGCGTTTTTCTTATCAAGGTCAGCCGATCTATCACTATATGGGCTGTTCGACCTTCAGCGAATACTCAGTTGTTGCCGAAGTTTCACTGGCGAAAATCAACCCAGAAGCCAACCACGAACAAGTATGTTTGCTCGGCTGCGGCGTTACTACAGGTATTGGTGCGGTACATAATACGGCAAAAGTGCAAGAAGGTGACTCTGTTGCCGTGTTTGGCTTGGGGGCGATTGGTTTGGCGGTGGTGCAAGGTGCGCGTCAAGCCAAAGCCGGTCGCATTATCGCCATTGATACCAATCCCTCAAAATTTGAGTTGGCAAAACAGTTTGGTGCAACTGACTGTTTGAACCCGAACGATTACGATAAACCAATTAAAGATGTGTTGTTAGACATTAATAAATGGGGTATTGACCATACCTTTGAATGTATCGGCAATGTAAACGTGATGCGTCAAGCATTAGAAAGTGCACACCGTGGTTGGGGACAATCCATTATCATCGGCGTAGCAGGTGCAGGACAAGAAATTTCAACTCGTCCGTTCCAGTTGGTAACAGGTCGTGTTTGGAAAGGCACGGCGTTTGGTGGCGTTAAAGGCCGCTCTGAACTGCCGAAAATGGTGGAAGATTCAATGAAAGGCGACATCGAGTTAGAACCATTTGTGACCCACACAATGACACTCGATCAAATCAATGAAGCCTTTGAGTTAATGCATGAAGGTAAATCGATCCGCGCTGTTATTCATTACTAAGGTACGCGATGAAACTGATTGAACGACATCAAATTTTTGGTGGTTCGCAACAAGTTTGGGCACACCATGCCCAAACGCTTCAATGCGAAATGAAATTTGCCGTCTATTTGCCAAATAATCCGGAAAATCGACCGCTTGGTGTGATTTATTGGCTTTCCGGTTTAACGTGTACGGAACAAAATTTCATTACCAAATCAGGCTTCCAGCGTTATGCGGCAGAACATCAAGTGATTGTGGTTGCCCCCGATACCAGCCCTCGCGGAGAGCAAGTGCCGAACGATGATGCTTACGATTTGGGGCAGGGTGCGGGCTTTTATCTGAATGCGACCGAGCAACCTTGGGCGACGAATTATCAAATGTATGATTATATTTTGAATGAGTTGCCTAGTCTGATTGAGGAAAAATTTCCTACCAATGGCAAACGTTCCATTATGGGACATTCAATGGGCGGACACGGCGCATTGGTATTGGCGCTGAGAAATCGGGAATGTTATCAAAGTGTTTCTGCCTTTTCGCCCATTTTATCGCCTAGCCTCGTGTCTTGGGGGGAGAAAGCCTTTTCTGCCTATTTAGGGAAAGATCGCGAAAAATGGCAGCAATATGATGCCAGCTCGCTGATCCAACAAGGCTATAAAGTGCAAGGTATGCGCATTGATCAGGGTTTGGAAGATGAGTTTTTGCCAACACAATTACGCACCGAAGATTTTATCGAAACCTGTCGTGCAGCAAATCAACCGGCCGATGTGCGCTTCCATAAAGGCTACGATCATAGCTATTACTTCATTGCCAGTTTTATTGGTGAGCATATTACCTATCATGCGGCATTTTTGAAGTAAACCAAAGAAGTGATTCGTGAATCGACCAAACGTTGGTATGAACGTTAATTTTTTATGTTAACGAAAATAAAAAGGCATCAGATTGATGCCTTTTGTTTTTTATAAATGATAAAAAATAATGCTCTCAAAATGAACTAGTCTGCCCACTCTATTTAAATATCCCCCCATTCCAGTCCAAACCGTTGCAAATACTTTCTCAGTCGATCGCTGTCATTGACTTTTGCCCTTTCTGTTCGGGAGACGTTGAACAATGCACGGCCGGCGGCGGCCATGTTGGGATGTTTGCGGCATTCGTCGATAACGTGTTGCAGTTGTAGTTTGTCGAATAAATCCAATGTGTCCCAATCGATTTTATCGGGGTAGTCTTGTGCTTTTTCAGACGGCCTGTTATGTAGGAGGCCGTCTGAAAAGGGTTCTTCCGACCATAACCATTTGAGGCGTTCGATTTCGGCTTGGACTTGTTCTACTTGTATCCTGCCTTGCGGCGCGAGTGTGGCCAGGCGCATGATGCTGGCGGCGAGGTCGCGGAAGTTGCCGCGCCATGGTGCTTGGTTGGAGTGGGCGAAGTCGAGGTAGGTGGCCAGGGCTTCTTTGTTGAAGCGGGTGGTTCGGCCGAGTTCTTGCGAGGCTAAGGCGAGCTGGTGTTCGACGTTGGGCTCGATGTCTTCGCGACGGTTGGCGAGTGCAGGTAGTGGGTAATTCCAGATATTAATGCGGGCGAACAGGTCTTCGCGGAAGCGTCCGGCGCGGATTTCGTGGCGTAGGTCGCGGTTGGTGCCGGCGATAAGTTGGAAGTCGCTTTTGACTTCGCTGTCGCTGCCGACGGGATAAAAGTGTTTTTCTTCAATGGCTTTGAGCAACATGGCTTGCTCGTCCAAGCCCAATTCGCCAATTTCATCTAAAAACAATACACCGCCGTCGGCGGTTTTCAAATAGCCTTCACGCTTTTCTGCAGCACCGGTAAAGGCGCCTTTTTTGTGGCCGAACAGGGCAGATGCTGCGCCGTCGCCGCGAAGGGTGGCGCAGTTTACATCGACAAACGTGCCTTTAATCAGATGGCGCGCTTTTTTTAATTCAAAAATCCTGCGTGCCAGCATGGATTTGCCTGCGCCTGTGGGGCCGGAAAGCAGAATGGGGGAAGGGGAGTTGAGTGCGACCTGTTCGATTTCGGCAATCATGCGGTTGAAAGCGGCGTTTTGGGTGGAAATACCGCTTTTCAGGTAGCGCACTGCGTCATCGCGTACGGCGGCAAGGCGTTCGGCCAGTACGTCGTAACGAGCCAAGTCCAAATCGATGATTTCATAACTGCCGACATTGCCGTCCTCCATACTGCGTCTTTGGTTTTTGGGAGGGGCGGTTTGTAAAAGTACTCCGGGAATTTGACACGATTCCACCAATAAAAACAGGCAGATTTGGGCAACGTGTGTACCTGTCGTGATGTGGGTGAGATAGGTTTCCTCTTCTGTATCAAATGGATAGCTTGCTGCCCAATCGTGCAGCTTGGTATAAACCTCGGAGAAGTCCCACGGGTTTGCCAGCTCCATAGGCACGAGATTGACGACTGTGTGGGGCGACACCCGCTGAATATCGGCTTTTACATGATCCGCCAGTTCGCGGTATTTTTCCGCATAAAATAGCTCCATGCGGTCAAGATGAAAATCCTGACGCTGATTCATGGCGACATTCGGCCGCCACTTCTGCCAACGCCCTTGACCGAAACCGCTGTCCAACACCGTGCCGAGAAAGCTGACGGCGACTTGTTTTTTAGGGTTGGTATTCATGTTTCAGACGGCCTTTAAATTATTTTTTCTAAGACAAATTTGCCGTTTACTTAACCGCAGGCGTTTGTCCAAATCATCGAATCGCATCATATATCCTTTTATATTTTATTTTCTATATAACTATCTATAAATATATTTTTTAGTATTCTACGCTTCTTGCTAATAAAAGCCACTTTAAAATATATTTTCTTTATATTCAATAAATTAAAAATTATATTTATAAAAATTCCATTCTTGGCACGCTGTTGGCTATGTTGTGAATGTAACGATACAGCAGATGCTTCGGGAAATACAGTTACCGGAGAAAAATTTTCCGTAAATTTAGTTGCTGTGTGGTTACAGGGCGAATGCCAACAAGACTACATTTGGATTAACAGGTTCGAATCCTGTCTCGTCTGATAGACGTTGAACGTCTTGTTTATTTAGTCGCCCACCCTTTTTCAATATGGCAGGCAAATGCCTAGGGAAACTACAACATGGATATCCTTGTGTCGCAGGTTCGAGTCCTGTCTCTGTTATCCAAAATAGCAGAGTAGCTCAGTTGGTAGAGTAAAGGCATGTTTCCCTTAAAAACTTGTTGCGTGCCATATTACTTTTACGGCAGCAGGCGGATGTCTGGAGAGAATACATGAACCTTTTACGTTAAAACCGTTTCTCTTCATGTTTATCCGCTACGCAGCCCCCATTCGAGGCCGTCTGAAATATTCAGGCGGGCTGATATAAAAACTGTTTTTGGTGCAAACGGCAAATGCCGGAGGAATTACAGCCTACTAAGCGCGAGGTCGCGGGTTTGAGTCCCGTCTCTGCCGCCAACTATGGCAGAGTAGCTCAGTGGATAGAGCGCGTAAAAATTTCTCCACTCTTTGTTGCCCAATGTGCCACCCCTTATGGGCGAATGCCATTAGGATTACATTCCTTGCTTGCTACAAACCTGAATGATCCTAATTAAACTGGTCGCCCTACGGCAGTAGGCGGATGCCCGGAAGAGAATACATTAGCTTTCAGTTAAAAACGCTTCTCTTCATCTTTAGCCGCCACACTGCCACCCATTCAAGGCCGTCTGAAAAACAAAGCTAAAACAAGTTCAGACGGCCTCAAACCAACAATATGAAAGAAAATGAAAATGGCTAATACTACCTTGTTTCAATCGATTAAAAACCGTTTTACTAAAACCGATACCCATAATGAAGCCGGCGGCATCGCCTACACGCTGACACCCAAACAACAGCTGGCACAGCTTGCCGCTACCGGTTGTCTGAACAATACCTTCTATGCCGACGCCCAAAGTCAGCTTGACCAAGTGTTGAAATTGGCAGAAAGCCTGGATGCCGAGTTTATCGCCAAAACTGCCGTATATGCCCGTCAAAAAGGTTTGATGAAAGATATGCCTGCGCTGTTGCTTGCCGTGTTGGCGCAAAAAGATGTGAACATACTCGCCCGTGTATTCGACCAAGTGGTGGACAACGGTAAAATGTTGCGTAACTTCGCACAAATTATCCGCAGCGGCGCAGTCGGCAGAAAATCCTTCGGCAACCGTCCGAAAAAGCTGATGCAGACTTGGCTTTTGACCGCTACCGAAAAACAACTGTTGAACGCTGCTATCGGCAATTCGCCGTCGCTGGCAGACGTGGTTAAAATGGTGCACCCCAAACCGTGTGAAGCATGGCGTGCTGCATGGTTTGCATGGCTGATCGGCAAACCGTACGACCTCGAAACATTGCCGCCCATTACCCGCGCTTTTGAAGACTACAAACAAAGCCGCCAAGGCGCATTGCCCGACGTTCCTTTCCAAATGCTCACTGCGTTGGAATTGAACAGCGGCGACTGGGCGCAAATTGCCTGTAACGGTTCATGGCAGCAGGTTCGTCAAAACCTGAACACTTTCCTGCGCCACGAAGTGTTTGCCAAAAGCAAAAACATCAAAATGGTGGCAGAAAAACTGCGTGACGAAACCGCCATTGCCCGCGCCCGCGTCCTGCCTTACCAATTGCTGACCGCGTATCAGGCAACATCTAATCAAATGCCGTCTGAAATCCGTGAAGCCCTGCAAGATGCGATGGAAACCGCCGTACAAAACGTACCGGCCATCCAAGGCAAAGTCGTGGTTTGTCCGGACGTTTCCGGCTCTATGCACAGCTCGGTTACAGGCTATCGCGGCAGCGCGACCAGCAAAACCCGCTGCATCGACATTGCCGCGCTCGTATCCGCCGCCATGTTGCGTACCAATCCGCAAGCCCGCGTGATACCGTTTGAACAAATCACGGTAAACGTGCAGCTCAATCCGCGCGACAGTATCATGACCAACGCCGAAAAACTCGCCAATATCGGCGGCGGCGGAACGGCATGCAGCGCACCGATCGCCATGTTGAACCGTGAAAAAGCTGAAGTGGATTTGGTCGTCATCGTGTCAGACAACGAAAGTTGGGCAGATGACAGCCAACGATGGGGTGGTAAAACCAGTCTGATGAAAGAATGGGACATCCTGAAAAAACGCTGTCCCGAAGCCAAACTCGTTTGCCTGGATATCCAGCCTTACACCAAGGCTCAAGCACGAAACCGTCAGGATATCTTGAACATCGGCGGCTTCTCCGACCAAGTGTTTGCCCTGATTGGTTCCTTTGCCGAACGAGGTATGGGTACAGATTTCTGGGTAGAAGAGATTGAGAAAACGCCGTTGGCAGCTGTGAACTGAAGCTAAGGCCGTCTGAAAAAAGGGTAGAAATATTTTTTCAGACGGCCTATTTATTCAGGACAAGCTGAGAAAAAGAATAAGGAAACAAAATGCAAAAATTTATCTTAATACGCGGTCATCAGGGTTCGGGAAAATCGACTTTTGCCGAACAAAAAGCCGCCGAATTTAAAGCGCAGTATCCGGATGCGGAAGTTGTCCGTATTGAAAATGATTTGTTCATTACCGATGAATACGGTGAATATCGTTGGTCGGGCGAAGCAGTGGATAAGGCGCAGAAACGCGGCAATGCCTTGATGACTGAAACTTTGAGGCTTGGACGCCAAAATCCGAATCGAAATATTTTGATCATTCATTCCAATACCAACCAAAAAGCTTCGCGTTGCCGTCATTTATTGGATCAGGCGGAGAAAAGCGGTTTTGAAACAGAGATCTACCGATTGCACAATTTCTATCCCAACCTACACGGCGTAAAAGAGCATGACGTGTTGGCGGCGTATATCAAGTTGAACCAAAACCGTGTGGCAAACGAAATCCATATCGAGGCCGTGCAACCGGCAAATGCGGAGCAGTTAGAAAAAATCAAACAGATGCAGGCTATCGAGCATAAGCCGCTGGTGTTTGATGAGGCGCAGCAAACCTTTGTGACCGATCACTATCTGCAACACGGCAGCCGCAACTTTACCGGCAAAGCATCCAAGCGTTATCCTGAATTGCGCGTGTTGAAATACGCACGCAGCGTGTTCTATAACAACCGCTTTGATGATGCTTTGCTGGAAATGCGCGGTTTGATTATCGATGCGCATAATCGAATTATCGTGCGTCCGTTTAAAAAAGTATTCAACTATTCGGAACGTATTGCCAAAGGCAGCCGCTATCCGATCAGAATCGGTGACGAGAGACTGGTGGACGCGGTGGTGAAAGTAAACGGCTTCCTCGGTTGCTGCACTTTCGTCTCGCTTTCAGACGGCCATCCGTCTCACGGCGCAGCGTTTGACGGCAAAGTGCTGTATTCGACTACAGGTTCGCTTGATAGCGCGTTTGCCGACATGACCGCCGCACATTGCGCACAATACGAAACATTGTTCCGTGCATATCCGAACCATACTTTTTTGTTCGAAATCACAGATGCGAAAGACGTACACATCATCCGCGAAGAATTGGGTGAAACCCTAATCGGCTGCATCGACGTGGCGACCGGCCGTCAGTTTACTGAAGCGGAATTGGACGAAATCGGCAAACAATACGGAGTTCGCCGTCCTGAAACGCTGAAAAACATCACGTTCGGCGAGCTGAAAGGCCGTCTGAAAAATGTGGAACACGAAGGCTTTATGGTATTTGATGCCCAAAACGGCGAAATGCTGTTCAAACTCAAATCGCCGTATTACCTGATTTCCAAGTTTTTAGGACGAAGCAACGAGGGCAATATCGGCCGCAAACTGGACAAACGCCATGTTGATGAAGAATTTTATCCTTTAATCGATTACATCCACGAGTATCAGGAAGCATTCAATGCTATGTCGGAATTAGATAAAATCGCGTTTATTCAGGCGTTTTTGAGACAGTTGTAAGGCCGTTTGAAAATATATGGAGCAACGCGTATTTATTTTCCGCGCTCATACGCTTCGATTTCGCCAACCTTAGGCGCATAACCGCTGCTTGTGTTGTGGCGCAAGTCCAACCAGATATTGACCAATGCCCAAGCGGCCGGAGCGGCAATGACGTTTTGCCCCATACATAAAACCTGCGCATCATAGTTTTCCACCGAGCCGCGGAGGGTGAGTAAATCATGCGCCGTTGCCGCCCGTATGCCGCGCACCTTATTAGCGGCGATTGCCGTGCCCACACCGGTGCCGCAAATCAACAGCGCACGGTCGGCATGTCCTGCCGCGACTTCTTCGGCCGCGGCAAACGAGAGTTGCGGATAGCTTCTTTCGGGTGAGGATAAATCGACCAAGCTGCTGACGCGCGGGTCGTTTTGCAAATGCGCTTTGAGCGCGTCCTTCAATATTGCGCCGTTGGCCGGCGCGGCAATAACCAAACGCATAAAAACTCCTTGAAGCACACAATAAACATTACTCAGCATACGCCCGCGCGTGATACGATTCAAGCTTGCAACGCAGAGAGCACGGCATGAGCAAAACCTACTTCACATCAGACCTACATTTCTCACATAAAAACATCGCCAAATTCTGCCCGCAATTTCGACCGTTCGATAACGTGGAGCAGATGGATGAATTTTTAATCCGGACATGGAATGAAACCGTTACGCCTGAAGATACGGTGTACAACTTGGGTGATTTTTCCTTTGCCCAAGATCATAAGCAGATAGAGCGCGTTTTGTCGCGTTTGAACGGGCAACATCACTTGATTTACGGCAATCATGATCATGTGATTCGGCAGCATGCTGATTTTTTCCGCAGCCAAACCAAGCATGACGGTCATCCGCTGCTGTCGTCCATACGGTCGTATTTGAAACTCAAATCGCCGGAAATTAAGAATACGCTGGTTCTCTTTCACTATCCGATTCAGGAATGGGACGGCTGCTATCAGGGTTGGTATCACTTATACGGCCATTTGCATGACAGGGTGGCGGAAATCAAAGGGCGTGCTTTAAATGTCGGATTTGATTTGCACGGCCGCTTTTTGACGGCGCAAGACGTCGATAAGTTTTTGTGTGATTTGCCTAAAATTTCGTATTTTGGCGAAGCAGGGTTGAAGGCCAAGTCGCCGGAAGAAGCGGCAGAGCTGGTGTCTCGGAAACTGGCGCAATTAAATCAGGTATAATTTCAGACGGCCTTTGCGGATTTACGGCAAAGGCCGTCTGAATATCAATTTCCCATTTTTGAGTGATACATGGAAAACCTTTTGGCTTACTTACTACAAAAAATCAGCCTCCCCAACCAAACCGGCAAGGACAAGTCATGAGCGATAAGCCTTTGAAGTATCCCGTTTCCGCTTTGGTTGTTTTGTATGATAAAGACGGCAATATCCTGCTGATTGAACGCACGGCGCCGCAAGGTTTTTGGCAGTCGGTTACCGGCAGCTTGGAAGAAGGCGAGCGTATCGAAGAAACCGCATGGCGCGAAGTGTGGGAGGAAACCGGTATCCGCCTTGCAGACGGACAGCTGGAAAACTGGCACGACAGCACCGTTTATGAAATCTATCATCACTGGCGCCATCGCTATCCCAAAGGCGTTTTTGAAAACCGCGAACACATCTTCTCCGCCCAAATTCCACGTGATACGCCCATCGTCCTACAACCGGACGAACACGTTGCCTACGGTTGGTTTAGCGCGGAAGAAGCGGCGGAAAAAGTGTTTTCCCCTTCCAATAAACGTGCAATTTTAGAATTGGTCAAAAGGCTGAATGCCAAAAAGGCCGTCTGAATACGACAGTTTCACATTTTCAGACGGCCTTGGGTTTGCTATACTTTCGCCGTTTGACTCTCTTTAAAATCAAAGGAAACCATCATGGCAGACTTCAATAAAATCCTGACCCCGGGCGATGTGGACGGCGGCATCATCAACGTTGTCAACGAAATCCCTGCGGGCAGCAACCACAAAATCGAATGGAATCGCAAATTGGCCGCTTTCCAACTCGACCGCGTTGAACCGGCAATTTTCGCTAAGCCGACCAACTACGGCTTCATTCCGCAAACTTTGGACGAAGACGGCGACGAATTGGACGTATTGCTGGTGACCGAGCAGCCTTTGGCAACCGGTATTTTCCTGGAAGCACGCGTTATCGGCGTGATGAAATTCGTTGACGACGGCGAAGTGGACGACAAAATCGTCTGCGTTCCAGCCGACGACCGCAACAACGGCAACGCCTACAAAACTTTGGCCGATTTGCCGCAACAACTGATCAAACAAATCGAGTTCCACTTCAACCACTACAAAGACCTGAAAAAAGCAGGTACCACTAAAGTTGAATCTTGGGGCGATGTAGAAGAAGCGAAACAAGTCATCAAAGAATCTATCGAACGTTGGAACAAACAAGCCTAATCGGTTTGTCCCGTCCAATATCAAGGCCGTCTGAAAGCAAAGTTCAGACGGCCTTTTTATGTTCCAAACCAATATAACAAAATCGTCTTTAAAACAAACAAACCATTCTTTCTCATTTTCAGACGGCCTCATTAAAGTAACGCCTATACCAAAAATAAGGAGTGCTTCAATGACTGCTACCACAACCGACCCACGAGCCAAGCTGCCTGAGACGCCTTTGTCCGGCAACGAAGCCTTGAAAGAGCGCAGCGATTATCTGCACGGTACGATTAAGGAGGAGTTGAAAGACGACTTTACCGGTGGCTTTACTGCCGATAACTTTCAGCTTATCCGCTTCCACGGTATGTACGAACAGGACAACCGCGATATCCGTGCCGAGCGTACCGAACAAAAACTTGAGCCTTTAAAAAACATGATGTTGCGTTGCCGTTTGCCCGGCGGCATCATTACGCCGAAGCAGTGGCTGGGTATCGACAAATTTGCCGGTGAAAATACGATTTACGGCTCTATCCGCCTGACCAACCGTCAAACCTTCCAATACCACGGCATTTTGAAAACCGATTTAAAACAGGCACATCAGGCATTGCACAAACTTGGTTTGGATTCCATTGCCACAGCCAGCGATGTCAACCGCAATGTGTTGTGTACCAGCAATCCTGTGCAAAGCACTTTACATCAAGAAGCCTATGAATGGGCGGCGCGCATCAGTATGCACCTTCTGCCGCGCACCATGGCATATGCCGATGTATGGCTGGACGGTGAAAAAGTGTTTACAACCGGGCCGACCGAGCCGCGCAATAAAGAAATTGCCGACGACGTAGAGCCGATTTTGGGCAAAACCTATTTGCCGCGCAAATTTAAAACCGCCGTCGTGATTCCGCCCGATAACGATGTGGACATTCATTCCAACGACTTGGGTTTTGTGGCGGTTGCAGAAAATGGCAAGTTGGTGGGCTTCAATGTATTGGTCGGCGGCGGTTTATCCAGCGAACACGGTAATACCAAAACCTATCCGAATACTTCTTACGAATTTGGTTTCGTTCCGCTCGAATACACCCTCAACGCCGCCGAAGCTGTTGTCAGCACCCAGCGCGACTGGGGCAACCGCAGCGACCGCAAAGCAGCGCGTACACGCTATACGCTGCAACGCGTCGGCGTTGATGTGTTCAAAGAAGAAGTAGAAAGGCGCATGGGCATTAAGTTTGAACCCATCCGCCCTTACGAATTTACCCATCGCGGCGACCATATCGGCTGGGTACAAGGGCATGAAGGCAACTGGCATTTGACTTTGTTTATTGAAAATGGCCGCCTGCTCGATTATCCCGGCAGACCGTTGAAAACAGGTATCCGCGAAATTGCCAAAATCCATCCCGGCGACTTCCGTCTGACTGCCAACCAAAATCTGGTGGTTGCCAATGTACCGCCCGAATTGAAAGACACGATTGATAAAATCGCCAAAGAGCATGGCCTTATCAGCAAATCGATTACCATCCAGCGTGAGAACTCAATGGCCTGCGTTGCCTTGCCGACTTGCCCGCTGGCGATGGCGGAGGCCGAACGCTTCCTGCCGACATTCTCCGATAAAATTGATGAAATGTTCGCCAAATATGGCTTGGAAGACGAATACATCGTTTTGCGCGTAACCGGTTGTCCCAACGGTTGCGGTCGCGCCATGTTGGCGGAAATCGGTTTGGTCGGTAAAGCAGTCGGTCGCTACAACCTTTACGCAGGCGGCAACCGCGAAGGCACCCGCATTCCGCGCCTGTTTAAAGAAAACATTACTGAACCTGAAATCCTTGAAATTGTCGAAGGCTGGGTGGCAGATTGGTCTCGAAACCGTTTGGATGATGAAGGTTTTGGCGATTTCGCCATCCGTACCGGCATCGTCAAACCTGTATTGGATGCTCCGCGAGACTTCTGGGAATAACGCATACAGACAGACCCACAAGTCTGCAATAAGAAAATAGAGAAGGGCTAAAGGCCGTCTGAAAATCTGATTTTCAGACGGCCTTTTATATTGGGAGCGTTTATATCAAAGATGGGATATAAACCGAATCAGCGACGGCGGCCAAAGCCCCGACCCATGCTTGGGCGGCGGTAATTGGAAGGCTGACGCGCGGTTTCGCGGTAACGCTGTTGCTGTTGAGCGTTTTGTTGTTGCGCATTTTGCTGTTGGGCACGCAGGGTACGCGTATTCAGCTGTTGGCTGGTGCGTCCGTTTGGACGTGCGGTTTGATAATAGTTGGCACGGGCTTGACGTGCAATCGGGCTGTTTTGATTGCGTGCCTGTGTGAATTTGTTCGCCAATGCGTTGCCGATAAATGCACCGGCTGCCGTACCCACCAAGCTTTGCAGCAGCCAGCTGCCGGTAGATTGGTCGTAGATGTATTGTTGGCCGTCTGTACCGGTTACCGGTTGGCCATTGTTGCCGTTGGCTTGTGCTTCGGCAGGAATGGTGTCTTTCACGGCTTCAGGCGTAAGCTGGTAAACCGTATTGTCTTCTTGTTGGCCGTTTTGTTGTGCCAACTGTTGTTGTAATGCTTCGATTTGTTTTTGTTGCTGCTCAAGCTGCGCCTGGGTATTGTCTTTGCAGGCAGCGAGGGCAAAAGTGGAAAGGGCGGCTAAGGCAATCAGTTTTTTCATTGTTTTTCCTGAGAGAAGTTTGTCTTTGCCGAGATTTCGGCGGAGTGTGTTCGCCTAATATTAAACCATTTCCCTGTTTTTCAAGTGGTTTTACAAAATAATATTGGAAAGTTGCGCTGCAAATGCACGGCTGTTGGCAGCCAGATTGCCCAGCGCAGGCATTTCGTGTTCGGTTTCGATAATCAGCAGGTTGGCAGGGCGGCGGGTGTGCAGGGACATTTGCATTTCAGCGGGAGAGAAGGGCATATGATGGCGTTTGGCGAAAGCTTCGGCGCGTTTGTTGGCAGTCTTGAGCATAGGTAGCAGGGTAATGTCCAAATGGAAACGGCGTACGCCCAAAACCAAAATACGCGCCGCAAAGAAGTCCGCTTCATCAGTAAAAACGTTGGGGCTGCTTTGATTGAAGTCGTGGCGCTCTGCGGCAATCAAGGTCGCGATGGTGCGTACTTGCGGAATCAGGGCTTCGCTGATGAGGCTGTCAGGCGAATCAGGCAAAGTGTGCATGTTGAGCATGCTGTGGTGGCTGTTGCTGTCAACGACCATGCGGCAGGTGTGTAACATTTGTGTTTGGCTGTGGATTTTAGTTGAGGCAGTCATGGCTGTATTCCTTATTTCTTAAAAATGGGTGGATTTAAGCGGCCATGGTGGGTATAAAAAAAGCCGCTCAAATGAGGCGGCTCTAATTTGCGTATTTTCAATTTGGTCTGTTTTAGACAAGCGCAAAAAAGTACCGCACGTTTGTGTGGTACCAATAGAAGAAAGTAGCAGAGCGTTGCGCGGTTTGCATGATGAAAATACGTCTTTAATGTATAAAAGAATGGGACGTAGTTTAAAACAAGAATGCCAGTAATTTCAATATCCAATCGACAAAACCCACCAATAAATCTACAAGTTGTTGTAATCCTTCCAATTTATTTTCTTTCGAGTGAGTCAAATTTGCACAATTATAATGCAAAACCGGGTAAATTGATAACAATCCGAGCAGGCTCTTTAAAAAGGCCGTCTGAAAACTGAATTTCAGACGGCCTTGGGCTATCGCATTTGCTCAATGAAACAGCAAATTAAAAAAAGGGATATAACTGCATCATTAAAACAGAAAGTGTAAATTAAATGTAAATTAAATAATTGCTGTGTTGAATAATAAGGTAGAATTGCCAAAGTTTATTAATGAATTATAAAAATACGCAAAGCAAAAAAGAGCGACAGTACCTGTCGTGACTGCAACATAAAATTCTGCCATTACATACGAAAACGAAAATTTATCTACTATGAGCCAGCGTACTAAAGCACAGGAAGCACTAGGCATCCGTTTGGCAGATATTCTGACACGTCTAAATCAAGGGGAAACGATTGATATTCAAAGTTTGCCCGAGCGCTATGGCATTTCATTGCGTACAGCCCAACGTGATCTCAATCGTCTTGCCCCTTTATTGCAAACTACAGGTACACGTTATTACCGTCTGGATCAAAACCAATACGGCCGTCTGAATAAAGACGAAATCCGCCGTATTTGTCATTTTGCAGGCTTACAAGACCTTTTCCCTGAAGCGGACCGCCGCTTTTTTCAAGAAAGCCTGCGTCAAAGCATTATCATCAAAGGCCATCAATACGAAAATATTCGTCATCGCCAATCAGATTTTGATTTGGTAACACATTCTATAGAAGCAAAGCAAACCATTAGCTTTAATTACACCAAAGCCGATGGCAGTAAAAGCCATCGTACTTTAGATCCTTACCGGCTCATTAATAAAAGCGGTATTTGGTATCTTATCGGACTCGAAAATGGTCGAGAAAAGACCTATTGCTTTACTCAAACATCCTAGCTGCAAACAACCTCAAAGACATATGTTCCAGATGTAGGGTTTGTAGAGAAAATTCAAAATACCGACAGCATCTCGTATGGTAATCAAGTCAGTGAAATCATTATTCAAATCAGCCCACAGGCTGCACATTACTTTTTGCGGCGCAAGCTGTTACCCAATCAGGAGGTTATTCGTCGCCTCGATAACGGTGGCCTGTTGATTGCCTGCAAAAATGTTAACGAAATTGAAGTTATCCCCATCGTCCAATATTGGATACCGCATTCAAGAATTGTCAGTCCGCAAGAGTTGCAGGAAAAGATAATCGGCAAATTAAAAAACTATATCAATAACCATACGAAGGGCTAATAACATGTGGCAAATCATACTTGGATTCATCATGTTGCCTGTTGCGTTTATGCAAAGAGGCGGAATTAGGGCAATTATAGGGCTAATCTATATGTATAGTACATCTTGGCTTGATTGGAACGTAACGTACAGGGGGAACTTGGAACTTATTTCTTGTTTTATTTTTGGTCTAATGGGTTTTTGTCTGCTAATGAGTTCGTTCAGTAAGGCCTAATCGGCACAAATAGCAGAAAGTAGTCATTTCCATTTAATTTTTATTCAGGAGAAATTTATTTTATGAACAGCAAACAGCAATTTTTAGATTATATCGGTGAAGTTAAGAACATCATTTCCCCTTTGGAAATTTCAGATAACAAATTATCGGAAATTCAAGGAAATATTACGGATGCAGAGCTGATTGTACCGGTGGTTGGCGGATTTAGCGCGGGAAAAAGTACATTGCTCAATTCTTTTTTAGGCAATGAGATTTTGCCGACTGCTGTGACTCCGGAAACTGCATTAGCAACAGAATTGCGTTATAGCGATAGCAACTATATTGAAGCAGTAACGGCTTCGGGTGCGGTTGAACGTCATCAATTGGCTGATTTTGCACGCTTAAAAGATAATGCACAAAACTTCAAAAATTTGCGTGTTTATTTAAATAATGAAAATTTAAAAGCCATTCAACCTTTGGTATTGGTTGATATGCCAGGATTTGATGCGCCGATTGAAAACCATAACCAAGCTATTTTGAATTACCTGGAGCGTGGCGTTTTCTTTGTATTCCTAACCAGCATTGAAGACGGAAACATTACATTGAGCATGAAGCGTGAAATTGACAATCTCCAACAAATTGGAAAAGGCTTTGCATTCTGTATCAGCAAAACCAATTTGCGTGCACCTGATGATGTTAAAGCAGTACAACAAAAAATTGCCGAGCAACTGGAAGACGATTTTGACTATATGGGACAAATTGCCCTTTTAGATATGGATGGTGGCAATAACCTTAAAAATATTTTGACTGCAGTCAATCCTGATGAATTGTTTAAACTTTTGTTTATTGATGAATTGCGTGAAAACTATACAGGATTAATACAAAGCATCAATGTCAAAATTTCTACATTTAAATCAAATAGAAAAGAAATCGAAGAAACTTTATCTGCCCTGCAAAACAGCCTGCAAGGTATTGAAGCCAAAAAACAATCTGCAATCAATGATGTCGAGCAGCGTTATTCACGAGATAGCGTATCTGTCATCAATCAGGCTGTCACATCTGCGATTTTGCAGCAAAAAATGCGACTGGTTGATTTGGCAATCAATAACCAAGGTGCATTTGAGCGCGAGCTGAATGACATTACAAAAAATGCACTGCTTTCCGCCGTTCAGACCCGCTTCCGAGCCATTAGCCAAGATTTGATAGAAGAAATGGGCAATGGTATCAATGCACAATTAGCTACTTTGCCGGATGGCGGTTTGGGTGGCATTGCAATGGATGTATTGGCCAATAGCGGGGCAGACGCTTTCGGAAAAGTAGCTAATACAGCATTAAAATCAATATCTAAAGCAATTATGGTTAATGTGACTTCGACAACATTGAAAGCATTGCTTGGTGGTGTATTTGGTATTGTAGGTGCGGTGTTGCTCTTCCTGCCTGAAATTATTTCTTTATTTACAAAAGGAGAGAAGGAGCGCAGACAGCGTGAACAAGTAGAGCAGGCAATTATCAATAATGTCATTCCACAAATTCAACAGCAGCTTAATACCGTATTGCCTGACTTAATGAATCAGAATATTACAGCCCTGATTAATCAAGTCAGTGAACAGTTTGAGGAGCAGCTGCAACAAAAACGCAATGAGATTGAAGCTGCAGAGGCAGAAAAAGCAGCAAAAGCCGCCGAGTTGGAAAGCACAATTAGTGAGTTGGAAAGCGGCAAGCAACAGTTGACTACAGCGGCAAACCGTTATTTGTTTGCCTAATCATTTTCAGACGGCCTCAATAATATCGAAGGCCGTCTGAAAAAATAGATACTCTCAAAAATATTAAGGATCTATTCATGGATATCATCCAGTTAAACAACCAAATTGAAGAATTCGTAAATAAAAATAATTTCAGTCATGATGCCTTGGCTTTGAAGCAGGAACATGCAATTCAGAAAAGCGAAGAGTGGCAGAGAGTTTTAGATAGCTTTGCAGAACAAGGCCGTGTGTTGCGTATCGGTATTATCGGGCGTGTGAAGGCAGGGAAAAGCTCCATGCTCAATGCCTTGCTTTTCAATGGTAACGACATTTTGCCCAAAGCAGCCACACCGATGACAGCTGCGCTGACCATTATGGAATACAGTGAAAATGTCAGCGCAGAAGTGGACTTTTTTACTCAACAAGACATTGATGAAATTAAAGTCAAATATGATTTTTTCCAAAAAGCGTTAGATAGTAAAGTTAAAGAAAAAGAGCTGGAAAATGCTGAGAGAATTAAGAGAAAAAAGGGTGTTAATTCTTTATCGGCGGAAGAGCAGCAAGAATGCCGCAATAAGGCCAAATCTCAAGCCGAACGGGAGATGAAGGACGATCCGTCTTTTGCTTCATATGATCAATATTGCCGTATTAAAGAATCAGGCAAATCATTAAGCGATTTGGAGCAATACCGTACGATTTCAGCGGGTAGTGTGGAAGAGTTGATGAATGGCGTATTGAACCAATTTGTTGGGTCAAGCGGAGCGTTCATGCCGTTTACCAAGTCCGTTACATTGCATATTCCGGAAAAAGGTTTGCAGGGCCTGCAAATCATTGATACCCCGGGAATTAATGACCCTGTGACATCTCGTGGCGAACGCACCAACCAATTGTTGCAACACTGCGATGTCGTATTGATTGTTTCTCCTTCGGGACAATTCCTCAGCAGTGAGGATACCGATTTGATGCATCAGGTAACGACTAAAGAGGGGACGCAGCAAGCTTATCTTATCGCCAGCCAGGTGGATAACCAATTGTTTGGCAGTGAAAGTCAAGGCTTGAGCGATCCTATTCATGTTTTGGAACGTATTTCTGACAATTTGACCAAGCATGCGCGTAATGTTTTGGCCAAACAAGTCCAAGAATATCCGTCAATGAAAGTGGCTGCGGACAAGTTGAGCAAAAACAACGTTATTTGCTCTTCAAGCGTAGCGTTTTCAATGCAGCAGCGTTTTGATGAGCAGCATACTTGGGATGCCAATTTGCAACACGTATGGCGCAATTTGAATCAAAAATTCCCTGATGTTTTCAGTCATGAAGAATTGGCTAAAAATGCATTAAACCAATTGGCCAATATTCATCAGATACATCAAATAGTGAGTGAAGTAACTGCCAATAAAGAACAAATTTTGGCGCAACGGCGCATTGATTTTGAAAATGGCAAACGTACCGCATTACAAGGCTATTTAAAAGCATGGGCCGAGCTCATCAATGAGCAGATTCATCAGATTCAGCATGCCGATGTGGACGAATTGCGCAAGCAAGAAGCCGAACTCAAAAAGCAGCAAGCCACAATCGATGCCAATGTGGGCGGCGTGTATGATGATTTGATTTCGGATATCAAACTGAATTTGAGCAAGCAATTAAAAGACAAATTGAAAAGTGAAATGCGCCGTTTTGACAGTGTTTCCGATAATGCTCAGGGGTCGGAAACCGAATACTATGAAGAAGAGTATGAAGTTGAAATATCTCGAGGCAAATTTTGGGATTTCTTGAGGGGGCCAAAGCGTGAAACCAGGACTAGAACTGAATCATATTCTTACACCACAGTAAAAGCCAAACCGATTCGTCGCGCAATTGAAGAAATTCGTTCTAATTTGGAAGATGAATTGGGCCATTTGTCTGAAAGCTATTCACAGGCTTGGAAAAAGAAAATCTACAGCCAAGTCGTCAGCGCGTTGAGGGAGGCAATGGGTGACGGAGAGTTGGATGTCAATATTATTGCCCGTGCGGTAAAAAATGTTTTGGCGCGTATTCCTGAGGCTTCATTTAAATTAGAAGACGATATACCTAAAAGCCTGAAAAAGACAGGTAAGTTAACAGGTTATGAGGCAGAATCATTTATTGATGATGCAGAAGATTATATTTCCAATCTTAAAGACGTGGTTAATAAAGATATTTCTGCCTATATGACAACTTTGGTAAGCAACCTTAAAAAAATTGACTTGGCAAAAGAGTTGACCGCAGATCTGGAAAATAACCTGAAACAACTGCTGAGTGAAATTGAAAATAAAGAAGCGAGCTTATTTAATTATCGAGGTATTCAAAAAGAATTGGCAGGTTTGATGCAGTCCGCCGCTTAATCAAAATCAATCAGGCCGTCTGAAAAATTCAGACGGCCTGCAAGGAATAAATATGTCTCATCATTCAGTAGATCAATTGAAAGAATGGATTAGTCCGAGCATTCCTTTGGGCTTGATGTTTGGTAAGAAACAACAAGCCTTGGAAATTCTTGAACAAATCAAACAGCAACTTAAGAGCATAGACATCATGCAAGAACAATTGAATCAGGCAGAGCAAGAGCTGCCTGAATTGAAAAAACAGCTTGAGCAGGCACAAAAAAAATTAGAGCAATTACAGAAAAATTTGTCGGAAAGCGAATTGCGTCAGACTTTGATTGCAGACCTTTTATCGGCCAATAATCTGAATCCCGGTGTACGACAGTATTTTCAGCTTTTGGGAGGAGAGTTTTTAGAATTTGCCAATCAGGAAGATTCCTTGAAAGATGAAGCGGCGGCATTTTTAGAATTGCAGGCAATTGGTGATGAATTAAAAGTCATTGGCGCTTACCCGGAATTTTACAAAAAACGCTCGATTGCCATTGCCGGAGGTTTTAGCGCCGGTAAATCCGAATTTATCAGCAGTTTGTTTGAGGATCCCAATATCCGACTGCCTATCGGCATCGAACCGACTACTGCCATTCCGACTTATGCCTTAAACGGTCAGGAAAACGGCGTGATCGGTTGCAGTCAGAACGGTGGTGTGATTGATTTGCTGAAGATTGATCCTGATTTTCAACAAAAATTGTCTCATAATTTTATCCGGTCATTTGGTTTCAACCTTAAAACCATCATGCCTTTTGTGTTTATGACGACGCCGATGAAGTTTGAGCATTTGTGCTTTATCGATACGCCGGGATACAACCCGTCTGATGTGGCAGACGGACATACCGCGGAAGATGTAAAAACGGCGCAAGAGTTTGTCCAAAATTCCGAGGCTTTGCTGTGGCTGATTGGTTTGGATTCCAACGGTACGATTTCAAAAAGCGATTTGGACTTTTTAGATCATGCAGGACAATACAGCCAGAAACCGCTCTATATCGTTCTAAATAAAGCAGATTTGCGCCCATATGACCAGCTTGAAGAAATTATGGCAGAAATTGCCGATACTTTGGACGATTACGATATCGAAATTGCCGGTATTTCTGCATACAGTTCTATTATGAAAGAAGAGTATTTGTATCACAAACAGTCGCTGCATGCCTTTCTTGCCAGCCTGGATCAGCCGTCTGAAAAGCAAACCTTGCTTATGCGAAGATTGTTTGCCGTAGATGAAAAATATCAACGTGCTATTTTGCGTACCATCAAAGAAAACAAGCAAATCAATGCAACTTTAAGCGGCTTCAAGTTGGATTTGTTAGAAAACGGCTTTGATGACCTGAGTTCGGATTTGTATGAAAAGCTCGGTAAAATGAATTCTATCTTTACCATCAAGCAAAAAGAAGAACATCTGAAACAATTGGAAACAGTCACAATGAAGATTGTGGCGGCAATTGAGCAGGTGTTTGGTCAGCCAAGCAAGGTTAAACGTAAAAATTGGACGCAGGATGAAATCGAGCTGGATGAAAAATTTGTTCGGTTAACCCAAAAGGAGCAAATGCCCGATGAATTGATGGATGACCAGCCTTCAAATGAGAAGGAAACATATTCAACAGAATTAAGTGCTAGATTTTGGGGGTATTGGGGAAATAGGCTAGTAGGTAGTAATTCTAAAATAGAATTAACTGTAGGTATGCTTTTGATTGATAATAAAGAAACCTTTACATTTGATGAATGGGAGGATGTTTATAATAATCACTTTAAACATGTTCATCAAAATTGCACCTGTGATGATGCTTTGAATGCACTTTGTGAAGCTGGAATAATCCGTTGTATTGATGATGGAAGTAAGAAAAATGAATTTGGTTTTGGAAATATGTTAGCTATGGTATTGGGAGGAAGTAATCCAATTAAAACATACCAATTTGTTTTACCGGATAAAGAAATTTTTAATCAGTTTTTGCAACGGCACAATAATATTAATCTGTCGGATGAACAACTTGAGGCAATAAAAGCTTTGATAGAATCACAGCACTATTTTGATTTTGAGGATTGGACAGAGCACTATAAGGGGGAACATGCTGCTTTAGCATTAGGTAGATTGGTTAAGGCGGGAGCTGTTAAAAAAGAAAAGAATGATTATTATTCATTTGTTTAATTGATGGCCTGGGCCGTCTGAATATTCAGACGGCCTCAGTAAGTGCAATATATTATTTTTAAAAAATATTATGAAGGGTGTATTATAATTTGCTTCATTCCATTGCAGGATATTCCGTGCATATGAAGTGAATTTATCGATACGCTAAAAGGGAATGGCAATGAATTTATCTGGAATCAAGACATATTATCAAGACCATAAAAATACTTACTCGGAACACTTCCGCTTGCGTATCCACCGCTCTTTGAGCTGGCTGGAAAAGGCGGAGGAAAGATGGTCGGTACAGGATTGGGATTTTGCCTTCCAGTCTATGTGGATTGCGTTTAATGCGGCTTATGCTTATGAGCTGGATGGACGAACCATGCCTGCGGATCGAAACAAATTTCAGACTTTTTTAAATAAGGTCTGTGCGCTGGATACGGATAAGCAGATTTATGCTTTGGTGTGGAAGGAATTTTCGGGTGCGATTCGATCTTTATTGGGCAATCGCTATGTGTTTCAGGAATTTTGGGATTTCCATAACGGCTATATTTCTGAAGCTGCTTATTTGGAATGCTTTGAAAAAGAGCGGCGTAAAGTAAATGCGGCTTTGGTCGCGCAGGATACGGCAACAGTCTTGTTTGTGTTGTTTGACAGGCTTTACACTTTGCGTAATCAGATGGTGCATGGCGGTGCGACTTATAATAGTAGCGCCAATCGCGAACAATTAAAGGATGCCTGTAAGATTTTGGGCAGTATCCTGCCGGTAATGCTGTCGGTTATTCAGAAAAATGCCGATAAGGATTGGGGCAAGCCGTTTTATCCGTTTGTAAAGGAGGATTGATATGGCAGTTAAACCCCGCCAAGATGTTTATTGGACTTGTCTGTCTTGCGGTTGGCAGCGTGAGGCATCTAAGGGATCGGATATGTTGTTGCCCAAGCCTGGACAATGTGGCAAATGCGGAAGTCAAAATTTGGAGCTAAAACGAGGTAATATGTTGTCAGGTTTATTTAAGATGTTTTCGGGAAAACGATAAAGATTAAAAGGCCGTCTGAAATTCAGCTTTCAGACGGCCTTTATTTTTTGTTTATCCAATCAATAAACGTCGCGTTGGTAGCGTTTGTCTTCGCGCAGGTCGTTGAGGTAGTCTTCGGCTTCGTCGCGGCTGAGTTTGCCTTGGGTCTCAATGACTTCGATCAGGGCGTTTTCGACATCGCGTGCCATGCGTGCGGCGTCGCCGCAGACGTAGATGTGTGCGCCTTGTTGCAGCCAGTTCCAAACTTCGGCGGCGCGTTCGGCGATTTTGTGTTGGACGTAGACTTTGTGTTCGCCTTGGCGGCTCCATGCGAGGTCGGCGCGGGTAAGGAGGCCGTCTTTGCGCCATTCGCTCCATTCGAGTTGGTAGAGGAAGTCGTCGGCCAGGCGTTGGTTGCCGAAGAAGAGCCAGTTTTTGCCGCTGTCGCCATTGGCGGCGCGTTGTTGCATAAAGGAGCGGAAGGGGGCGACGCCTGTGCCTGCTCCAATCATGATGATGGGAGTGTCGCCGTTTTGGGGTAGGCGGAAGTTGGGGCTGGGTTCGACAAAGACACGGATTTCGCTGCCTTCTTCGAGGCGTTCGCCCAAGTAGCCGGATGCTGCGCCGGTGTAGGTGTGGTCATGGTGGTCGAAACGGACGACGCCGATGGTGAGGTGGACTTCTTCGCCGACTTCATCTTGTGCGGAGGCGATGGAGTAAAGGCGCGGGGTTTGTGGGCGGAAGAGGCTGTATAGGGTTTGTGCGTCCAGTGGGTGCGGATAGGCGGCAAATACGCCTACGGGCGGTGTGGCGGCGAGGTAGGCATCCAGTTGGGCTTTATCTGCAACTATGGTTTTGAGTTCCTCGTTGTTTGTTAATTCGGCGTATTGTTGGACGAATGCCGGTGTGTTTTGGGTGATGTCTGCGGATTCGGTCAGGGCAGTGCGGATGTCGGTTTCGCGGCCGTCTGAAAGTTGGACGGTTTCGTTGCCGTTCAGTTGGTTGAGGTCGAGGATTTCTTGAACGAGGTCGGCGGCATTCAGCGGCCATACGCCGAGCGCATCGCCTGCCTGATAATGCAGACCTGAGCCGCTGAGGTCGATTTCGATGTGTTCGACGTCTTTTTCTGCGTCGCGCGAGGTGATTTTTTGGCGCACGGATAGGGTGGCTGTGTAGGGGTTTTCTTTGGTGTAGATGGTGTCGTTGTTTGGTGTTGCTGATCCGTTTGGTGCGGCGGTTGTACTTGGGCTTGCTGCTTGGGCGGCTAATTCGGCTACTTTGGGTGCGACGGCGGCAATCCATGCGTCGGCATCGGCTTGGAATTCTAAGTCGCAAATGCCCAAGTCGTTCAGACGGCCTGCGCCCAGTTCGGCAAATTTGGCATCAAAGTCTTTGCCTGCTTGGCAGAAGTTGGGATAGGAGGAATCGCCAAGACCCAAGACGGCAAAGGTCAGTTTGCTGAGGTCGGGTTTCTTTTTGCCGTAGATGAATTTGTACAGGGGTAGGGCTTCTTCGGGTGGTTCGCCTTCGCCTTGGGTGGAGGTAACTAAAAGCACGATGTCTTCGTCGGGCAGGGTTTTGCTTTTGAAATCGCCTGCGCTGCTGAGGCGGGCTTCTACGCCGGCGGCTTGAAGTTTGGCGTGTAGGGATTCGGCAACGCTGCGGGCATTGCCGGTTTGGGAAGCAGAGAGAACTAATACGCGGCGGCTGACTGTCGGAGCGGCTGTTTGCAGGGCAGATGGTTCGGCTACTACACCGGATACGCCTTGGCTTTGCGCCCAGCAATAGCCGGAGAGCCAGGCAAGTTGGGTGGGGGATAGTGTGGAGAGTTGGACGGAGAGTTCGGGTGGAAGCGGATTGGCTTGGCTCATTTGGATTCCTTTGTTGGACGGCTATAACCGATTGTTTGAATAATGGACAGTCGCCACTTTAAACAGGCCGTCTGAAAAAAGGAAAGAATGCTTGGTTTTAATTTAAGATGATTTCGTTATATTTGGGAAGGTATTAGGCCGTCTGAGCATGCTCGTTCAGACGGCCTTGGATCGGATAGAAACGAGATTTTCAGTTTCCGCTAGAGAGTTTCATCACTACGACACCTGAGATGATGAGAAATGCGCCGAGCCAGCGGCCGAAGTTGGCGGCATCGTTGAAAAATACAACGCCTACCAAAAACGCTCCTGCCGCGCCTATGCCTGTCCAGACGGCGTAGGCCGTCCCCATGGGTATGTTTTTTTGGGCGAGGAATAGAAAAAATCCGCTGCCGGCGATGCAGGCCAGGGCGGCTGCAATACCCTGCCAACGGTAGCCTTCCTGTTGTGCCAGCTTTAAGCCCAATGGCCAGCCGATTTCCAGCATACCGGCTAAGATTAAATAAAACCAACTCATAATATGTCCTGATAGTGTGTTAAGGTTTCAGACGGCCTTGGAAAGATTGTTTTCTTCCGAGAGTTCAACGCGTTGTCCGATGTCTTTTAAATTGGAGTATTGTTCGACCAAGCGCGGTACATCGTCCAAGCTCATTGCAAACATCCATAAATAAGTGCTGACGGAATAGATATGGCCGGCGCTGCCATAGCCTTTAAGCGTCATGTGTATAAAGGCGAAGCCGAACAATACGCTCATCGCCATGCCGATACTGAGATAGCCTAAGGCTTCGCGGTTGGAAATCAGCACGCGTAGTTTGGCAACCCAGCCATAGTGGCGGTAGAGCTGATGCTCGTTGCCGTCACTAATAAGGTGGTTGTCGAGTTCAAGCCGGTTGTTTAAACGGAAATATAGGTTTTCGCTGATGGCGGCAAAACGCGGCAGCAACCATAAAAACAGGGCAAGTATCGCGACAGCCAATACGCCCACCCAAAATTCCAATATCAGCAACATCATACATGCACCGAAGATGGAGACCAGCGAAGTAGCAGCGATGGGCAGGTGTTCTTCAAAAAAACTGACAAACTCACGCGATAGGGCAACGCGTGCGGTAATGGCAGAATGTGGTACTTCTCGTTTGCGTTGTTCCAAAACGACCGGGACGGCTATTTCAGTATAGATTTTGGTAAATGTGCGCGTATCGGCTATCCTTCGGGCGGCGCCGATTATCCACATTAATAAAACCACCACACTATACAACATTGCCTGCCAGACGTTGCCTTCCATAACGGCATTAATCGCCCAGCCGCCAAACACGGGATATACCAGCAAGAGCAGATTATCCAAGCCGACGAGAGAGAAGGTTGTGATGAGTTTGCGGCGGTGTGTTTGACCGATGTGTTTCAACATTTTCCACATGGTTGCCCTCCTTATTTAGTATTGAGAGTTTGCGCCATTAATTCGGCTAATGTGTCCAAATCGGCAAACAGTCGGGCTGCACGTTTTTCACCGAAGGCGGTAAAAATTCGTTTGCTGAATTCCTGCATGTTTTGCACCAGTGGTGCGGCGGATTCCTTGCCTTGCTCGGTCAGCGACAATAAGCGTTCGCGTTTGTCTTGTTCGCTTTCTTGAAATGTCAGCAAGTCTTGTTCCGCCAGCGTTTTGCATGTGCCGGAAACGGTTTGCTTGGGCAGGCTCCATTCTTCGCCTATGTATTTTTGAGTGCGGCTGCCTTCGGTGGCTAAGGTGTAGAGAACGGCTAAGGTATTGTAGTTGGTGTTTTGCTGTTTAATCCATTGGTCGAATGCGCTGTCTATGCGGCTGATGCGCATACCGAGTTGGTCAAACTGATTCATAAATTGGTCCTGATATTGACTAATTGGGTGTGGATTATAGTCATGTTTAGGACTAATTGCAAATAGAAGGCCGTCTGAAACAATCATTTTCAGACGGCCTTGAAACCGTTAAAATAATTAATGTAGAAACGATATTTTCAAACTACGATAAACCTAATAAAACCATCTTCAGCACATACGCCATGATTCATTTCTTATCTCAAAATATTTCATCCAAACAAGCCACTGCCATCGGGCTGCTTGCCGTTGCCTTGTGGAGCTTCGTCATTTCTCTGATACGCTCTTTGAGCCTGCATATGGGGGCAGTGGGCGGCGCGGCGATGATGTACACCCTGTCCACTGTATTGATTTGGCTGATTTTTGGCCGACCGCATTTGCGCAATTACAACCGCAGCTATTTGTTTTGGGCGAGCGTGTTTTTTGTCGGCTGCGAACTGTGTTTGTCGCTCTCGGTCGGTTTTGCGCAAAACGCGAGACAGGCGGTGGAAATCGGCATGGTCAATTATTTGTGGCCGACGTTTACCATCGTCGGGGCGGTATATTTCAACAAACAGCCGTCAAAATGGTGGATAGTCATTGGCTTTGTGCTGTCGTTTTTAGGGATTGCCACTGTACTGGGCGGCGATGTCGGCTTGTCGATTTCCGGCATTTACCACAATGTCCGCACCAATCCCGGCGGCTACATCATGGCATTTGCGGATGCGGTGTTTTGGGCGGCATATTGTACGCTGACGGCGCGTGTGAAAGCGGAAGGCAGCAGTGTCGGTTTTTTCTTTGCGTTGGTGTCGATACTGTTGTGGATAGAGTATTTTCTCAGCGGCGCGGATACGTTGAGTTTTGATTCCGTATCGCTCGGCTATGCCGTTGCCGCCGCGTCTTGTATGGGCTTGGGCTATGCAGTGTGGAATATCGGTATTTCGCGCGGCAATCTGACTGTATTGGCGGGCGCATCTTATTTCATTCCGGTATTGTCTGCAGTGGTGTCATCGTTTTTGATTAGTGCGCCTTTGTCCATGACGTTTTGGCAGGGTGCGGGAATGGTGTGTTTAGGATCGATTGTGTGTTGGTTGGCAACCCGGAGAAAACAGATGGTGTGAGGCAATATCCCATAGCTTCGCGATATAACGAAAACAGCTTTTTTAACAACCAAACATTCTTTCCCATTTTCAGACGGCCTGTTTAAAGTAGCAGTCAGTTTGAGAAATCACGAGAAATGGGAAAGAATCATGACTGCAGCTTCCGCTCCGCTTTTACGCTTCATTACCGCCGGCAGTGTCGATGACGGCAAATCCACCCTCATCGGCCGCCTGCTCTACGACAGCAAAACCTTACTGACCGACCAGCTTGACAAGCTCAACCGCGCTGCTGAAAACGGCGAAACGCCCGACTTCGCCAGCCTGACAGACGGCCTTGCCGCCGAGCGCGAACAAGGCATTACCATTGACGTGGCCTACCGTTATTTCGCCACGCCCAAACGCAAATTCATCATTGCCGATACGCCGGGACATGAGCAATACACGCGTAATATGGTTACCGGCGCATCGACTGCCGATGCCGCCATTATTTTGGTTGATGCCACACGCGTCGATTTTTCAGGTAATGAACCTGTCCTCCTGCCCCAAACCAAACGCCACAGCGCAATTCTGAAACTCTTGGGCTGCCCCAACATCATCGTTGCCGTCAACAAACTCGACTTGCTCGACTTTGACGAAGCCAAATATCAAGCCATTACCGAAGCCTACCGCAAACTGGCGGAACAAATTGGCCTCCAAGCACAAATCCACTTCCTGCCCATCAGCGCCTTGAAAGGCGACAATATCGTCAATGCCAGCAGCCAAACCCCGTGGTATCAAGGTTTGCCGCTTTTGCCTTTGCTTGAAAGCCTGCCTGTCAACCGTCAAAATGCCGCCGACCAAGCCGCGCACTTTCCCGTACAACGCGTGGCGCGCCAAGACGGCAGCAGCAGTGACGACTTCCGCGGCTATCAAGGCAGATTGGAAGCGGGCCGTCTGAAAGTGGGCGATGAAGTTAAAGTCCTGCCCAGCGGCCATGTTGCCAAGGTTGCCGAAATCTATAATGCAAACGGTAAAACCGAATCTGCCGAAGCAGGGGAAGTGTTGACTGTCGTTTTGGATACCGACATCGATATTTCACGCGGCAACAGCATTGTTTCAGCCGACAGCGCCATTGTTCCCGAACAACAATTTCAAGCCGCGCTTTGCTGGTTTGACGATATTCCGCTCAATCTGCGCCGTAAATATTTGCTGAAGCACACTACCCAAACCACGCCCGTAAAAATCAGCGAAATTGCCTATGTTTGGGACGTGAACACCCTCAGCCGCGTCGAATCCGCCGAAACGCTCAAGCTCAACGACATCGGCAGCGTCAGTTTCAAAACCCAACAGCCGCTCGCCGCTGCCGCATACGAAGACAACCATGCACAAGGCGCGTTTATTTTGATTGACGAAGCCACCAACCATACTGTCGCGGCAGGCATGATACGCAAAGTCAGCGAAACAAACAGTTTTGAAATTTAAAAGAAAAGTTGAAATAAAAAAAGGCCGTCTGTTGTTCAGACGGCCTGTTATTTTATCCAAGGCGAAATGTTTATGCGCCGTAAACCGGATATTTATCGCACAAAGCAGTCACTTGTTCGCGGACTTTGGCGAGATTGGCTTCGTCTTCAGGGTTGGCCAATACGTCGGCAACCAAGTTTGCCAATACGCGCGCGTCGGTTTCGTTAAAGCCGCGTGTAGTCATGGCGGCGGAGCCGATGCGGATGCCGGAGGTAACGAATGGTTTTTCCGGATCATTCGGGATGGCATTTTTGTTGACGGTGATATGAGCTTTGCCCAAAGCGGCTTCGGCGGCTTTGCCGGTGATTTTCATCGGTTGCAGGTCAACGAGGAAAACGTGGCTTTCAGTACGGCCGGAAACGATGCGCAAACCGCGTTTAACCAACTCTTCCGCCATAGCGGCAGCATTGATTTTCACTTGTTTTGCGTATTGTTTGAACTCAGGTTGCAACGCTTCTTTAAACGCCACGGCTTTGGCAGCGATAACGTGCATCAATGGACCACCTTGCAGGCTTGGGAAGATGGCAGAATTCAACGCTTTTTCGTGGGTATTGTCACGGCACAAAATCACACCGCCGCGAGGACCGCGCAGGGTTTTGTGGGTGGTGGTGGTGACGAAGTCGCAGAATGGTACGGGGTTAGGATATTCGCCGCCGGCAATCAGGCCGGCATAGTGCGCCATGTCGACAAAGAGGTATGCGCCGACTTTATCGGCGATTTCGCGGAATTTTGCCCAGTCGATTTGCAACGCGTAGGCAGATGCACCGGCCACAATCATTTTAGGTTTATGTTCAAGAGCCAAGCGTTCTACTTCGGCATAATCGAGAACTTCGTTTTCATCCAAACCATAAGTAATGGCGTTGTAGAGTTTGCCGGAGATGTTGACGCTTGCGCCGTGGGTCAAGTGGCCGCCGTGTGCTAGAGACATGCCCAAAATGGTGTCGCCCGGTTTCAAAACAGAAGCGTATACAGCTTGGTTGGCTTGGGAGCCGGAGTGCGGTTGGACATTGACATATTCTGCGCCAAACAACTCTTTAGCGCGATCAATCGCCAATTGTTCGACAATATCAACGTATTCGCAGCCACCGTAGTAGCGTTTGCCCGGATAGCCTTCGGCGTATTTGTTGGTCAATTGCGAACCTTGGGCTTCCATGACGGCACAGCTGACGTAGTTTTCAGAGGCAATCAGCTCGACGTGGTCTTGCTGGCGTTGGTCTTCTTGGGCAATGGCTGCTGCCAAATCGGGGTCATATTGTGCGAGGGTAACGCTTTTTGAAAACATGTTCTCGATTCCTTTGTGATGGGCTGAAAATATAGGATGGAGTGCTGCGAATTGGTTCAAGATGAACTATTTTTCTTGCATTGTCAACAATTGTGTCGGGTGTTTGGTTTCAGACGGCCTGAGATTGAAGGGTTTATTTGAAAATATCATCTTGTTTTAGATGAAAATCCATTTTTTCCAGAAGCGCGGCTAAGTCGGCTTCTGCTTGGGCAGCCTTAAGATTTTTTGCCAGTTCTACTAAGGCTACTGCATTTAATCGTTCTTTCTCCAGCCGTAGAGCTTCTTCGCTGAAGATTTTGATATTGTCTGCCGATTCGGCGGTATCTATTTTTTCAAATGGATAAAATGATTCTTCGTGCACGGCCAAACCGTCGGGCAAGGGGGCAGCATGGTTGAAATCGGCATCATTGACCGGCATCCATGAAGGATGGTTTTCAAGCAGGATAAATTGTCCGTCCATGCCGTTGATATGACGGAATAGGGTGGTTCGGCCATTGTGTAAACGCATAAGCCCGATTGTATGCCCAAGTCGGCAAGCCGTCTATAAAGCCGTTTCTTTCTATTTTGGCGCTAACTTATGTTGATATTATTAATTTTGATGTAAAACAGTTTCGACTTAAAAAAGACTGGATAAAACGCCCGTGTTTGTTATAATGAAGCTAAAGATTAATTCGTCCTAGTTTTTGGCAGCAGTACTTTTTTATTTAATTAACAAGAGAGGAAAACAAAATGTTTCCAGAATATCGCGATCTGATTTCTAAACTGAAACAAGAGGATGCACACTTTGCCCGTTTGTTTGAGGAGCACAACGAGCTGGACGATAAAATTACCGGTTTGGTGAATAACGTGGTAACCAGCGGCGCCGAAGAAATCGAGGAGCTGAAAAAAGCCAAACTCAAACTCAAAGACGAATTGTATGCCCTTTTGCAAAAAGCAGCAGGCAAATAATTAAAATTTGAATAAGGCCGTCTGAACGGTATGATGGAAATCTCAGATTCCCTTTCATGCCGGTTCAGACGGCCTTTTTAATTATTAGGCATTTGGTTATTTTTATTGGCTTAATTTAACGAATAATTGTAAATCACTCTTAATTGCATTGAAAACTCTGTTAAGTTTATTTAAAATCTCGAATAATTTTTATTTTGATTTTTAACAAACAAAGTTAAAGAGAAACGATGCAATGAAAACATTCACACTCGCCATTTTGCCTTTGGCGTTAATTAGTGCATTCTCACACGCAGCTGAAGAGAAAGCAGTTGAGCAGGCTGAAGTCGATACCGTTTACGTTACTGCCGAGAAACAACTGCAACAGTCGCTGGGCGTATCGCGTATTTCTAAAGACGACATCGACAAGCGTCCTGCAGTCAACGATATTTCCGAATTTGTCCGCACCATGCCGGGCGTCAACCTGACCGGCAATACGGCAACAGGTCAGCGTGGCAACAAACGCCAAATCGACTTGCGCGGTATGGGTCCTGAAAACACTTTGATTTTGATTGACGGCAAGCCGGTTAATTCGCGCCAGTCCGAGCGTATCAGTATGCGCGGTGAACGCAATACGCGTGGCGACAGCAACTGGGTGCCGGTTGAAGAAATCGAATCCATCACCGTTTTGCGCGGCCCGGCGGCAACACGTTACGGGTCGGGTGCGATGGGCGGCGTGGTCAATATTGTTACCAAAAAAGTGTCTAAAGAATTTAAAGGCCAAGTCAATCTTTACGCCAATCAACCGCAAGACAGCAAAGAGGGCGCAACCCGCCGTATCGGCTTTAATTTGAGCGGTCCGATTATTCAAGATACTTTGGGCTTCCGCATTTACGGCAACCTGAATAAAACGGATGCAGATGCGGCCGATATCAATGCAGGACACGGCAACGACAGCGCGGCCGGTGTCGAAGGCGTACGCAATAAAGACATTGCCGGCCGTCTGCAATGGAAAATCAGCCCAGCGCAAACGCTGATTTTAGACAGCAGCTACAGCCGTCAGGGCAATATCTACAACGGCGATACGCAAAACAGCAATCCACGTTCTGCTTTGGTTAATTCTCTGGCCGACAGTAAAGCCGAAACTGCCCGCTTATACCGTTCTGCTTATTCTTTAACGCATGATGGCGCATGGGAATGGGGCGATACCAAAAACGTGATCAGTTATGAGCGTACAGTCAACAGCCACTTGCCTGAAGGTTTGGCCGGTGGTCCGGAAGGCAGCTATACAGGCTTGGATTTTGTTCAAAGCCGTCTGAAAAACCTGCGTTTCAGCAGCGAAGCGAATATTCCGTTTAAACTTGGTGTCGATAACGTGTTGACGGTTGGTGCAGAATTTACTGACAGCAAATTGGACGATCCTGCCTCCAATACTCAGGGATTTAAAGACCAAGGCAAAACCGATGCGTTTAACGGCATCTCCGCAACGCGCGGTAGTAAGGCATCTCAACGCAACTGGGCGGCATACGTTGAAGGCAATATTTCATTGACCGACAAAACCCATCTGATTCCGGCTATCCGTTTTGACCACAACAGCGACAGCGGTAGCAACTGGAGTCCGGCTTTGAATTTCTCGCATCAAATCGGCGAAAATTGGTTGGTCAAAGGCGGTGTTGCCCGTGCGTACAAAGCGCCAAATTTGTATCAAACCAATCCTGACTTTATCCTGTACACACGCGGTCAGGGTTGTCCGCTCAATGCGCCGAACAGTGTTCGCTGCTACTACATGGGCAACAGCAATTTGAAACCTGAAACCAGCATCAATAAAGAGATTGGTCTTGAGTTCAACAAAAACGGCTGGCAGGCTTCCGCGACTTATTTCCATAATGCGTACCGCAATAAAATCGTGATCGGCGACCAGCTTATTGCCACCAGCAATATCGGCAACTGGCTCCTGCAATGGGAAAATACGCCGAAAGCGACGATTTCGGGTATCGAAGGCAACTTGGTGATTCCGTTGCATGACACACTCAAGTGGAGCAACAATTTCACTTACATGCACAAATCCGAAGATTATCAAGGCAATCCATTGTCTTTGGTGCCGAAACACACCATCAACAGCACACTGTCTTGGACACCGAACGAACGCTTCGATGCCAACCTGACCTTTACCCACTACGGCCGCACCAAGCCGCGCGGCGTGGCAGTCAACCGTTTGGAGCAAAACGGCAATCCGCGTGCAGGCGTGGCAGCGTTGTCTTCTGAACATAACCAAACGCAAGTCGGCTCTTACGGCATTTGGGGCATCAATGCAGGCTACAACTGGAACAAACGTGTGGCCCTCCGTGGCGGTATCAGCAATCTGTTTGACAAAAAACTGTACCGCACAACTGCCGGAGCACAAACTTATAACGAGCATGGCCGTGCCTTCTACGGCAGTTTGAAAGTATCGTTTTAAGTAGAAGCGTATTAAATCAGGCCGTCTGAAACGGTGTGAAATGAAATCTAAGATTTCTGACACATGGTTTCAGACGGCCTTTTGATTTTTTAAATTTAGAAGTATTTGTTGTTACGGAATTTACTTCACTATTTTAAAAAAGTAAAAGGGCGACATTCACCGCCCTGAGAATACAAACTGCTTATTCGACCCAAGTCACCATTTCTTCAATCGGTTTGCGTGATTTTTTAGTGATTTCTTTGGCGCGATAGCCGAATGTTGCCGCTACGGATACGCCCCATTCGTTGGCATCAAACAGGCCTTCTGCTGCCAATACTTCGTTCATTTTGTCGTAGTTGAAGCCTTCGATTGGGCAGGAATCGATGCCGATGGCCGCTGCACCTGTAAGCATATTGGCCAAAGCAATATAGGTCTGCTTGCCGCTCCAGTCAAAGAGTGTGCGTTGGTCGTCGGCAATTTTAATGTCGGTTTCTTGGAAGCTTTTGTATCTTGCCAACGCTTTTTCCAGCTGCTCTCCTTGCAGGCCTCTGCGTTCGGCAACACTGCGGAAGAACGGGGTATCGTAACGGGCATTTTTCTTGGCAAGGATAATCACCAGATGGCTGCAGTCGTCCAGTTGGGATTGCATCCCCCAGCTGAAAGGCTTGATTTTCTCACGCAGGGCTTTGTTTTGAATCACCAAGAATTTCCATGGCTCGGAGCCGACAGAGCTGGGCGAGAGGCGGGCAAATTCTAAAATCGCTGCAAAATCTTCTTGGCTGATTTTTTTGTTGGGATCGTAATAACGGGTGGAACAGCGATTTTCGAATACTTGCAGCATTTGTTCGCGTGTAATTTGATTCATCTGGTTTTCCTAATAAATGAAGATGTTATTCCAATATCCGGTTCCTTTTGAGGTATCATTACCGGCATAACCTTAATGAGGAAACAGGCTGGGGCAACACCATGTTAAATCAAACCTGACGGTCAGGCTATCTTTTAATTCTGAATTTCGCAAAAAAATTCGATAAATATCAATATTAATACGAAAAGGCCGTCTGAAACTTTAAACGTTTAAAGTTTCAGACGGCCTTTGATTTCAAATCCTGATTACAGATGAGGATTAATCAGGTTTTCAGGAGAGAGGATGCGGTTGAGCTCTTCTTCGCTCAACAAACCGCGCTCCAGTACGACTTCGCGCACGCCTTTGCCGGTTTGGGCGCAGATTTTGCCGACCAAGTCGCCGTTGTGGTGGCCGATGTACGGATTCAAATAAGTAACCAAACCGATGGAGTTGAAAACGTAGCGTTCGCAGATTTCGCGGTTGACCGTAATGCCTTTGACGCATTTGTCGGCTAGGTTGACCGCGGCGTTGCCCAAGAGGGAAATGGTTTCAAACATACATTGGGCGATGACCGGCTCCATAACGTTCAGCTGCAACTGACCTGCTTCGGCTGCGAAAGTGATGGTGGTGTCGTTGCCGATGACTTTGAAGCAGACTTGGTTGACGACTTCGGGAATCACGGGATTGACTTTGGCTGGCATGATGGAAGAACCGGCCTGCAATTCAGGCAGGTTGATTTCTTTCAAACCGGCACGTGGACCGGAAGAGAGCAGGCGCAAGTCGTTACAGATTTTGGACAGTTTGACGGCTGTGCGTTTCAATGCGCCGTGTACCATTACATATGCGCCGCAGTCGGAGGTCGCTTCGATCAGGTTTTCAGTCAGTTTGCAAGGCAGACCGCTGACTTCGGAGAGTTTCTCAACAACCAAAGCTGCATAGCCTTTAGGCGTATTCACGCCTGTACCGATGGCGGTGGCGCCGAGGTTGACTTCAAGCAGCAGGGAGCGGGTGCGGTCTAGGTTGAGGATTTCTTCTTCCAACAACACTTGGAAAGACTGGAATTCTTGGCCGGCAGTCATCGGCACAGCATCTTGAAGCTGGGTGCGGCCCATTTTCAAAACATCTTTAAACTCTTCGGCTTTGGCGGCAAAGGCGTTTTTCAGGATGGCCAGTTTGTCGAGCAATTCGCCGATGCTGTAATACACGGCAAGGCGGAAGCCGGTAGGGTAGGCATCGTTGGTGGATTGGCTGGCGTTGACATGGTCCATCGGATTGACGATGTCGTAGTGGCCTTTTTCGTGACCCAAGACTTCCAATGCGAGGTTGGCAATGACTTCGTTGGTATTCATGTTGACCGAAGTACCGGCGCCGCCTTGATAAACGTCGGACGGGAATTGGTCGAGGCAGCGGCCTTTGACCAATACTTCATCGCAGGCTTTTTCGATGGCGGCCGCGATTTCCGGCTTGATGGCACCCAATGCGCCGTTGGCTTGCGCAGTGGCTTTTTTAACCATGACCATGCTGCGGACAAATTGCGGTACGTCGGAAATTTTTTGTGTGGAAATTTTAAAGTTTTCAATGGCGCGCAAAGTATGGATGCCCCAATATACTTCAGCAGGGATCTCGCGGTCGCCCAGTAAATCGTGTTCGATTCGTACAGTCATTTCTCTTACCTTCTCGTATAGTTGTGTTGGTGTGCATTATGCGTTTGGAACATTAGCCCAGTTCGGCAAGATTGTCCAGTTAATAAGGCTTAATCGTCAGGGTGAAAGCGCGCCGCTTCGCGCTCTTTTGCGGCTGTCTCTTTATCTTTCAATTTCGCACCCAAACCCAACATTTTTTCATATTCGGATTGCGGCGTGCCGTCGTCCTGCATACCGAACGCGCTGGCGTTGACCCAGAGGGCGAGCAGGGAAACGATAATGGCGAAAAAGCTGACGATATACCAAAACATTTTTTTCTTCCTTGTGTGTCTGCGGGGGCAGATTGTTGTGGTTTGTAAAGATGTGAATGTAGCACAAACGCGGTTGTGTTTAAATTCTTCTCCCGCATCCTTTCATTGATTTACCTGTAAGTGTTTAGAAAGGAAAAGGCCGTCTGAAAAGTAAGACTTTTCAGACGGCCTCGGAGGCTTTATCGGGAAGATTTAGCCGCCGCATGCGCCGCAGCAACCGCCTTCGCCATGACCGCCGCGTTTTTCTTCGTTGTTGATAACGGGCAGCTCGGTTTCTTCGGTTTGCTCTTTTTTATCTTCAGGCAAATCGTTTACTTTGATTTTGTTTTCTTCGGCCATGATACATCCTTTCAATGGATTGAGGAGTGGAAAGATTCATAAAGATAGCATCTTTAAGCCGATAAACCAAGCAGTACAAAACTGTCTTGTAATAATGCCATGACTTGGAACAATAAATTTACTTGTAAAAGCGTTCAGGCCGTCTGAAAAAATCCAAAGAGGAGTGTTGGCTTTTATGGTTTGAAATGGCCGCAGAAAGATTTAAGGATGCTTGATTTGAAGGGATAAACTGACATGGATTTCAAAAAACAATACAATGTTATCATTTGGAAACCGCCAATTTATCGGAGCATATATGTATTCACACCACAGCGAACGTCATTTCAGCGACCGCAACAACTGGCTTCGGGCAAGCGTATTGGGTGCCAATGACGGCCTGATTTCCACTGCCTCGCTGTTGACGGGCGTAGCCGCTGCCGCGCCAGATTTCCCAACCCTGCTGTTGACCGGCGTTTCGGCGCTTATCGGGGGCGCGGTGTCAATGGCGGCGGGGGAGTACGTTTCCGTGTCCAGCCAATCGGATACGGAAAAAGCCGATTTACACAAAGAATGCTACGAATTGGCAAATAATCCTGATGCGGAGTTGGAAGAGCTGACGGAAATTTACCGCCGCCGCGGTTTGTCCGACCCGCTCGCCGCAGAGGTGGCCAAAGCCTTGATGGAGCACGATGCACTCGCCGCCCACGCACGTGACGAAATCGGCATTACCGAAACCTCTGCCGCCCAACCCATACAGGCCGCGCTGGCTTCTGCCGCTTCATTTTGTGCCGGCGCAATTTTGCCTTTACTGGTCGCATTGACAGCTTCTACCGCCATTGTTCCGGCCTTGGCAGTTTCCACTTTGTGCGGACTGGCAGGACTGGGCTATGCCTCCGCCAAACTCGGAGGGGCACCTGTCGTTCCTGCCGTTTTGCGCGTGTGCCTATGGGGCGTTGCGGCATTGGTGATAACCGGATTTATTGGAAAACTGGCGGGTGTGGCCGTCTGAATGTAAGGCCTTATATTCTTTTAAACCTGTATCCAGTAAAATTGAAAATCTATTTAATCGCTAAAGGCCGTCTGAAAATTTTTCAGACGGCCTATGGTGCTTGTATTTATTTATTACAAACTATTTTATCATGACCTATCCGATTCCCAAACCCCGTGAAAAATCCCGTTGGCTCAATCTGTCTCAAGGCTCGCTGCCTTTGGCTTTGGCGCGTTATCTGCCGCATAAGCAGCTCAAGGTTGTCTTGACCCAAGATGCGGAACAGGCGCTACGCCTTCAGACGGCCTGGCTGTTTTTCCGTCCACACGATACGGCCGTGTTCCTGCCTGACTGGGAAACGCTGCCTTACGAGCGTTTTTCGCCGCATCAGGATTTGGTGTCGGAGCGCTTATCGGCATTGTGGCAGATTAAGAGCGGCGCGGCGGACGTGTTGTTCGTGCCGGTTGCCACGGCTATGCAGAAGCTGCCGCCTGTGCCGTTTCTGGCAGGGCGCACGTTTTGGCTGAAAACAGGGCAGACTTTAGATATAGGCCGTCTGAAAAGCGATTTGGTGGATGCAGGTTATAACCATGTTTCCCACGTTGTCGCTGCAGGCGAATTTGCCGTGCGCGGCGGCATTGTCGATTTGTTCCCGATGGGCAGCGAAATGCCGTACCGCATCGATTTGTTTGACGATGAAATCGACAGCATTAAAACCTTTGACACCGAAACGCAACGCACCATTTCCCCCGTTTCCGAAATCCGCCTGCTGCCGGCACACGAGTTCCCCACCGACAGCGAGGCGCAAAAGATTTTCCGCAGCCGCTTCCGCGAAGAAGTCGATGGCAATCCGAACGATGCGGCTGTGTACAAAGCCGTCAGCAACGGCCATTTCGGCGCGGGCGTGGAATATTATCTGCCGCTGTTTTTTGAAAACGAGCTGGAAACGCTGTTTGACTATATCGGCGAAGATGCGTTGTTTGTCTCTTTGGGCGACGTTCATGCCGAGGCAAACCGTTTTTGGAGCGACGTCAAATCGCGTTACGCCATGGCGCAGGGAGACGAAACCTATCCGCCTTTGCTTCCACAGCATTTGTATCTCTCTGCCGATGTTTTTGCAGGCCGTCTGAAAAATTATGGTCAGGTATTGCCGGATATTTTTAGTGATGAACATACGTTGCCAAACTTGGCCGTCAACCGCCAAGCAGATGAACCGTTGCAGGCATTGAAGGATTTTCAGACGGCCTTTAACGGACGAATTTTGCTGTGCGCCGAAAGTTTGGGACGGCGCGAAACCATGCTCGGTTTCTTGCAGCAAAACGGTTTGAAAGCCAAAAGCGTGTCCGACTGGCAGGGCTTTTTGTCGGCGCATGAGCCGCTGATGATTACAGTGGCGCCGTTGGCTTACGGGTTTAAATTAGAAGATCAAAACATCGCGGTCATTACCGAATCCGATCTTTATCAATATGTTGCCCGCTCGCGCAAACATCATCGTAAGAAACACGCTGCCGTTTCAGACGGCCTGTTGCGCGACCTTGCCGAAATCAATATCGGCGATCCTGTCGTTCACGAAGAACACGGCATCGGCCGATATATGGGCTTGGTCACAATGGACTTGGGCGACGAAACCAACGAAATGATGTTGCTCGAATACGCAGGCGAAGCGCAGCTTTATGTGCCTGTTTCGCAACTGCATTTAATCAGCCGCTACTCCGGCCAGGCGCATGAAAACGTTACTTTGCACAAGCTCGGCAGCGGCGCGTGGAACAAGGCGAAGCGCAAAGCCGCTGAGAAAGCGCGCGACACCGCAGCCGAATTGCTCAACCTCTACGCCCAACGCGCTGCCCAATCGGGACACAAGTTTGAAATCAACGAGATGGACTATCAGGCGTTTGCCGACGGCTTCGGCTACGAGGAAACCGAAGACCAGGCAGCCGCCATCGCCGCCGTGATTAAAGATTTGACGCAGGCGAAGCCGATGGATCGCCTCGTGTGCGGCGATGTCGGTTTCGGCAAAACCGAAGTCGCCCTGCGCGCCGCGTTTGTGGCGGTGATGGGCGGCAAACAGGTCGCCGTACTCGCCCCGACCACGCTTCTGGTAGAACAACACGCGCAAAACTTCGCCGACCGCTTTGCCGATTTCCCCGTGAAAGTCGCCAGCCTTTCACGTTTCAACAACAGCAAAGCCACCAAAGCCGCGCTAGAGGGCATGGCGGACGGCACGGTCGATATCGTTATCGGCACGCACAAACTGGTGCAGGACGACATAAAATTCAAAAATTTAGGTTTAGTGATTATCGACGAAGAACACCGCTTCGGCGTGCGTCAAAAAGAGCAGCTCAAACGCCTGCGTGCCAATGTCGATATCCTCACCATGACCGCCACACCGATTCCACGCACCCTCAGCATGGCGCTCGAAGGTCTGCGCGATTTCTCGCTGATTACTACCGCGCCCAGCCGCCGCCTCGCCGTCAAAACCTTTGTCAAACCCTTCAGCGAAGGCAGCGTGCGCGAAGCCGTATTGCGCGAACTCAAACGCGGCGGACAAGTGTTTTTCCTGCACAATGAAGTAGATACGATTGAGAATATGCGTGAGCGGCTGGAAACCCTGCTGCCCGAAGCCCGCATCGGCGTGGCGCACGGACAACTGCGCGAGCGCGAGCTGGAACAAGTCATGCGCGACTTTTTGCAGCAACGATTTAACGTGTTGCTCTGTTCCACCATCATCGAAACCGGCATCGACATCCCCAACGCCAACACCATCATCATCAACCGCGCCGACAAATTCGGGCTGGCGCAACTGCACCAGCTTCGTGGGCGCGTCGGCCGCAGCCACCACCAAGCCTACGCCTACCTGCTCACGCCCGAATACATCACCAAAGACGCAGAAAAACGCCTCGACGCCATCGCGGCGGCAGACGAACTCGGCGCAGGTTTCACCCTCGCCATGCAGGATTTGGAAATCCGCGGCGCAGGCGAAATCCTCGGCGAAGGGCAGTCCGGCGAAATGATACAGGTCGGCTTCACGCTTTACACCGAAATGCTCAAGCAAGCCGTGCGCGACCTCAAAAAAGGCCGCCAACCCGACCTTGACGCGCCATTGGGCATTACCACCGAAATCAAACTGCACAGCCCGGCTTTATTGCCCGAAGACTACTGCCCCGACATCCACGAGCGCCTCGTCCTCTACAAACGCCTCGCCGTCTGCGAAACCGTGCAGCAAATCAACGCCATACACGAAGAACTTGTCGACCGCTTCGGCTTGCCCGAACAACCCGTCAAAACCCTTATTGAAAGCCACCACTTGCGACTTGCGGCAAAAGAATTGGGTATCGATGCCATTGATGCGACCAGCGAAGCGGTAACGGTAACCTTTGGCAAAAACAATAATGTTGATCCAACCGAAATCATCCTGCTGATTCAGAACGACAAAAAATACCGCCTTGCTGGAGCAGATAAGTTGAGGTTTACAGCCGAGATGGAAAATATCGAAGTGCGGATTAATACAGTGAAGAACGTATTGAAGACTTTGAAAGAAAGGGTGATGGTTAAGTAAGGATGAAGGACAAAAGGCCGTCTGAAAAATTTTCAGACGGCCTGCAGCCCAAAATGTTGGCTTTAAGAATCCGACCTACGGCTGCTGAAACTAAATTTTAATTTTCATTTTTTTCTGGAAATAATTCATGGATCCTTTAAAAAATACTGATGAAAAAATTAATAAATATTGTACTCTTATTTTTTATATTTTCTTAACTATATTAGCTTGTATTGGTGCATTTTATGCTATTTTTGCGGCCTACGACTGGAAAATTGAAAAAAATGATTTTACAAATTGGCTTATTACAGTAGGTACAATCGCTTCTGCTTTTGGTTTGATATGCTTCAGTGGTTTAACTTATAAAAATCAAAAAAATAATGAATTTCATAGTCTATTTAAGGTGCTATTAGAAGAAAATAACAAACTATTAAAGGAAATAATTGAGTTTGAAAATAATAACTCAAAAATTTCAAATAAATATTATGACCTGCTAATTTTAAATAAACATATTATTGATTTATTTAAAAATAATTTCCTAAAAGATGAGTGTAACTTAAGAAATGAAGCTCAGTTCGAAATAAATTTCAACGAAGAAGTTGTAAAAGAAATTGATTTACATCATAAATTGAAACCGTACTTAATCACATTATTTAGACTTTTGAAAATAATTTCAACAAGTAGCAAAATAAGTTATCATGACAAAAAAGAATATTTTGGTCTAATTCGAGGATTGACACCACCACACATTCAATTTCTTATTTTGTTTAATTCACTAGGTTATAGAGAAAAAGAAAAACAACCAAACTATACAGATTTATTAATTGAATCGGAATTCTTTGAGCATTTACCAATAACTGAAAGCTGGTTAACTGACGTTTATTACTTATTCGGTCAGAAATTTGCAGAAAAGGATGAAGCTCCTTTTTTATCTAGCGAGGAGATAAAAAAAATTGTCTATCCTCTTGAAAAATATATTTTATCTGGAAAAGTCATAAACTTAGAAGCTTTTGGGCAAAGCATTTATTTGAAGAAGCATTTATTTAAAGCAAGCAAGCTGTAGTACGTATTAAACCTGTAGAGACAGGGTGTGTGAGGTGCACAGGCACGCGGGCTTTAAGTGTAAATATAGAAGCAGTATAAAAAGGTCATCTGAAAATAAATACAATAAAGGCCGTCTGAAAAATTTTCAGACGGCCTTTAAAATTATAAATGGATAGATTTTTTGGCTATCCTATTTCGATAATATTTCAATCTTTTCCTGCACAGAAAAAAAAATACAGCAGCTGTATCATCTCGTTAACTCGGGGGTCGGCAATATAATATTGCCTTTCCCGATGGTTCACTTCAAACGATACCAAACCGGCTTCACGCAGTAGCGCTAATTGGCTGGACATTGCCGCTTGCGGCAGTCCGGATGATTCAGCCAACTCAGTTACATTGTGCGGCCTTTCATGTAGTTTGCACAATACGGCGAGGCGGTTGGGATTGGCCAGAAGTTTGAGAAAAGCGCTGGCTTCTTCGTAGGGAGGTTGATTGTCGGCAATAGTCATTTTTCGCGCTTTTCGGCAAATGAGGAGGTCGAATTATCAGTCATAATGACCTTAGCAGCAACTTTCAGACGGCCTTTGCTTAATGGTTCCATGGCATTTTGGCTAGCAGGCGTGCCATGCCGCAGAATCCGGTTAGTCCGGCCGTTAACAGACCTGCGCCGACCATCACGTCTATCAGATAAAACCAAGGCGATACCAGCCAACCTGCCAGCACGCCCAACAGAATCAAACTGCCCGCTATGGTTTGCACCTGCCGTATGATGTCCGGTGCGGCACGGTTGGCAACAATAGGAAGCCCTGCAGCTTTCCATGCCTGTAAGCCGCCTTCTAAAATATAGCATTCGCGGCCTTGGCCAAGCGCTGACAATATTGTTTCTGCCCGTGTTGTACGTTTACCGCTCAGGCAATAAAAAATCAGGTATGGGGCTGTATCATCAGGCAGTTTGTCTCGCTGCTGTTCAGGTGGAAGGGATAATGCACCGCCAATATGTCCGCCCCGATATTCGGCTTGGCTTCGGATGTCCACTGCCAACGCGCCCTCACGGATTTTTGTCATTGCTTCGGAAGGCGTGATTCGCGGAAGTTGTCCGACCGTACTCATGTTTTGCCTTCGTTATTTTTTGTTGATGCGGCAGGTGTTGATGCCCAATAAGCTGTACAGCGCACAGTTGCCAATCAGTGCTGTACCCAGGGGGATGATGCCCAGCCAACCCCACCAGCCAATTTGTCCGGTAGCGGCTGCAGCAATCAGCGCTACGCCGATAACAATACGGATTACGCGATCTAAAGTACCCAAGTTTCGTTTCATTTTATTGCTCCTTGTTTAAGAATGGATTGTCTATAAATAAACATATATAACAAAAATAATATATGAGAAATATTATAGCTTTAAAGATGACTTTGTCAAATGGTTTACAGTAAAAGTGTAATGAATATTTGCATTGTATTTTTTAAACGCACAAATAGAATCAATCTCCAACGGCATGGTTAAATGTAAAAATACAGCCTGATATTTTCAGACGGCACTGGAGATGATCTATATAATATTTTATTTATATTGGAAGAATTGGTAGTCAGTTTTCAGAAGGAATCAAATCATGACCGATTCGGAAAAGAAGTCCAATGGAGACGATTTGAAGACTGAATAATCCGTTGTGTAACTAGCAAGGGAGAGGAAACACTTTAAAATCAAATTGTCTACGAATTATAAAAGGCCGTCTGAAAATTGAATTTCAGACAGCCTTTAATTTCTTTATAACGTCGTTCATATCATCAGAAACGATAGTTCACACCCAAGGCAAACTCGCGGCCGCGTTCGTAGAAGGGCACGCGTCCGTTGCCGTCGGGGAAGCGTTGGCTGTGTGAACGGTATTGCTTGTTGCCGATGTTGTTGACAGCGAAGTTGACGTTCAGGTTGTCTTTTTTCAGCGGCTGCCAGTTGGCGTAGATGTCGTGTACGCCGTAACCGGCTTTCTTGCCGTGTATCGTGCCTTGTCCGCGGGCGACGTCGGTGTATTTCACGCTTTGGGCGTAGCGGCCGCGCCAGCCGATTTCAAGTTTGGGGTTTTCAAACTGATAAGACAGGCCGGTCAGCCATTGGCGGCCGGTGTTCCAGAAGGTGAACGAGCTTTCGTGGTCTTCCGCTTGAATCGGGCTTTCGCCGTAGTACATTTCTCCGTTCAGACGGGGTTTGACGTAAGACACGCCGGCGCGCGCGGTCAGGCCGCCCCAGCGGTAGGATGCGTCAAGTTCGTAGCCGTAGGTTTTGAGCGTGCCGCCGTTGTAAATCTTGCCGCGTTCGGTGATGGAGGCGGTGTTGTTGTTGATTTTTGCCCAACGATAGACGATGAGGTCTTTGATGCGTTGGTGGAACACGCTGCCGCTGACGTTGAAGTTGTCGTTGCGCCATTTGAAGCCAATTTCAGCACGGCGGGCGGTTTCGGCTTTGAGGTTGCTGTCCAAATCGGCGGCGGCGCCTGCGCGTTCGTTAGCCAACAGGGCTTCGTTCAGGCGGGGCGCACGGCTTGCCTGATTGAGGTTTGCCAAGAGGGAGAAGTTGTCGTTGATGTCCCAAATCGCGCCGATGCTAGGGTTGAGCTGACCGTGCGACGCGCTTTGTTTGCTGGCGGCGTTGTATTTGAAATGGTCGTAACGCAGGCCGGTGGTCAGGGTAACGGGGTGCAGGTTCCAAATGCCTTCTGCGTACACGCCGTATTCGGCTTTTTTCTCTTTGTCGCGGTCATACAGGCCGAGAATCTTCAGCCATGCTCCTTTGTCGGAAGGCTCGGAGGTTTCATGGCGGTAGTTGACGCCGTATTTCACCATGTGTCCGTCGCCGAAAGAACTGGCGAGGTTCAGATTTGCGCCGGTTGCTTTGATTTTGCTTAACTCAAGCTTGCCGATGGGAACGCCGCCTTGTGCAGTGCCCGAAGCTTGGGCTTTTGGAGAAGGGGCGCCTTTAGGCGGTTTGGTGTCGTCGGTATTGATTTGGAAGACGTTGGCATCGATTTTGTCGATGAAGCCGACGTTGCGGCCGCGGTATTCCAGATTGTAGGTTTGTTCTTTTTGATAAGTGCCGTCCACGCCGATGTAGCTGTCAACGTTTTGGAACTCGGCTTTGTCGGTGCGGTTGCCTTTTTGGTATTCCTGACGGTAGGTCAGGCGGATGCCGTGGTCGTCGTTGAAATCGTAGCCGAGTTTGGCGAGGTAGCTGTGCTGTTTCAGACGACTGCCGAGGTTGACATTGCCGTTACCGTCTTTGTAGTCGCGGTTGTTGAGGAAGTTGCCTGCAAACAGGGCATCGAAGCCGTTTTGATAGCCGTAAACCGCTGCGCTGCCGGTTGAGCCTTTATTGCTGCTCAAGCCTGCACCCAGTTTGAAACCAAAAGGTTTGCCGTCGGTCAGCAGGTCTTTTGCGTCAACCGTTGTTACGCGGATGGTACCGCCGACCGCACCCAAACCTGCGCTTGCTGCGCCTGTGCCTTTTTCGACGTTGATGCTTTTCACCAAAGCAGGATCAAGCTGGAAGCGGCTTTGGTGGTGGAAGATTTTTGTGGATTGGCTGGTATTGTCGACTTCTAGGTTAATTTTGTCTTCACCAACGCCGCGGATGCTGTAAAACTGCGCCACGCCGTTGCCGCCACCGACATCCATACCGATTTGGTCTTTCATGACTTGTTTTAAATCGGTCGAAATTTCGCGGTCGAGCTGGTTGCGGGTTACACGAGTCGGTACGGCAGTACCGGTAACCTTAATTTCATTCAGCTCGGCAGTTTCTGCGGGTTGCAAATTTTCGGCATGAGCGAAGCTTGTTGATAATGCGAGTGTAATGATACTAAGGCGGAATACAGGAGAGGAGACCTTATTCATGATTTTTCCTAAGTAAAAAATTGACTGCTTATTCTAATTATTATAATAATGATTATCAAATTCTTAATGAATATTAATAAATATATTCTGTTTTATTCCAGTCTAAAATTAATAGGATTTTATAAAAATCAATTAGTTTATATTTTAGTTAAATTTAGTAAAGATTCTTTGATTGGGAAATGGGTTGAGTCTTACTTTTTCCGAGAGGGAGAGAAGGGATAGCTTGAATATCTGTCAATAAAGAATTTTATCTATCAGTGTTTTATTTAAAAGGCCGTCTGAAAAATATTTTTCAGACGGCC